>NZ_JBLFEO010000001.1:0-357569 GCF_047345505.1 Maribacter aquimarinus | reverse complement strand
CCAGGAGAGTGAGGAGAAGAAAGTCGAGGATCATCAGCAAAGATTCGATTTTTAGGACTTGCCCGGGACGCCCCCTATGGGGGCTAGCCAAAGCCACCTTCTAAGAAGGTGTGGTTTTTTACTAGAATGAGTTTTTTTTGAGCAACAAATAGTGTACCCCGGGTCCGGGTAAAAAAAATGGGAAGTTCCCATTTTTTTATGTTCGTACAATATGAACTTTACGCGTCACGGCTCCACATTCATTGCCTCCCTTTTGTGAGATGCCCTGTTCCCACTACATAAGTTTTTTTTCTGCGCCAGGGCTCACGGGAGTATAACATTTTCCATATTTGAACGTTGTTCATAGGGGATTGCCAAAAGCGGTACCCCAAGCAGAAGTAAAGAAAAGCCCGTGCAACGTATAACACTATTTTTTGGGATCTTGGCCATGGTGGCGCTTTCCCTGGCGGCCACGAATGCGGATGAGGTTTTTGGGGAAACCCCTGCGGCCGTTCCCATTTCCTCCATAGAGAACAAAGGGGCGCAACAAGCCTTTCTAAAACATCAGGAACTGCAGCAACGTCTCCGGGACTCGCTCAAGCATTATTTTGATGGGGCCATTGCCAATGGCACCATTGTGGGTGTCGGTGTCAGTGTGGTAAAAGGGGATTCCATTCTCTTTGCCGGTGGCTTTGGCAAGCGCAACGTAAAAACGGAAAACAGGGTCAATGGAGAGACCGTGTTTCGCCTGGGCTCCCTCTCCAAGGGCTTTGGGGGCGTGCTGGCCACCAGCCTGGAGAAAAATGGCCAGCTATCGCTGCAAGATGCCATTGTGGACCATGTTCCCAATTTTCAGTTTGGGAACGATCGGCATACCCGGTCCGTGCAATTGCGGCACGTGCTCTCCCATACCTCGGGAACGCCATACCACAGTTATACCAACCTGGTGGAAGCGGGACTGTCCCCATCGGATATTGCCCCGCGGTTTGTGGAGGTGGACCCCATCAGTGGGCCCGGCGAACAGTACAGTTACCAAAATGCCATGTTCGCGATGGGGCAGGAACTTATGGAAAGGGCCACGGGTACGTCCGTCAAGGAACTCCTTTCGCAAGGTTTTTTTGAACCCCTGGGAATGGCCCAAGTTTCCATGGACCACAAGCCTTTGTTACAGGGGAAGAATGTGGCCCTTCCCCACAGAAAACGCGGAAGAACCTGGCAACAACTTCCGCTGACCGATAAGTATTATAACGCCGTATTGGCAGGGGGCATCAATGCCAGTGCCTTGGACATGGCCAAATGGATGCGTTTTTTGCTGGGCCACAACCCAGATGTCTTGGGGCAAGAGGATCTGGAAAAAGCTTTTGACCCCATCATTGAGCTCAACCAGAACGGAAAATACTATCAGCGGTGGCCCGGGCACCAGAAATCGGCCTATGCCCTGGGATGGCGGGTGCACCATTTTCAAGAGGAAAACGGGCTGGAGCTGGAACGTGTTTTGCACCACGGCGGCAGCGTAAACAGTTACAGGAACGAGATTGCCCTTTACCCCGAAACCAACCTGGGCATCTGTGTATTGTTCAACAGCCCTACCAAACTGGCCAGCACCGTTATACCGGAGGTGCACCGCCTGGTGAAAGAAGTATATGCCGATGCCGATGCGCCGGCCAAGGACTTGGCCAGCCTCAATCCCTAACGCCACTTTTTTGGCACACGTCTTACCGCATCAATGCCAAAGGGCTTCCTGGCGCCCGTCCGGTGCCCTGTGGAAATCTCTTTGTCATGAACTGGACAAAACCCCTTAATTTTGCGGTCTAAAAACGGCAATGGGGAGGGAATTACATCCAAATAAGAAAAAACCGTGGCCCACGAAAGAGGCCATGGCACAGATTTATGACCAGAATCTTTGGGGCGGCCCCAAGGGCAGCTTTTATTCTGGTCAAGGTTCCCACCACCCTGGGCTTACGGTTCCTTACCTGGAGCGATTGACCCAATTTTTAAACACCTTCAATCCGCTTCCCGTGGTGTGCGATCTGGGGTGTGGCGACTTTAATGTGGGCAGGGAATTGGTCCCTTTTTCCTCCCGCTATATCGGGGTGGACATTGTGCCCATGCTCATTGCCCATAACAAAGCACGGTTCCGGGAGCCAAAGCTGGACTTCCGCTGCCTGGACATTGCCAAAGATCCGCTTCCCAAGGGGAACTGCGCCCTGCTCCGGCAAGTGTTGCAGCATCTTAACAATGAAGAAATCCATGCCATTCTACGGAAGCTTTCCGGTTTTGGGCATGTGGTGGTCACGGAGCATGTGCCCTCGGGTTCTTTTGATCCCAACGTGGACATCATTTCGGGTCAGGGCACCCGTTTAAGACGGGGGAGTGGCGTGGTTTTGACCGCACCGCCCTTCAACTTTTCGGTTGCCCACCAAGAAAAGTGGCTGTCCCTTCCCTCCCCGGACGGCAAGGGGGTGGTGGAGACCGTTCTGTACACCATGCCCAAGGAAACACCCTGAGCACAGCAGCTCCTTTTTGGGCATGATGGACATCAGTGCCAGACCATCAGCCTAAAAAAGAAGGAAAAATTGATCTAAGGAACGACTATCTTAATCCCTGGAACCTTACTTTCCCAGGTCTTTCCCTTTCCCTGTCCGTGCCCTGTCCGTGCCCTCCCGATACCATCCCAATGGATGCACCCTCACCACCGCGATGGCGAAATCTCAATCACAGCAGTCCCAATTTTATGGCAGGTTGCGTCCATCGTTAAGAAAGTCCAATGCTTCATCTGGGTTAAAGACAAAAATAGGCACCTAATTTGGGCACAATGTGCTATCTTGACCGCAAACAAACACAAATCATTATGAAAAAATTTGAAAACTACACCGATGGGGAATGGGATCTTGTGGCTTCATTGCCCCAGTTGGTTGGCGTGGTCATGGCCGGTGCGGACAGTAGCGGTATTGTAGGTTCCAGCAAGGAAATGTTTGCCAACGCCCGCGGCATGATGGCCGCGAAACAGGAGTATGGGGGCAATCCGCTCATACAGGCCCTGCTTCCGGACACCAGCAGTCCCTCCGCGGCTATGGAAGATGCCAAGGAACAGCGCAAAAGGGTCATGGGAAGGTTTAAGGCCAGTGGGGCCAAATCTTCCGAAGAACTCAGGTCCTTTGTCCTAGCCGATTGCAAAAAGGCGGTGCAACTATTGGAAAAGAACGAAAGCGCTACCGTGGTGGCCGAATACAAAAAAATGGTCCTTGACTTGGCCGAAAAAGTGGCCAACGCAGCCAAGGAGGGCGATTTTCTTGGTTTTGGTGGGGTGCGGTTCAGTGAAAAGGAGCAACAACTCTTTGAGGAGCTCAAGGAAGTATTGGCATAGGTCCAAATCTTCAATTTCAGTGCGGGCCCAGCGGCTTTGTAAAGGCCTACCTTTTCTTCTTCTGAAACAGGTTCTTTCCAAAGCCCGCCATCAACGTACCAACAAAGGCCATGATCATGGGAGTGTTTTCCATTTCAAGGTAGAGAAATATGAGGGCTCCCAGGATCAATAAGGCCGCCATATGGAGGTGGGCACTTGCTGTCTTCATCAAAGGTAAAAATTATTGGATTTCATTGGCCAACCAATCTCCCACTTCACTGGTCTTATGGGCGGTTTTGCCTTCGGCAAGGTCTTCGGTCACCACGCCCTCCGCCAGGGATTTGTTTACCACACGTCTTATTTCAGCGGCCTCTTCCGTTAGGTCCATGTCCTCAAAGAGCATCGCGGCAGAGAGCACCGTGGCCAAGGGATTGGCAATGTCCTTTCCGGCGGCCTGTGGGTAGGATCCGTGTATGGGTTCGTAGAGGGAAACGGTGTTTCCCACGGAAGAGGAGGGCATTAGGCCCATGGACCCTGAAATGACCGATGCCTCGTCCGTTAGGATATCGCCAAAGAGGTTGGCGGTGATGATCACATCGTATCCTTTTGGCCATTGAATGAGGCGCATGGCCACGGCATCCACAAATTCATAGCTCACCTCCACTTCCGGGTAGTCCTTTTCCATTCGCTGCACGGTCTCGCGCCACAGACGGGACGCTTCCAATACGTTGGCCTTGTCCACACAGCAGAGCTTTTTGGAGCGTTTCATTGCCATTTCAAACCCTTTTTTGGCCAATCGCTCGATCTCAAAACGTTGGTAGGTCATGGTGTCAAAAGCGGTTTCACCACCATCTTTGCGTCCGCGTTCGCCAAAATAGACCCCGCCGGTGAGTTCCCTGAGGATGATCAGGTCGGTCCCTTCAATGCGGTCTCGCTTTAGGGGCGATTTATCAATGAGCGAAGGGAAGGTAAAGGTGGGGCGCACATTGGCAAAAAGGCCCAGTTTCTGGCGCATCTTAAGCAAGCCCTGCTCCGGTCTCACCTTGGCCGATGGGTCATTGTCAAACCGTGGGTGGCCAATGGCACCGAAGAGAACGGCATCGGCGGCGGCACAGATGGCGTGGGTGTCGTCCGGGTAGGGTTCGCCCACGGCATCAATGGCAGCGGCTCCCGTGAGGGCGGGTTTCCAGCTAATTTCATGTTGGTATTTCTTGGCGATGGCATTGCACACCTTCACCGCTTGATCAATGACTTCCGGTCCTATTCCGTCTCCTGCCAATAAGGCGATGTTCATTTTCATATTCTGTTGCTTTTCACTTTA
Organism: Maribacter aquimarinus; assembly: GCF_047345505.1. Lineage (NCBI taxonomy): Bacteria > Pseudomonadati > Bacteroidota > Flavobacteriia > Flavobacteriales > Flavobacteriaceae > Maribacter > Maribacter aquimarinus. The sequence continues at coordinate 352,923 of NZ_JBLFEO010000001.1, read as the reverse complement.
TGTCCGGCCTTAAGGCAGGCGTTTAATTGTTTTGGTTTCCCCTTGCAAACTCCTTCTCTTAGGGGTCAGGGGGCTATGATGTTCAACATTTTTTCGGTGGCCTTGATGGCCGACACGGTCTGGTCCGAGTCCAATCCCGTGGTCACAAAATCCCTTTCCTTGGTCTTCCAGGTGATCATGGTCTCACAAAGGGCGTCCGAATTACTGCCCGGGGGAATCCGTACGGCATAATCGATCAGCTCCGGCAGTTTTGTTTTCAATGTCCTGTAAACCTTGTGCAGGGCGTTCATGAAGGCATCGAACTGTCCATCGCCGGAGGCATGCTCTTCGTACACCTTTCCGTTGTATTCCATGGATAGGGTAGTGGATGGCTGCAGGCCTTTGGCGTGGGTGAGCACATAAGATTTTATGAAGACCTTTTGCTGAAAGGAGCTGCTGTCCAACACATCGGATATGATGTAGGGCAGGTCTTCCTTGGTCACCCTTTCCTTTTTGTCTCCCAGTTCAATGATGCGGGCCGTTACCTTGCGCAGCTCCTCGTCATTCAGGGTAAGGCCCAGTTCTTCCAAGTTCTTTTGGATGTTGGCCTTTCCGCTCATTTTGCCAAGGGCATATTTTCGTTTCCTGCCAAAACGTTCCGGCATCAGGTCGCTGAAGTAAAGGTTGTGCTTGTTGTCCCCATCTGCATGGATGCCAGCGGTTTGGGTAAAGACATTGTCGCCCACAATGGGTTTGTTGGCGGGGATTCCAAATCCCGTAAAGGTAGAGACCAGTTTGCTTACCTTGTAGAGGGAGGTCTCGTTCACTTGGGTCTTTACCTGGGGCAAAAAATCATTGATCACGGCAATGGCACTTGCCAATGGGGCATTCCCCGCCCTCTCGCCCATGCCGTTCACGGTTAAATGGAGTCCGTGGCAGCCCGCCTTTACGGCCTCCATTACGTTGGCAACCCCCAGATCGTAGTCATTGTGCCCGTGAAAGTCAAAATGGGTGTTGGGATACCGTTGTATGGTCTTCTCCAAGAAGGCGAAAGTTTCCCTGTGCGTCAACACGCCCAGGGTATCCGGGAGGAGCACACGTTTTATGGGTTGTTTTGTTAAGAAATCAAGGAACTGGAACACATAGTCCTGCGAATTGCGCATGCCGTTGCTCCAATCTTCCAGATAAACATTGGTGGTAATGCCGGCCTCATTGCCCCGCTGTATCACTTGGGCAATGGCCTCAAAATGTTGCTCGGGTGTCTTTTTCAGTTGATGGGTCAAATGGTTCAGCGAGCCCTTGGTGAGCAGATTTTGCACCTTGGCGCCGGCCTTGAGCATCCATTCTATGGAGGTGCCGCCATCCACAAAGGTCAGTACCTCCACTTTTTCGGCACAGTCCTGTTCGTTGGCCCAATCAATGATATTCTTAACGGCTTGGAACTCCCCGTCCGAGACCCTGGCTGAAGCCACCTCTATCCGATCCACTTGAAGCTCCTCTAAAAGCAATTTGGCCAAGGTGAGCTTTTCAGATGCCGTGAACGATACCCCACTGGTCTGCTCCCCGTCCCGCAGGGTGGTATCCATAATTTCCAAGTGTCGTTTCTTCATCGCTGCTGTACGCATTTTTAAAGCGCCGTCAAAGGTTGGTCTTCTTTCCCCAGGTCTAGGCCCCGGGCCCCTGTACTGTTTTTGGGCAAAGGGGCTCATTTGATTCTGTTGCGCCGTGGTGCAAATAAGGAAAAGCCTTTGTATGCACTTGGGCCGCTCTTGGCAACAATCTAAGGGAATGGGGTTTAAAAGGGTCTGGTCTTTGCGAATTCCTGAATGTCTTGTTTTATGTTCAGGAGATAGTCAATATCATCGAACCCATTGGTCATGTTGTCTTTTTTGTATCCGTTGATGTCGAAGGATTCGCTTTCCCCAGTGGCCAAAAGGGTCACTTTTTGCTGTTCCAGGCTTACCTTAAGCTCCGTTTTCGGGTCCTTTTCGATCTCGTTGAATATTTTTTGAAGGAAATCGGCACTTACCTGTACCGGCAACACCCCAATGTTAAGGCAATTGTTCCGGAAGATATCGGCAAAGAAGCTGGATATCACACAGCGAAACCCGTAATCGTACACGGCCCAGGCGGCGTGTTCCCTGGAAGAGCCGGACCCAAAATTCTTGCCTCCCACCAAAATCTTACCGCTGTAGGTGGGGTCATTGAGCACAAAGTCCTCTTTTGGGGTATTGTCCTGGTGGTAGCGCCAGTCCCGGAAAAGGTTGTCGCCAAAGCCCTTGCGCTCCGTGGCTTTTAGAAAGCGTGCGGGAATGATCTGGTCCGTGTCCACATTTTCTATGGGGAGCGGTACTGCCGTGCTGGTCAGGGTGGTAAATTTGTCGTAGGCCATTTTTAATTGCTATATGCTTTAAGCCAAGCGCTGTTCGCTTAGCCAGTGGCGTTGGTTAATCTCTAATTTTTTCAACTAAATAATTTAAACTTCTCTTTGGTCTTTTGGACGTGGTCATCCAAGTCTTGGTGGGTTGCCTCGTTGATATTTTTTAAAACCTCCCATTTCCAATGGGGTCAGCGCAAAAGGTACAACGTATGGCGTACGGCTATGGGCTTATGCCCTAGGCCAAGGCTTTCTCCATGAGCTCCCTTGGATCCGTGACCTTGCCCGTTACGGCGGCCGCAGCGGCCACGAGCGGGCTGGCCAAGATGGTTCTGGAACCGGGCCCCTGCCTTCCCTCAAAGTTTCTGTTGCTGGTGCTCACCGCAAGTTTTCCCGGGGGCACTTTGTCGTCGTTCATGGCCAGACAGGCAGAACAACCGGGTTCCCGCAGTTCAAATCCCGCCGCTTCAATAATGTCCAGCAGCCCTTCTTCCTTAATGGCTTTTTCTACCTTGTGGGATCCGGGCACCAACCAAGCGGTCACGTTTTTAGCCTTTTGCCGTCCTTTTACGATGGAGGCGAAGGCCCTGAAATCTTCAATGCGACCGTTGGTACAGCTTCCCAGGAACACAAAGTCTATGGGCTTGCCGATCATGGAGTCGCCCTCATCAAATTGCATGTACTGCAACGATTTTTTGTAGGTCGATGCGCCGCCCTGGACCATATTGGAGTTGGGAATGTCCTTGGAGATGCCCATTCCCATCCCGGGATTGGTGCCATAGGTGATCATGGGCTCGATCAGGGCGCCATCAAACGTGAGTTCTTTGTCAAAAACCGCATCGGGATCGGTGTACAGGGTCTGCCAATAGTCCATCGCCTTGTCCCAGTCCGCCCCTTTTGGGGTAAATTCCCTTCCTTTGATGTAGTGGAAGGTGGTTTCGTCCGGAGCGATCATACCGCCACGGGCACCCATTTCTATGCTCAAATTGCACACGGTCATGCGTCCTTCCATGGTCATGTTTTGGAAGACCTCTCCCGCATATTCCACAAAGTAGCCGGTGGCGCCCGAGGTGGTGAGCTGTGAGATGATGAACAGGGCCACATCCTTGGGGGTGACCCCAAACTGCAGTTCTCCGGTAATGTTTATGCGCATGCGCTTGGGCTTGGGCTGCATGATGCACTGGGTGGCCAGGACCATTTCCACCTCAGAGGTGCCAATACCAAAGGCAATGGCCCCAAAAGCCCCGTGGGTAGAGGTGTGGGAGTCTCCACAGACTATGGTGGCCCCTGGAAGGGTAATGCCGTATTCCGGGCCCACTACGTGCACAATGCCATTTTTTTCGTGGCCCAGGCCCCAATAGGAAATACCATGTTCATTGGCATTCTCCTCCAACATTTTCAGCTGGTGGGCAGACAAGGGATCCTCCACGGGCAGATGTTGGTTTTTTGTGGGGGTGTTGTGGTCTGCGGTCGCAAAGGTCTTTTCAGGGTGCAAAACCCCAATACCGCGGTTCTTGAGACCCAAAAAGGCCACGGGGCTGGTGACCTCGTGCACCATATGGCGGTCTATGAACAGGACGTCCGGACCGTTTTCTATCCGGTGCACCACGTGCGAGTCCCAAACTTTGTCAAAAAGTGTTTTACTGGCGCTCATTTGTATTTCTCTGTTTGAGGCCCAAAAATAACGAAATCAACACGCTTCTTGAAATGGGAAGGGTTTAAAATTACGATGTTCAAGTCACGGATGTGGTGCTTGGAGGGCAGGATTCACGGCAAAACACCTTGTCTGGTCCGTAGAATGCCCCTTCTGGGTCAAAGATGGGCGTCCGGTTTGGCAGGGGCAGCTGCGTGGCCCCTACCCAAAAAGGGCTCAACTTATATAGTTCCAGATGTTCTTGTATTTTACCAATTGGGCGTAGCTTCTTCGCACCGCGGCATTTTTTGGCTTTTCCAGGGTGGGGTCATCTTTTAGAAGGGCCATTGCGTGGTGACGGGCGGCCTTTAAGATTTGGTTGTCTTTTACAATGTCCGCGATCTTCAGGGCAAGCATGCCGCTTTGCTGGGTGCCCATTATGTCCCCGGGGCCGCGGAGCTTTAGGTCCACATCGGCAATTTGGAAGCCGTCATTGGTCGTTACCATGGTCTCCAAACGGGTCTTGGATTGGTCGGAGAGCTTGTGGCCCGTCATCAAAATGCAGAAGCTTTGGTCTGCCCCACGGCCCACCCTGCCCCGCAGCTGATGCAGTTGGGAGAGGCCAAAGCGTTCTGCACTCTCTATGATCATCACGGAGGCATTGGGAACGTTTACCCCGACCTCGATCACCGTGGTGGCCACCATGATCTGGGTCTCGCCCTTCACAAAGCGCTCCATTTCATAATCCTTGTCGGCCGGCTTCATCTGTCCGTGCACTATGGAAATTTGATACTTGGGCGGCGGAAACTCACGGGCCACGCTTTCGTAGCCGTCCATCAGGTCCTTGTAGTCCATGGCCTCGGATTCTTGGATCAAGGGATATACGATATAAATTTGCCGCCCTTTTTCAATTTCGTCCTTAATAAACCGAAAAACCTTGAGCCGGTTGGCATCGTATCTGTGCACGGTTTTTATGGGCTTGCGCCCCGGTGGCAGCTCGTCTATGACCGAAATGTCCAGATCGCCGTAGAGGCTCATGGCCAGTGTTCTTGGAATGGGTGTGGCCGTCATGACCAGGACGTGCGGAGGCAGCGCCCGTCCAAGATCTTGTACGGGCAAGCTTCCCAAAGTTTCCGCTATGGTCTGGATCACCGTGTCAATGGCATTTGTGATCGCGTCCCCGGTAAATTGCAGCACCTTGTAGCCAAATTCGGCCAGCATGGCCCGGCGCAGCGCCTCCGTTTCCCGTTCTTCGGGGTTTTCACCAAGTCCATTGGCCACTTCCACGATCAATTTCTTGGACAGACAGGCAAAATCCACGGTAAACACATCAATGTTCACAAGGCGTCTAAAACAGTTTCCCCAAGGGGCTCCCCTTAATTTTTCCCAAAGCAGGTCCTGCGCTTCCATCGCTTGTTTTTTGGAATCCGAGCCCACCTCTTTAAGGTGCGCATAGGCCTTTGGTTTGGCGGTTTTGTATTTGTTGTGGATCCGATCTACCTCTTTTGCGGGCGGGGTCGGGGAGGGGCCGCCCTTTTTCCAGAGCTTGGACCTTTGTGCCACCCCAAAGCGGTGCTGCTCATCAATGATGGCCAAGCCCAGGTTTTGGAACTGTACCTTATCCTCCAAAAGGGCATGGGTGCCGATCAAGATGTGGAGGGTCCCATCTTCCAGCTCTTGGTGTATGGGCCTGCGCGCCGCTTTCTTCACGGAACCGGTGAGCAGGGCACAGCGTACTTCCGTATTCCTTAGCAATTCAGAAATGCCCTGATGGTGCTGTGTGGCCAGGATTTCGGTCGGGGCCATCAGGCAGGCCTGGAAGCCGTTGTCCAGTGCCAACAGCATGGCCATGACGGCCACAATGGTCTTTCCGGAGCCCACATCGCCCTGGAGCAAACGGTTCATCTGGGCCCGGCTTCCCATATCGGCGCGTATTTCCCGGAGCACCCGCTTCTGCGCACCCGTGAGCTCAAAAGGAAGGTGGCGGTCATAAAAATCCTTGAAGCGATCGCCCACCAGATGAAAGGGGTGGCCCTTTATTTTTTGTTTGTGCAGCATGTTCTTGGCTATGAGCTGCATCTGAAGGAAAAAAAGTTCCTCGAACTTTAACCGGAACTGCGCCTTGGCCAACAGACCCTGACTTTTGGGAAAATGGATGTTGTGCAGCGCCTCTGCCCGGGGAATCAGTTTTAATTGGTGCAACAGATATTCTGGGAGCGTCTCGGTAAACTGTCCCTTGGTCTCAAGAAACAGCTGTTGCAAAAACTTGCCCATTACCCGGTTGCTGATGCCCTTGTTGCTTAATTTCTCGGTGGAAGGATACACGGGCTGCATCTGTATCTTGATGCCTTCTTCGTGCTCGGCCAACAGTTCCATTTCCGGGTGGGGCATGGAAAAACTGTTGTTAAAGCGGTTGCACTTGCCAAAGATCACATAGGGCACGTTGAGCTTTAGGTTTTCGCGCATCCACTTTTGCCCACGGAACCAAACAAGTTCCATTTCCCCGGTCTGGTCCTGGAAACGGGCCACGAGACGGGAGCCCTTTTTCTGTGCCACGGTTTTAAGGTGCACCACCTTGCCCATGATCTGCACCTCTGCGTTCGTGGCCTGTAGCTCCCCGATCTTGTAATAGCGCGTCTTGTCTATATATCTATGGGGAAAGAGGTGCAACAGGTCTTGGTACACCCGTATGCCCAGCTCCGAAGCCAAGGTTTCCGCCCTTTTTGGGCCAACGCCCTTGAGATAGGCAATGGGGGTCTGGAGCAACTTGCTGTTCATGGCATCGAAAATACGTAAAAAGCTTCCTTGTCCCAAGGCAGATGTGCCTTTCCTGATGCCACACCGGGGCAAGCGCACAACATGGGTCTTTGTGGTTAATCCGGCCCCTGGCTTTGGCCTTTCACCCCTGAAAAGGCTAACTTTGGCATCCATAAAGCCGTTGTTCCATGAAACCATTGTTTCTGTTGCTTGCCCTTTTTTTCCTTGTCGGGGGTATGGCCCAACATCAGGAAAAGCTCAATTTTCTAACGGCCTCGGTGCATGTGGTGCCCCTTCCCACCCAAAAGCAGATTGCCGGTGAGGTCTCCTACGCCCTAAGGGCAATGGAGCAGGTGGACTCCTTTTTCCTGGATGCGCACCACATGGTCTTTAAGGAGGTTGTCCTTAACGGCGAGCCGGTGCCCTACCGTTACGCGAACGGAAAAATTGTTTTTGACGTACCGCTGGAAACCGGAACAACGCACCACTTGTCCCTGGCGTACCTGGCCACCCCAAAGCAGACCGTTTATTTTTTTGGATATGGGGACAATGTTTTGGGAAATGAACAGATCTGGACACAGGGACAGGGAAAATACACCAGCCACTGGTTGCCCAGTTTTGATGCCATGGAAGAAAAGGTGGAGTTCGATCTTAGCATTACCGCCCCCGAGGAGGCCACGGTCATTGCCAATGGGAAGCTGCAACGAAGGGAACCCGCCGCTACCGAAGGGCACATGCGCTGGTTTTTTGACATGCAGCGCCCCATGAGCAGCTACCTCCTGGCCTTTGCCATAGGGCAGTACGCACAACAAGGGCTTACCTCAAAAAGTGGGGTGCCCCTGACCAACTATTTTTATCCGAAGGACAGCCTCCTGGTGGAGCCCACCTACCGCCATACCCAAGAGATCTTCGATTTTTTGGAAACGGAGATCGGTGTGGCCTATCCCTGGCAGGACTACAAGCAGGTACCGGTGCATGACTTTCTCTATGCCGGGATGGAAAACACCGGGGCCACCATTTTTTCCGATAGCTTTATGGTGGACTCCACAGCCTTTATGGACCGGAATTACGTGAACGTGAATGCCCATGAAATGGCCCACCAGTGGTTCGGGAACTTGGTGACCGAGAAAAATGCGGAGCACCATTGGCTGCACGAAGGTTTTGCCACATATTATGCCTATCTGGCCGAGAAATCCATTTTTGGAAAGGAACATTTCCTGTGGAAACTGTGGGATACGGCCCGCCAATTGAAATCCATGGACGAAGCCGGGGAAGGGGAATCCCTCCTCGATGCCGGGGCCAGTAGCCTTACCTTCTATGAAAAAGGGGCCTGGGCCCTGACCCTACTGCGCCATGAGATGGGAGACACCGCCTTTAAAAAGGGCATGCGCCGTTATTTGAATACCTATGCCCACAAAAACGCCACCGTGCCCCAGTTTTTGCGGGAGATGGAGCAGAGCAGTGGCAAAAAGCTGGCGCATTTTGAGAAATTGTGGTTGCAGTCCGTACAATTCCCCTATGGGGAGGCCTTGGGCTACCTTACCCGTGAAAGCCCCTGGATCAAAAGGGCGGTGGACTTGGAGAAGAACACCACATCGAAGACGGTGTTCCATACAACGGATTTGGATGCCTTCCGGCAGGCTGGCGCCCCAATGCCCTTTATGGTACATTTTTTTGAAACCTATGCCCACCGGACCGCCAAAGAAGTGCTGTTGCGGGAACTGGCCAACGGCCCCGAAAAGGTGCGCCAGGCCATTGTACAACAACTAAGGGAGATTTCCCCGGAAATGAGGCCCGTTTTGGAAGGGATGCTGGGGCGGGGAAGTTATGTTACCCAAGAACAGCTGCTCTACACCCTGTGGAGCCAATTTGAAGAAAACCGATCTGCGTATTTGGAGCTAACCCAAGGGGTGGTGGGGCTTCCCAGTAAAAACGTACGGCTGTTATGGCTTGCCTTGGCTTTGGTGACCCCGAACTATGAAGATGCGCAGAAGCCACGATTTTTTCAGGAACTCGCGGCTTATACCAGTCCCTTGTACCACCCTGAGATACGGCAAACGGCCTTTGGCTACCTAATGAATTTGGGGGTCTTACAGGGGAAGCCACTGGAAGAATTGCTGAGGGCAACGGGGCACCATTCTTGGCAGTTTCGTAAATTTAGCCGGAATTTGGTCGATGCGCTTTGGAAAGAGGACGGGGGCAGGGCGGCCATCAAGGACATCCAAGCCCGGCTAAAACCAGGGGAGATTCCTTACTTAAACCAAAAATCAGGTACAGAATGAGAGCGTTGGTGATATCGGGCGGTGGTAGCAAGGGTGCCTTTGCAGGGGGCGTGGCCCAATATTTACTGCAAGATGTGGGCAATACCTATGACATCTTCATTGGCACCAGCACCGGGAGCCTCTTAATATCGCATTTGGCACTGGGAAAAATAGACAAGATCAAGGAAATCTATTCTTCCGTGAACCAGGACAGCATTTTTAGCAACTGCCCGTTCACCATAAAAAAGAAGTACGGCAGCGATATCATTGGAATGAACCATTGGAACATTCTAAAGAACATGGCCAAGGGAAGCAAGACTTTTGGTGAGAGCGACAACCTGCGGAAACTGATCTATGAGAGCCTTACCCCACAAGAGTTCAAGGAACTGCGGGCAAGTGCCACCGATGTGGTGGTCACCGTGAGCAACCTCTCCCTGAACCAGGTGGAATACAAGTCGCTCAAGGAATGTACCTATGAGGAATTTTGCGATTGGATATGGATTTCCAGCAACTACATCCCCTTTATGAGCCTGGTGCGCAAAAATGGCTGTGAATATGCCGATGGCGGCCTGGGGAGCCTGGTGCCCATTGAGGAGGCGATCAACCGTGGCGCCACTGAGGTAGATGTGGTGGTGTTGCGCACCGAGGTGAGCTATTACAACCGAATGCCCTCCAAGAACCCGTTTGAGCTGCTCACCAACATGATGGCCTTTGTCTTGGACCGCATTGAGAATCAGAACATTCGCATTGGTAAATTGGCGGCTACACAGAACAAGGCCATCATCAACCTATATTATACCCCTACGGTGCTCACCACCAATTCCTTGATCTTCAACAAGGAAAAAATGACGCTCTGGTGGAAAAAAGGCTACCTCTACGCCAAGAACAAAGATGTGGAGAGCATGCCCATACAGCCAGAATTGCAGGAGTAGGGCAGGGCCTTGTCCGTGCCGAACCCATTTGGGTTCATGCACAGCACCTTTTGCCACATCATCACCTTAAAACAAAACACATTGCCCATGCATTCCAGTTGGTGCAATGGGCCGTGCCAAAAGAGGTGGCGGTGACCTTAACCATCACCCGGGGTTAAAATACCATGTTCAATTGAAAACCAGCCGATGAATGTTTTCGTTTTACGCCCTTCCTCAAAATAAGCCGTAGCCGGGCCACGCCCGATTTTTCTTTTTCGCAGGCCAAAAAAGTAATTCAATTTCTATGGCTGCATTTTAAACGAGAACTGGTATAAGAATCATTTTTGAGGCGAATGTTTACCGGCGTTGCCGATAAAGGGGGCCGCTGGGCACTGGCGTGCGCCTTTGGCTTACCACAACCCGCCTATTTCCTTTTTCACAAAGGCAAGGGCGGTGGCGGAGGGCGATGCCTTGTCCATGGTTTGGTTCAGGATATCTTCCCGTAGCTTATCGGCCGAATCGGTATCGCTCAGGGCGGCCTTTCTGATCATTTGAATGGTTGCGCTCTTGGCCGCTTTGATAATGTTCCAACAATCGTCGGACAGATAGATCTGCTGCGAGAGATTGTGCTCAAACTCGTTTTCAATGGTCCTTGTGAGCAGGGATTCGTAGGCTTCCTTATCGGCCGATTTTGGTGCCACGCGCACCACTAGGTTGGGAATGGATATGCGTTCCAGGAAGAGCGCCATGCGTTCATAGGCCTGCAGCCGTATGGGCAGGGTTTCCTTCTGGGAGTCCTTGTGCAGCAGAAAGCGCCGTCTGCCCTCCTCATTGTTGGTGTGCTGTTTAAAGAAGTAAAAGGCAATGGCCCCCGTGACAACCGTGGGCAACATGTAGGCAAAGAGTTGAAAAATGTGATCGGAATCCATGGGCTTACGTTGGTGTTGTTAAAGGTTTCAATGGTTGTTAAACGACCAATTTTTCCAATTAGTATGCCCAACGATCGATGAAATGCCAAAAAAGGGGAAGGACTTTTTCACGTGGGTACGGGAAGCCTTTTTTCCGTGGGTGCCCGTGCCCCTGGTCCATGGCCAAATCTCAGCTTTACCGTACTTTTTTATTTTGTTTTGGTTGGTGATCGCATAGGGCCCTTGGGTCTTTGAAAGGTGCATAAGTGGTTCTGGAGATGTAAAAAATGTACCGGGGGGCACCAGCATGGAAATCACTCTTTTACATCGTCGCGTGCCTTGGCATAAAAGCCTTTGTAATCTGGATGGATGCGCACCTGCACGCCTTCCCTTAGGCCACCGTCTGCCCCCTTGGCGTGCACCCGGTCGCCGCTTATGCCATGCTCCTTGATCAGGGCCGCGGCCACGGCCGCGGCCTGCTGCAGGGCAATGTCCAGTTCCCCGGTCATGCTAAGGCCTGCCACGGTGACATGGGTGTTGGGATTGGCATTGAGTATCTGGGCCACCTTGCCGATCCAAGGTTTCGCGGCTTCCAACAGTTGGCTCCCCATGCCATTGTCAAAAAAGAAGTCCACCTTTTCCGAAATAATGATCTCACCGCCCGAGACCACTTGGACATTGGCATTTTCCCCCAAGGTCTTTTTGGTATGGGTCAAGGCCACCACCGCCGTGCTGTCATGACTGCTGCCGGCGTTGATGATGGTGCTGATCTGGGCCTCTTTTCGCTTTAGCGTGGCCAAGGTCTTGTTAATGTTCTTGCTGTTCTGGCTGGAAAGGGTGGCAAAACTGTTCAGGTTCTTCATCAGTGTGGCATTGGCATCTTGCAGCTCTGTTACCTGGGCCTGCATTTCCTCGGATCGGGTCGTGGCGATCCTGGCCGCCTTCTGGGCGTCGGATATGGTGCGCTTAATGGAGTCCAACTGATATTTAAGCTCTTGGTTCTGTGCGATCAATTCGCTTTTTCGTTGTGCCGTAAGTTGGCCAACCGTTATCATGGCCATTAGAAAGAAACAAATGTTTTTCATGTGGTAGGATTGTTAAATGGACGGCAAGATACAAACTGCGCGTTAAATTCTAAGCCATTGCCCGGTAGTTTGTTCCGTGTCCCTGGGGCCGCTCCACGGCAATGTTTTCAAGGTAGTTGTAAAAAAGCCCTTCTTTCTGCATAAAAAAGGGCTTTGTGAAAGGTAACGTACGGCAGGGTGCCAAAAATGGCTTCTTATCTGGACTCCAAGCGTGGGGTCTGTTCGCTGTTCAGATAGTCCAGGCTTAGCTGGGTCATGGCCTTCACCCCAAGGAGGAGTCCGCTGTCATCGATCATAAAATCCGGTGTGTGGTGCGGAAAGGATTTGGTGTTGCCGGGCGTCATTCCGCCCAGAAAGAAATAGAACCCTGGGGCCTCACGCTGAAAATAGGAGAAATCCTCGGCACCGGTCACTGCTTTTTGGGTCACCACATTCGCGTCTCCCGCCACTCTTTTCAAGGTGGGGAGCATCATGTCCACCAGCTCGTGGTTGTTGTAGGTAATGTCCGTGGCGTCCTTTATCTCGCAAGTGGCCTCACCGCCATAGGCCTTGGCAATATCGCCCACCATTTCCACCATGCGCTTGTTCAATTTTTCTTTCATATCGTAGTCCAGCGTACGGATGGTGCCGATCATTTCCGCTTCTTCGGGGATAATGTTGAACCGTACCCCGCTTTTGATCTTGCCCACGGTGATCACCGCCGCCTCATTGGTAAGGTTGGTCTCGCGGCTAATAATGGTCTGCAGCCCATCAATGATCTTGGCACTGATCAAAATGGGGTCCACCCCGGACCAGGGCTGGGAACCGTGGCTCTGTTTGCCCTTTACCTTAATGGTGAAGCTTTGGGCCGCGGCCATGGTGCCCCCGGCCTTATACCGGATCATGCCCACTGGGGTCTGAGAGTTGATGTGCAGGCCAAAAATGGCATCCACTATGGGGTTTTCCATAACGCCCTCCTTTACCATCATCAGGGCACCGCCCTCTTCCCCTGGTGGCGGACCTTCTTCCGCGGGCTGGAAGATGAACTTTACCGTGCCCTTTATCTTGTCCTTGTTCTTGGAGAGCACCTCGGCCACACCCATTAAGATGGCGGTGTGGGTATCGTGGCCACAGGCGTGCATGACGCCCACTTGCTCTCCCATGAACTCCGTGGTCACGGTACTTTTAAAGGGCAGGTCATTGCGCTCGGTTACGGGGAGGGCATCAATATCTGCCCTGAGGGCCACCACCTTGCCGGGCCTATCGCCCTTTAGCAGTCCCACCACGCCGGTGTGGGCCACCTCGGTCTGTACTTCCATGCCCAAACTTCTCAGGTGCTTGGCTATCTTCTCGGCGGTCTTGAATTCCCGGTTGCCCAGTTCTGGGTTCTGGTGAATGTCCCTTCGCCACTCAATGACCTTTTTCTCAACGGCCTTAATGTCCTTTTCCAGGTCGGTGCTCTGCGCCTGTGCCGTCATCCCCAATAAAAAGAGGGCCAAAAATCCTAGTTGTCTCATTTGGTTTTTTTAAAATTTAATAAATCGGTATCCTTCGTCCTGTAATTGTATCAAGGCCGTCATGGCGCTCAATGAGATCTGTACCCCATCCAGGAGGTCTTCCTTTGGAAACCCCCGGGAGAGGGAAGATTGCCCGCAAAAAATGACCTGTACGCCAGCGGCCATCAGATCGGTCAGCATTTGTGCGTTGGGGTTTTGTACCCCATATCTTTTCTTGTAGGCGGCGGAGTGCGCAAGGTCTTTGGATGCCTTGTTGTGCACCACAAGGGCCACCTTGAGCTGGTCTTGCGGCACGCCGCTCTGGGCGTGCATGTTCAGAAAGCGCGCAGCGGTCTCCAAACTGGGGTTTCTTTGCGCCGGGTCCTCCGGGGAGGTCATAACGTCAAACACCGCCCGGTAGGTCTTGGCGGTGTCCGTTTTAAAATCCGGGGCGTTGATCTCCCAAACTTGGCCATAATTGGCAATGATGGGTCCCGCTTTCTTCTCTTGGGCAAAGGCCGTACAGGCCGTAATGATCAATAGCGCGGGAACCCAACGGAGCGCTGTGGTTGTTTTTTTCATGCTTTGGCTGGTCAATGAACGCCTAAATATATTCAAAATGGAGTCAAATACCATCCATTGTTCATAAAACTGAAAACATCATTTTTACCATGGCCAAATAATGGCTAATTTCACGGGCTAAAACAGCAAACAAGTTGAGTGCATTCATAGAGGAACTGAACGACGCCCAAAAAGCACCGGTACTGCACAAGGAAGGGCCCTTAATGGTCATTGCCGGTGCAGGATCGGGAAAGACACGGGTGCTCACCTACAGAATTGCGCACCTGATGGAGCAAGGGGTGGATTCCTTTAACATTCTTGCCCTGACCTTTACCAACAAGGCCGCGCGGGAAATGAAAAAGCGCATAGCGGACATTGTGGGCGCCTCCGAGGCCAAAAACCTTTGGATGGGCACCTTCCATTCCGTCTTTGCCAAGCTCTTGCGCTATGACGGCACCAAATTGGGCTTTCCCAGCAATTTCACCATTTACGATACCCAGGACTCCCAGCGCCTCATTGCCTCCATCATCAAGGAAATGGGCCTGGACAAGGACGTGTACAAACACAAACAGATACAGAACAGGATTTCTTCCTTTAAAAACAGCCTCATTACCGTAAGGGCCTATTTTAACAATCCCGAACTGATGGAGGCCGATGCCATGGCCAAAAGACCGCGGGTGGGCGAGATCTATCAGGAATACGTGGAGCGCTGCTTTAAGGCCGGTGCCATGGACTTTGATGATCTGCTGTTGCGCACCAATGAGCTCCTGACCCGTTTTCCGGACGTTCTCATGAAATACCAGGACCGGTTTCGCTATATTCTGGTCGATGAGTACCAGGACACCAACCACTCCCAATACTTGATCGTAAAGGCCCTGGCAGACCGTTTCCAGAATATTTGTGTGGTGGGCGATGATGCCCAGAGCATTTATTCCTTCCGGGGGGCCAACATCAGTAACATCCTCAATTTTCAGCGCGATTATGACAATGTGGGAATGTACCGTTTGGAACAGAACTACAGATCTACCAAGAACATTGTCAATGCGGCCAACAGCATCATAGCCAAGAACAAGAACCAGTTGGAGAAAGTGGTGTGGACCCAGAACGACCACGGGGCGCCCATTAAGGTGCACCGAAGCATCACCGATGCCGAGGAGGGCCGCTTTGTGGCCGGTTCCATTTGGGAGCACCGCATACAAGAGCAGATGGGCAACGGGGAGTTTGCGGTACTGTACCGCACCAATAGCCAGTCCCGTGCCATTGAGGATGCCCTGAGGAAGCGGGACATTCCCTACCGCATCTATGGCGGACTCTCGTTCTACCAACGCAAGGAGATCAAGGACGTACTTTCTTACCTGCGCCTGGTCATTAACCCCAAGGACGAGGAGGCCCTGAAGCGGGTCATCAATTTTCCCGCCAGGGGCATAGGGAGCACCACGGTGGACAAGCTCGTGGTGGCCGCCAAGCACTACGACCGTTCCATTTTTGAGGTCATGGAGCACATCTCCAAGATCGATTTAAAGATAAACTCGGGCACCAAAAGAAAACTGGAAGATTTTGTGACCATGATCAAAAGCTTCCAGATCATGAGCGAGGGCGCGGATGCCTTTACCCTGGCAGAGCACGTGTCCAAAAAGACGGGGATTCTGCTGGAATTCAAAAAAGACGGTACGCCAGAGGGCATTGCCCGTATGGAGAACATAGAGGAACTGCTTAACGGTATCAAGGATTTTGTGGAAGGGCAAAAGGAGCTGGCCGATGCCGACGGGAGCATCGCGGAGTTTCTGGAAGACGTGGCCCTGGCCACGGACCTGGACAAGGATACCGGGGACGATGACCGCGTGGCACTGATGACCATTCACCTGGCCAAGGGACTGGAGTTTCCCTTCGTTTACATTGTGGGAATGGAAGAGGACCTCTTTCCCTCTGCCATGAGCATGAACACCCGGAGCGAACTGGAAGAGGAACGCCGCCTTTTTTACGTGGCCCTGACCCGCGCGGAGAAACAGGCCTACCTCACCTACACCCAGAACCGCTATCGCTGGGGAAAACTGATCGATGCCGAGCCCAGCCGATTTCTGGAGGAGATCGATGAGCAGTACGTGGAAAACCTAACACCCCTGGATGGGGGCTACCGCTACAAATCCCTCATTGACGCCGACATTTTTGGGGAGGTGGACAAGAGCCGCCTGAGACAGGAGAAACCCAAACGCGGAACGCCACCGGTGGCCGGCAAGCCCAATGCGGAGCAATTGCGAAAATTGCGGAGGATAAAACCTCAATTGGCAGAGCCCGTTGGAAACACCAATGCCATAGACCCCAACCTGGAGGTGGGCAGCATGGTGAACCATACCCGTTTTGGTAGGGGAAAGGTGTTGAAGTTGGAAGGGGCCGGAAATGATAGGAAAGCAGAGATCCAGTTTGACCAAGGCAGTATAAAGAAACTGCTGTTGCGCTTTGCAAAACTGGAAATAATTGCTTAACTTTTACTTTGGTTGATGAGTCGTAACTGGTTTATTTTTAGCTAACTAAAATGTATTTATTTGCCCAAAAGTTTAATTCGTGACAAAACAAGGACGGTAGCGTCCCACAGATGGCGGAATTCATAAAAATATATGAGGACAATCCCAGCCCCAAGCAGGTGGCCCGGGTGGTCTCCGTTTTGGAAAAGGGCGGCCTGATCATCTATCCCACGGACACGGTGTACGGCCTGGGCTGTGATATTACCAATACCAAGGCCCTTGAAAAAATAGCGCGAATAAAGGGCATTAAACTGGCCAAGGCCAATTGGAGCTTTATCTGTGCCGATTTGAGCAACCTTTCCGACTATGTGAGGCAAATAGATACGGCCACCTTTAAAATCTTAAAGAGGGCCCTTCCGGGGCCCTACACCTTTATCCTCCCCGGAAACAACAACCTGCCCAAGGATTTTAAAAAGAAGAAGACGGTGGGCATCCGTGTCCCGGACAACAGTATTGCACGGGCCTTGGTGCAGGGCCTTGGCAACCCCATAGTGTCCACTTCCATCAGGGACGATGACGATGTCCTGGAATATACCACCGACCCGGAGCTCATTCTTGAAAAGTGGGGCAGCTTGGTGGATGTGGTGATAGACGGTGGCTATGGCGGCAATGTGGGCTCTACCATCATTGACCTTTCCCAGGGCGAACCCACGGTGGTGCGCGAGGGCAAGGGTTCCTTGGACCTACTTTGATCATTTTGCCCCTGCCGTTTTGGCCAAGGTGCCCGGATGGTGCCTTCCTTTGTTAGGGCGCATACCGGGATGCCTGGGCACGATCTGCCCGTTTAAAACGAACTTCGGGAACCACAGGCCCCAATCCCTGGGCAACACCCTACCATAAATGTGCATACCACGGCAGTTTCCTTTCCGGGTCTGGAATCGGGGCCGTCCCAGGTCGTGCTTGCACCGGAACCATTTCCTCTGCCAGGACAAAAAAAAACGGCACCGAATCTCGGTGCCGTCTTGCCTTAATCGGTTATGTGGCTTAGTTGCCGCCGATCGCGGGATCCTTCATTCCCTCTTCGATCATGCTGTAGAACTGGTCTATTTTTGGCAGTACCACAATGCGAGTTCTTCTGTTCTTGGATTTCTCGGTCATGGAAACGGGGACGTACTCCGAGCGTCCTGCGGCCGTCATTCGCTTGGGATCTACCCCAAAGTCGTTCTGAAGGATCCTTACCACGGAGGTTGCGCGCTTAACGCTCAAATCCCAGTTATCCTTCAATACGCCACCGGCGCGGTAGGGCACATCGTCGGTGTGGCCCTCCACCATAAATTCAAAATCGGGCTTGTTGTTCACCACTTTGGCCACCTTGCCCAAGACCTCTTTGGCCCTACGGGTTACGTTATAGCTTCCGCTGCTAAAGAGCAGTTTGTCCGAGATGGATACGAAAACCACCCCTTTCTCCACGCTGATCTCAATGTCCTCGTCGTCCAAGTTGCCCAGTACGCCCTTGAGGCTCTGTACCAGGGATAGGTTCACGGAGTCCCTTCGGGTAATGGCTTGGTTCAACTTCCTTATGGTCAAATCCTTTTCCTGTAGGCTTTCCAGGGATTTCTCCAAGTTTTCGGCGCCTTTGGTGGTCAAGGTGGTCAGGTTGCCCATGTTGTTGATCAGTTCCTGGTTGTTGGCCTTTAAGAAGGCATTTTGGTCTTCCAGGGTCTGTAGTCTGGCGGTTGCCGTGGCACTTTCCTCCAAACAACTGTTCAATTTAACCGTGGCGGAGTTTAACAGGTCTTGGGCCTCTTTGTGCTTGGCTTCCAGGTCGGCGTATTTTTTTTGGGACACACATGACGATAACATCAGGGTTAGGCCCAGACATCCTAAAATGACTTTTTTCATAATTCTGTTCTGTTTTAATTGTTATTTATTGTGATACCAACCTCAAATTTATACAATTTAACAGGGGTTGGAAGCGCTCTATCGTTAATCTTTTACTAAATCCGTAAAATGCTTTTTCCTATATACGAAGTAGGACAATACAATGGATTTTACAGGGGGGCTGTTTTTAAGGAAAGTTTCTTTTTCGCGTTTTTTGTACATCCGCCCAAATTGGGCGTAAAAACTGAAGTGCGCCCGTAGGATGGCCAAAAAGTGCCGGAATCTGAACTGCAGCACAAAGCGGGCCGCCGCCACCCCGTCCAGGATCAAGCGCAGTGCAATGATGGGGAGGGCCTTCCTCCTGGGCAGGTTCTTGGTAATGGAAAAAAGGGAATTTCTAAAATTGAGGAAGGTCTTCTTGGGGTTCATGTTGCTCAGGGTGGAGCCCCCCAGATGGTACACGGTGCTCTGGGCGGTGTACCAGACCTGATATCCCCTGTTTTTGGCCCGCCAGCAAAGATCTACCTCTTCCTGGTGGGCAAAATAGTCGCCATCAAAACCCCGCAGTTCATCAAAAACGGCTTTTCTTATGAACATGCACGCTCCCGTGGCCCAGAAGATTTCCCGGTCATCATCATATTGGCCCCTATCCTTTTCCAAGGTTTGGAAGACGCGCCCCCGGCAGAAGGGGTAGCCCAGTTGGTCTATGTATCCGCCACCGGCCCCGGCATACTCAAAATGGTCCTTTTTCAAGAGGTCCAGCACCTTGGGCTGCAAAATGGCCACCCGCGGATTCTCGGCCAATTTCTTTTGGACGGGAACGAGCCAGTCTGGGGTTACTTCCACATCGGAGTTCAAGAGGCAGAAAACATCGGCATCAACAAAGGGCAGGGCATCGTTGTAGCCCTTGGCAAAGCCCCCGTTCTCCCGGTTCCGGATGATGTGTATGTCTGGAAAATGGGTTTTTACGTAGGCAATGGACCCATCCGTACTGGCATTGTCCGCCAGGTAGATGGTGGCTTGCGGGCTGTGCTTCACCACATTGGGCAAAAAACGCTCAAGAAGGGTTTCCCCGTTCCAGTTCAATATGACGACAGCTAGCTTCAAACCAGGCACAAATTAACGGCTAAATTCAGGAATATCCCTTAAGAACGCATACTTTTCCTCGCCCGTGGGCATCTTGCAGTAATAATGTTGCATTCCGTTGGTCACCATCAGCATCTCTGCCCTTAGGCTCAGATTGTAGCGCGCCACTTGGTCAAAGGTGCCTTGGTCCAATGGTATGCCCGGGGCCTTGCACTCCACCAGAATGCAGATGCCTCCGTTGGGGTGGAACACGACCACATCGTACCGTTTTCTAAGTCCGTTCACCAACAACTGTTTTTCCACGTTGATCATGCTCTTGGGGTACTTTTTATGGCAGATGAGGTATTGTACCGTATGCTGGCGCACCCATTCCTCTGGGGTGAGCACCACAAACTTTTTCCGAATGCCATCAAAGATCAGGGTTTTATTTTGACTATTTTTGAACCTAAAGTCGTACGCGGGAAAGTTGAGCCGTATCATGGCGCAAAATTGATGATTTTTTTCCAATGGATGAAGTAAAGCAAATCGTGGGCCAAATACGCAAAGGGGACATTAAGCCCATTTATTTCCTTTTTGGCGAGGAGGCGTATTTTATTGATAAATTGGCCGAATTCATTGGCAACAGTATCTTGACCGAAGAGGAACGTGGGTTTAACCAAATGGTGGTCTATGGCAAGGATGTGTCCATGGACGATGTGGTGGCCAACGCCAAGCGCTACCCCATGATGGCCGATAGGCAAGTGGTGATCGTGCGGGAGGCACAGCACCTTTCCAGAAACATTGACCAGCTTTTGCCCTACGCCAAGAATCCCCAGCCCACCACGGTCTTGGTCTTTTGCTACAAATACAAAAAACTGGACAAGCGGAAAGCGCTCTACAAGGCCATTGAAAAAAATGGGCGCTGTATGGAGAGCAAAAAACTCTATGAGAACCAGGTAACCGACTGGTTGCGCAACAAGTTGCTCGCAGACGGATACCCCATTTCCCACAAAGCGGCCATTTTACTGGTGGAGTACCTGGGAACCGATCTGGGCAAGATCAACAACGAACTGGACAAGCTAAAGGCGATTTTGCCCAAGGAAACGGAAATTACCCCCAGCCATATTGAGACCAATATAGGCATCAGTAAAGACTATAACAATTTTGAGCTGAAACGGGCCATAGGGGAGCGCAACATCACCAAGGCCACGCGTATCATCCATTATTTTGCACAGAACCCCAAGGACAATCCTTTTGTGCTCACCATAACCCTGCTGCACACTTTTTTTAGCCAGTTGTTAAAATACCACGGGCTAACGGACCACAATCCCAGGAACGTGGCACAGGCACTGGGCATAAACCCTTATTTTGTGCGGGAGTTTCAGACCGCGGCCAAGAATTACCCCATGCGCAGGGTAAGCCAGATCGTGGGGCACATCAGGGAAATGGACATGAAGAGCAAGGGCGTGGGCGCCCAGAACCTGCATCAGGCCGATTTGCTCAAGGAACTGCTCGTAAAGATAATCTAGGTTATTTTCGGTCCACACTGAACTTGCCGGGCCCCAACAGGGAAATGGACACAAAGGCCGCCAGGTACATCAAGGCCTTTTCCTTGGAGCCAAAGGGGTCGTCTGCATGCACAATGAAGGCGGCCACCGCCATGGTGATCGCGACCGGGATGGCGGCCCAACGGGTCTTAAAGCCAATGATGACCAGAATGGGACATACAAACTCCGTGACCACGGCAAGGAATAGGGAAGGGGCCTCACCAATGCCCAAGGGATTGGGAAATTCAAAATTTCCCGCAATGAGTTTTTGTAGTTTTGGGTAGCCGTGCGCCAACATCATGGCAGACATGCTCACTCGCAATAAGGCTAGGCCAAGGTCTTTGAGTAGGGGGTTTTTCATCATCAATTGTTTAACACGTCATAAAAGTAGCCAATTTTATTTGCTTTTGAGCAGTTTTTTCAATGCCAGCACAAGGGTATCGCAATTCTCTTTGGAAAAGGAGAGGGGCGGCTTAATTTTTAAGACGTTGTCATAAGGGCCATCCGTACTGAGCAGTATGTGTTTTTCACGCAGTCCGTTTTTTATGAAGGCGGCCCGGGCCGTATCGGGTTGGCCTTGGCGGTTCAGGATTTCCACGCCCAAGAACAGGCCGGCTCCACGGATGTCCGCCAATTCGGGGAAGTCTTTGGCAAGTTGGCCCAGCTGCGCCTTTAAATGGTTTCCGGTGTCCAATGCGTGCTGTTGCAACTGTTCCTCCTCGATCACCTGAAGCACGGCCTGCCCCACCGCACAGCTTACGGGATTGCCGCCAAAGGAGCTGAAGAACTCGGGGCCTTCCTCAAAGCTGCGCGCTATGGCGTCCGTGGTAATGACGGCTCCAATGGGGTGGCCGTTCCCCATGGGTTTCCCAATGATCACCATATCGGGCACCACGTTCAACATTTCGAAGCCCCAAAAATGGCTGCCCAACCTGCCAAAGCCCACCTGTACCTCATCGCTGATGCAAATACCCCCTTGCGCCCTTATTTTGGGATACAGCTGTTCCAGGTACTCCTTTGGAAGGGGAACCTGCCCACCACAGCCTATGATGGGTTCTGCGATAAAGGCGGCCAGCTGGTCCTTGTGCTGCTCCATGCGCGCCAAGGCCATCTTGGCAAAATGCCGCCCGGCGCTCCCATCGTCCGCGTATCCTGAACCGAATGCCTTGGGCATGGGAACTTCCACAATGGCCCTTTGCTTTCCGGTACCGCCCTTTTGGTGGTATTTGTAATGGCTAATGTCTATGCCCAACCTGGTATTGCCGTGGTAGCCATGCTCCATGACCATTATTTTTTTCTGTTGGGTGTGGTACTGCGCCATTCTTATGGCAAGGTCACTGGCCGCACTGCCGGAGTTTACCAAGAACACCTTGTTCAAGGGTTCGGGGAACTTGGCCAAAAGCGCCTCTGCATAGTCCAGTAGCTCGTTGTACAGATAGCGGGTATTTGTGTTGAGACGGGCCATGGTGCGCTGCGAGGCCTGCACCACGGTGGGGTGGCAATGCCCGGACAACATGATGTTGTTGTAGGCATCGAGGAAGGTGTTTCCCTCTGCGTCGTACATGTATTGAAAGGCCGATCGCACCATGGGTATGGGCCGGCGGTAGCTCAGGGAGAGCGAACTGCTAAAGCTGCGGTTTCTACGTGCCAATTGTTGCCCCAGCGGGGCAGTGGGAAACTTGGAAAAGCCGGCCGCCTTCCGAAACCTGTCCCTTGCCCGTAATGGGTTTATGGTGAGCCACTTGCGCAAAAGGGCCCAGGCCGGTTTCTCACTCACGGTCACATAGGCAGAATCCGGTTTTAGGGACTTGGCGTGGGCGGCGTTGCAGACCGTGGTGCACAGGCGGGCGGCAATGAGGTAATACAGCAGGTTCAGCTCTTGCTCCAACAAAGGGAATTGTTCATGATATCCTTGAACAATGGGCAGGGCAACGTTCAGGGGATCTTCCTTTCCCATCATCATATAGGGCAGGGCCACGGCCAGCTCATTGATGATCCAGGTGTGGCACATGTCCCCAAAATCGATAATGCCGGTGACCACCTTTCCGTTGGTGAGCACGTTCCATTCGTTGCCGTCGTTGTGAATGATGCCTTTTCTGAGCTCTTGGGCAAAGGGGTGTACCTGCTCTTGATACTGCATGAAAAAATATTCCACCAAATGCCGATCCTTGGCCAGGGCTATTTTGGGCAGGAATTTTCGGTTGCGCTCAAAATATTGTAGGTCCCACTGGGATTGGTGCGCCCGTATGCCGGCATGGTACGCCCCAACGGTACGTTGGTCCATTTTTCCCAAAAAGGTGCCCAGGGAGCGGAGCAGTTTTGGCGTGTGTTCCACATCGCCCAAAAAAGAACCCTCCACAAAGGTGAGCAGTCTGTAAATACATTCGTCCTGCACCAGGGCGGGCTTACCGTCTGCACAGGGCACAACGCTCGGAAAGGCCATGCCGTCCAGCCCCTGCAGGGATGCCAGTATCTTGTTTTCGCCTTGGAGCAGCTCCAGGGCAGCTTCTGTAAAAGGGTATCGCTTCAGCACAAAAATCCCCTTGGGGCCTATGACCTTGGTGTTGCTGCTGTCATAACCCTCCATGTCCAAAAGTTCCGCGACCTCCAGTTGGTAGTGCCTTTTGAGCAGGTTCCTGAGTTGCGCGTTCGATCGTTTTACCATACGTGCTAACTTACAAGAAAAAAACAAATGAAAAAAGTGCGTTTTGGGCAATACCCTGGGATGATGTGGCAGGCTCAAAGTGCTGAAGGCCCTGGGGCGGGCAGGGCTGCCATAAATTTGGCATAGGCTGTCTTTCCTTTTTTACTGACGTATGGGACACCTATGAAAAAGGCCCCTTTGCGCAAGACGGCGGGCCCAAGGGAAAGGCTTATCTCAATTTTGGGTATTCCCGTGGGTTGGACTCGTGCATCATGGCATAGACTTTTTCAAACACATCTTCTACGTTGGGCTTGGAGAAATAGTCCCCATCGGTTCCGTAGGCCGGTCTGTGCGCTTTGGCGCTAAGGGTCTGTGGGGCGCTGTCCAGATATTGGTAACCGCCTTGCTTCTCCACCACTTCGTGGAGCAGGTAGGCAGAGCATCCTCCTGGGACATCCTCGTCCACCACCAATAATCTATTGGTTTTTTTTAGGCTTTTTACCGTATCCTTGGCCGTATCGAACGGGAGCAGTGTCTGGGCATCCACCACTTCGGCATCAATGCCCACCTCCAAGAGTTCCTTGGCCGCTTGCTGTACAATGCGGAGGGTAGATCCGTAGGAGAGCAGGGTTATGTCCTTTCCGGTTTTTAAGGTTTCCACCACGCCAATGGGGGTGCACAGTTCCCCCAGGTTGTTGGGTTTGGGCTCCTTTAGCCTGTACCCATTTAGGCTTTCTATGACCAGGGCCGGTTCATCGCTCTTTAACAGGGTGTTGTAAAAGCCCGCCGCCTGGGTCATGTTCCTGGGGGCCAGAATGTACATGCCCCGCAAGACGTGGATAAGTCCGCCCATCTCTGATCCGGAATGCCAGATGCCTTCCAGACGATGTCCCCTGGTACGCACGATCAAGGGGGCTTTCTGCTTGCCATAGGTTCTATAGAGCAGGCTGGAGAGGTCGTCCGTCAGGGTGGCCAGGGCATAAAATATATAGTCCAGATATTGTATTTCGGCTATGGGCCTTAGACCGCGAAGGGCCATTCCTATGCCCTGTCCTATGATGGTGGTTTCGCGTATGCCGGTATCTGCCACCCTCAGGGCCCCATACTTTTGCTGCATGCCCTCCAAACCTTGGTTCACATCGCCAATGGCCCCGGTATCTTCCCCAAAAACCAGTGTATTGGGGTATTTATGGAACAGTTGATCAAAATTGTCCCTGAGGATCACACGTCCGTCCACCATTTCCCTGTTGGCGTCATACGTGGGCGGAACGGCACTTATGTTGGTGGCCGCATTGGGTTGTTCGCTGTACAGGTGGCTGCTGAACTTGGACTGGGATGCGTCCAGGTAGTCATTGGTCCATTCCAAAAGGGCCTCTTTGGCCTGGGTGCTTTCCCCAATAAGGTACCGCAGGGCTTTTCTGGCGGCCACGGCAATGTCCTTTTTTCCGGGCTCCTCCACGGCTATGAGGTCGTTCTTTATTTTTTTTATGAAGTTTTTGTTGAGACTGGCCGCAGCGGCGTTGTCAATGAGCTGCACCACGGTTTTCTTGGCCTGCAGGTGCTCCGATAAATAGGCGGCCCAAGCTTCCTTTTTGGCTTCCCGGACCCTTTTTTTTATGTCTTTTTCCAGTTGGTCCAACTCTTCCTGCGTGGCTATCTTGGAAGCCAAGATCCACTCCTTGAATCGCTTGTTGCAATCGTGTTCCCGTTCCCATTCCAAACGAGCGCCATCTTTGTAACGTTCGTGGGAACCCGAGGTGGAGTGCCCTTGGGGCTGGGTGAGCTCGGTCACGTGGATCACCACGGGCACGTGTTCTTGGCGGGCAATGTCAGAGGCATTGTCATAGGCGTGCATCAGTGCGGTATAGTCCCATCCCTGCACTTTTAGGATCTCAAAGCCGGGTTCGTCCTCCTTGCGCTGAAACCCTCCCAATATCTTGGAAATGTCCTCTTTTGTGGTATGGTGCCTTGCCGGCACCGAAATCCCAAACTCATCGTCCCAGATACTGATCACCATGGGCACCTGGAGCACCCCGGCCGCATTGATGGTCTCCCAGAACATGCCCTCACTGGTGCTGGCGTTCCCTATGGTTCCCCAGGCCACCTCGTTTCCGTTCACCGAAAATTTTGAGCTGTCCAGGTCCGGAAGCTCCCTGTATATTTTGGAGGCCTGTGCCAAGCCCAACAGCCTGGGCATCTGGCCCGCGGTACAGGAAATGTCCGCACTGCTGTTTTTTTGTTTGGTCAGGTCCCTCCAACTCCCGTCCTCATTGAGGCTGTAGGTGCCAAAATGGCCTCCCATCTGCCTGCCCGCGCTCATGGGTTCCTTGGAAATGTCCGTTGTGGCGTACAGCCCATGGAAAAAAGCCTGTGGGCTCAATTTTCCTATGGCCATCATGAAGGTTTGGTCTCGGTAGTATCCGCTTCGGAAATCGCCATCTTCAAAGGCACGCGCCATGGCCAGTTGCGGAAGTTCCTTCCCGTCTCCAAAAATACCGAACTTGGCCTTTCCCGTAAGCACTTCCTTGCGGCCCATAAGGCTGCAGGTGCGACTCAGAAAGGCAATTTCGTAGTCCTGGATGATCTGCGCACGAAAATCCTCAAAGGAGATGTCATTACTGGTTTTGGAAGAAACGTTCATTTCGGGTCGTTTCCACAAAAATACCGAAACTAAAGGACTATTGCAATACCCGAGATGTAATTTTATTTAAAGATATGACAACTTTAAGGGGTGTTTGGTAAACATATTTTAAATAAATGATAAAATAACCCTTGTTCATTATCAATATGTTAAAGTTCTAAAAGTGATTGGTGTGCATTGTCCTTAAAACGATGGGAGTGGTCTGCACCGGTGCCGTGGCCAAAGCTTAAGGCGGGCGTATATCCCGAAAAACGGACCGGCCCTATTTTTTTATTGGGCTACCCTGCAAGGGTTTCCGCGGGTTGTATGCCTCCTTGGGCCAACGTGAAGCCAATGGTCCGGCGCCAAGGGGCCTAGAACCATTGCCTGGTAAAGAGACCGGTCAGGGTGCGCGGGCTCACGGTGATGATGAAACGGATGCGTTCTCCGTAGTTGGGCTGTGCAATTTCCCAACCGTTGTTGGAATGTACCGGGAAGTAGAGTTCAAAGAAATCGGTCACCAGATTAAGGCGAATGCCGGAATCATAGACGAACTTTTCTTTTGCCCCCTTGTTCTTTACCAAGCCGATGTCCCCGTACAATTCGATCCATCGCCAGAGGTTAAAGCTCACATTGGCGGTACTGAGCCAATTGTCCGAAAACCGGTATTGTTCATCCAAAAAGGATTTGAAGCCGCCCTCGGCAATGATCAGTTGCTGACTGTAGATGCCGGACTCTTCCGATCGGCCCAGGTACCCATAGTCAAAAAGATAATCCGTGGGGCGGTCCAGGGCAAAGCTGAAGAAATCACTATCGGTATTGTTGCTCAGAAATTTACCGGCAAAGAACCGGATGTTGAGCTGCCTGTTGCTCTCAAAGAGTTTTCGGTATTCGTACTCAAAGGCCAGTTTGCTAAAGTTTCCGGCCAATTGAAAGTCCACCGACCAGGACCTATAGTCCAATATGTGGTTGTCCCTATTGGTGTAGCGGGCATTGAACACGCTGTAATCGGGGTTTTCGGAATCATTGGCCAGGCCCTGCAGGCTGGGGTCAAAATCCCGGAAGATGTTCACCCATCTAAACCGTAGGAACTCCCGTTTGTTCGATATCAGGTCTGCGGGCCTAAAGCCAAAGAGCACAGAGGGGGTAACGGAGGTGTAGCGGGAATTTACGTTAAAGTGGGAGGTGGAGGCGCCCAGGGCGTAATTGGACACGTAAAGGCCGCTTTTGTTCAGATATTTACGGTAATTGAATCCGGCAGACCCCACCAGTGTTTTCTCCCGAAACGAGTAGGAGGGGGCAATATCGAACACAAAGGGGCGCTCCAGCAGGGTCTTGTTGTAGAGCCGCATTACCGGTGCCCAGCCGTCATAGATGTTAAAATTGAGCGCGGGCACATAGAACACCTGGTTGTAGTAAGGGTTCTCGGAATCCTTGAAAAAGGTGAACTTCAGTTTTTTGTTGCTCGATAGAAAGCCGCCCAGGGATTTCCAATTGTCCCTTTGGTTGAACTCGGGTATTTTTTGGTTGTAGTTCAACACCAAACGATCCTCTTCCTGGTTGGGTATGGTAAAGGTCTCCTCCAGGGCAATGTCCTGGAACCAATATTTGGAGACCACGGAATCGTTCCTTAGGCCGTACATGGAAATGGGCACATTGGTGCCCTTTTTGTTTTTTATGGTCACCCGTAGGCTGTCCTCTGTCTTCCTGGCCTTCTTTATTTTGTAGTCGATCCGCTTGTCCGTGGAGATGTAATCGTCAAAAAACCAATTGATGTCCTTTTGGGTGGACCTTTTCAAAATCGACTTAAAATCCTGCTGTTTTACATCATTGCGCTGGTAGTACTTGTAAAAGGTCTTTATGCTCTCGGCCACTTTTTCATCCCCTATATAATCCGCCAGATAGGCCAACCCCAAACCGGCCTTGTATTTATTGGCTATTTTTTGGTTGAATTTGATCAGGGAATCATTGGGCGTGCTCAGGGCCTGGTCCAGGTTTTGCCTTGCCGTGAGGTTGTACAGGAAGGAATACTGGTCATTGAAGTCCATTTTGGCCAGGTTAAAGCTTCGAAGTCCCCATATCTTTGAAAGATTGCCCAACAGCTTCTGGTCCGGATAGTATTTTTCCACATAGGCGATCATGATGTAGTTGGCAATGGCACTGTTTATCCACTGCTCTTTTCTGGGATTTAGAAAAAGGGTCTCCCTTAAAATACTGTTCAGGGCCGTTTTAAGGAACTTCATTTCAAACTGAAATTGCTTTTCGTAGGGCCTTATGAACGCCGGCAGCTGGTTAATGCCATAAAGGGGGTCTTTTTGGTAGTCAAGGTTGCTCACCAGTACCTTTGCGTGCGGATAGTCCCCTAAGTTTTCGTGGATAAAATTGGCGATCTTTGTTTTGGAAAGCGCCTGTTCTATGGGGTCATAGCGCGCCTCGGTCAGGTCTGTCACAAAGGTCATGTGCGGTGTGGTGTGCGTTCTGAACAGGTCTTCCTTCCTGAGCAGCACCTCGGCACTTTTTCTGTCCTTTCCCACCAATTTGGCCACTTTGCCACTGCTGGGGGGATCGGTGGCCACCTTGTCAAAGTTAGAGGTTAGGAACAGGTCTTCCGGATAGTTCAGGATAATTTCCGTGTCGGTGATTTCCGTGTAGAGGTCCTCCAGGTTTTTGTTGGAGTACAAGTGCCACTTACCGTCATAGACGGCGGGCGTAAGGTACCAGTCCTTGAGGTAGATGTTGCCCTTGTTGTCATAGCCGTAAGGGGTGTACTTGTTGGGCGGCAGTTGGATCTTATAGGTAATGTATATCTTCGTGTAGGCATCTGGGGCCAGTGGCTTGTTCAGTCTTACCTTAATGATGTCCCCGGCACTGGTGCGTTCCCATTGCAGTCCGGTGTAGTCCTCGCCCACGGTGCTCACAATGGTGGTGTAGCCGCGTTCTTCCTTTTTGGCCAGGTGCAGGCTTCTTTTAAATTCTTGGCCAAAGCGCTTGGCCAAGGCGGTGTTCTTACTGGCATAGGCGTTGGCCCAGTCATTGAAATAAATGAGCCCCAAGCTGTACGGACTGTTGTTGTGGTACACAAATTCCTGGGAAACATCCAATTCGTTGGCCAGCGCGTTCAGGGTGGCCCTTATTTTTATTTCATTCTGGCCCACAGCGCAGAAGGGCAGCAAGGCGCAGAGCACAAAAAGCGCCCAGAGCTTTGCAATATGTTGTTTTTTTGTTGCCAAAATCAGAAATTGGGGCTCATGGTATGGCCGCGATAGAACTCATCAATGATGTGCACCACTTCCTCCGGGGTGTCCACCAACTTGATCAGGTCAATGTCTTCGGGGCTTATGGTCATCCCGGTGATCATGGTGTTCTTGATCCAATCCAATAAGCCGCTCCAATAGTCGCTGCCCACCAAAACAATGGGGAATTTGCCTATTTTGTGTGTTTGTATCAGGGTTATGGCCTCAAAGAGCTCATCCAGGGTCCCGAAGCCGCCGGGCATCACCACAAAACCCTGGGAATACTTCACGAACATGACCTTACGGACAAAAAAGTAGTCGAAATCCAGGCTTTTGTCGGGGTCTATCCAAGGGTTGTCATGTTGCTCAAAGGGCAGGTCAATGTTGAGCCCCACCGAGGTGCCCCCGGCTTTGTTGGCCCCCTTGTTGCCCGCTTCCATAATGCCCGGGCCGCCCCCGGTGATCACCCCGTAACCGCTCTTGGCCAAGGCCTCGGCGACATCCACGGCCATCTTGTAGTAGGGCTGGTCCGGTTTGGTCCTTGCCGATCCAAAAATGGAAACGCAGGGGCCAATTTGGCTCATCCGCTCAAACCCGTTCACAAATTCGCCCATGATCTTAAAGATGGCCCACGAATCGTTTGTCTTGATCTCGTTCCATCCCTTGTGGTGTTTTTCTGATCTCATCCAGTTTTATTTAGCGCCTAAATTTAGGTCGATTCCAGTTCTTTCCTCAAAAACTTTGCCGTATGGCTCTTTTTATCTTTGGAAACCTCTTCTGGGGTGCCCTGGGCCACCAATTGCCCCCCGGACCGCCCCCCCTCATATCCAATATCTATGATGTGGTCTACCATTTTCACCACGTCCAGGTTGTGCTCTATGATGAGTACGGTATTCCCTTTGTCCACCAATTTGTTCAAAACTTCCATCAAAACCCTAATATCTTCAAAATGAAGCCCCGTTGTGGGTTCGTCCAGGATGTAAAAGGTGTTGCCCGTGTCCCTCTTGCTGAGCTCGGTGGCCAGTTTAATGCGCTGTGCCTCGCCCCCGCTCAGCGTGGTGGATTGCTGCCCCAGCGAAATATAGCCCAGTCCCACATCTTGTATGGTCTTTAGTTTCCGGTATATTTTGGGGATGGGCTCAAAGAACTCCACTGCCTCGTCCATGGTCATCTCCAGCACATCGGCAATGGATTTGCCCTTGTACCGGATCTCCAGGGTTTCCCGGTTAAATCGTTTGCCGTTGCAGGTTTCGCAGGATACGTGCACATCGGGCAAGAAGTTCATTTCAATGACACGCAGCCCGCCTCCTTGGCAGGTCTCGCAACGCCCGCCCTTTACATTGAAACTGAACCTGCCGGGCTTGTACCCCCGGATGGCGGCCTCGGGCGTCTTGGTAAAGAGCGCGCGTATTTCACTGAAGACGCCAGTGTAGGTGGCCGGGTTGGACCTTGGTGTCCTTCCAATGGGAGATTGGTTAATGTCTATGACCTTGTCCACATGTTGCAGACCGCTGATCTTCTTGTAGGGCATGGGCTTTTTAACGCCATTGAAGTAATGGGCGTTCATGATGGGGTAGAGGGTCTCGTTGATCAAAGTGGATTTTCCGCTGCCGGAAACCCCGGTGACCCCGATCATCTTGCCCAAGGGAAAACTAACGCTAATGTTCTTGAGGTTGTTTCCCGTACAGCCGCTCAAGGTTATTTTCTTGCCGTTTCCCTTTCTCCGTTTTTTGGGAACGGCAATGCGCTTGGCGCCCGTAATGTAGTCTGCCGTTAGGGTGTGGTGGTGCTTAAGGTCTTCTGGAGGTCCTTCACTGATGATCTCGCCGCCGTGCCTTCCGGCTTTTGGTCCAATGTCTATCACATGGTCCGCACATTCGATCATGTCCCGATCGTGTTCCACCACAATAACGGAGTTGCCCAGGTCTCGCAAGGATTCCAGGGAACGGATCAGGCGGGCATTGTCCCTTTGGTGAAGCCCAATGCTGGGCTCGTCCAAAATGTACAGCACGCCCACCAATTGCGATCCTATCTGCGTGGCCAGGCGTATGCGCTGTGCCTCGCCCCCGGAAAGGCTTTTGGAGCTGCGGTTCAGGGACAGATAGTCCAGTCCCACATCCAACAAAAACTGTATGCGCGTCTTTATTTCCTTTAATATTTCCTCCGCGATCTTAAATTGGTTGGTAGTTAGTTTGCTGCCCAGGCCCTCAAAAAAATGGGCCAGCTGGGTAATGTCCATATGGGCCAGTTGGGCTATGTTCTGGTTGTCCAGTTTAAAATAGAGCGACTCCTTGCGCAAGCGGGCCCCTTCGCATTCCGGACAGCGCACTTTGTCCATATATTCCTTGGCCCATCTCTTTATGGATGTGGTCTCCGCCGTTCGGAACTGGCTCTTTATAAAGTTGGATATGCCCTCGTAGTCAATGTTGTAGGTTCTTTTGACCCCCAGCGTCTTGGAATCCACGGAAAAGCGTTCCTGACCTCCGTAGAGCAGTACGTCCATGGCCTCCTTGGGTATTTTTTCAATGGGGTCCGTGAGCTTAAAGCCATAACGCTGGCCAATGGTCTCTATTTGTTTGAACGCCCAGGACTTTTTATAGGGTCCCAACGGGGCTATGCCGCCCTTTTGTATCGATTGCCTTTTGTCGGGAAAGATCTTTCCGTTGTTCACCTCGTACACATGCCCCAGGCCGCTGCAGTTTTGGCACATGCCCTTGGGCGAGTTAAAGGAAAAGGTATTGGGCTCGGGCGTGGGGTAGGAGATGCCCGTGCTGGGGCACATCAGGTCCCGACTGAAGTACCGCGGCTCTTCCGCGCCCTCTTCCAAGACCATCAAAACATTGTCCCCGCTGTACATGGCGGTGTTGATGGTTTCGGAGAGCCGTTTGTCCAGTTCCTGGTCTTGGGCCACCTTGAGACGGTCTATGACGATCTCAATATCGTGCACCTTGTACCGGTCCACCTTCATGCCCTTTACAATGTCGGTGATTTCCCCGTCAATGCGCACCTTGACAAAGCCCTGTTTTCCAATTTGCTCAAAGAGTTCGCGATAGTGCCCTTTTCTGGACTTGATCACCGGCGCCAGTACATTTATCTTTTTTCCTTGAAAGGAGGTCATGATCAGTTCCTTGATCTGCTCATCACTGTAGCTCACCATTTTTTCACCGGTGTTGTAGCTGTGGGCATCGGCGGCCCGGGCGTAGAGCAGCCGCAGAAAATCGTAGATCTCGGTAATGGTGCCCACGGTGGACCGGGGCGATTTTGAGGTGGTCTTCTGCTCAATGGCAATTACGGGCGAAAGACCGTCTATCTTGTCCACATCGGGGCGTTCCAGACCGCCCAAGAACTGGCGGGCATAGGCCGAAAAAGTCTCAATGTAGCGGCGTTGGCCCTCGGCATAGATGGTATCAAAGGCCAAAGAGGATTTCCCGCTGCCGGAAAGGCCGGTGATCACCACCAGTTTTTCCCGTGGAATGGTCACATCCAGATTTTTAAGGTTGTGCACGCGGGCACCCTTGACCTCAATATTCTCCTCGTATTTGATCATTTGTCCATAGCAAGGGTGCAAAAGTACAATAATGGCTTGGAACAGGGAACCCAAGAAGCTCGCCCAATTTAAAATATTGTCTTAAATTGACCCCAAGTTCAGCCTAAACCAATGTGCCCGGTGAGAAACCCTTTTGTAACCCTATCTTTCATTGTTTTCCTGTTGATGGGCCTTTGCGGGGCCACGGCCCAGACCCGGGTCATTGTGGACGCGGATACCGGCAACGAAGTGGACGACCTTTTTGCCCTTGCCCGGATCTTGATGGAGCCCGGTGTGGACGTCATTGCGCTCAATGCCGCCCATTGGCAGACCAGCCACTGGACCGAGCCGCGGTCCATGGAGAACAGCCACAGGCTCAACCAACAACTACTGGGGGAAATGGGCCTCTCGGTGCCCACCTTTCGCGGGGCTCCGGCCCGAATGTACGATTGGGGAGACCGTGCCCAACATTCTGCCGCTACCTACCAGATCATGGAGCGGGCGGGCAAGTTGAAAAATGGGGAAAAGCTGACCATCTTGGTATTGGGTGCCCTCACCAATGTGGCATCGGCCCTTTTCTTAAAGCCCGAACTGGACAAAAAACTAAAGGTATATTGGCTGGGAAGCACCATGGATTTTAACAAAGGGGTCTTGAAGCGAAACGATTTCAACAGCCTTATGGACCCCTTTGCCCTGGACCTGATGTTGGAATCCGATACCGAAATGTACGTCATGCCCATCAATGTGGCCAGTGCCCTTACCATTGAGCGGGAGCAGATGGCACAGGAAATAGGGATGCTGCCCTTGGGCCGTTTTTTAATGGACCGTTGGCAGCGCCATATTGATGGGGGAAGAAAAGACAGGGTGCTGTGGGACTTGGGGCTCATTGCCGCCTTTTTGAGGCCGGAACTTGCCCAGACCACCGTGGTAAAGACCTCACGGGACAGCGGAGATCGAAACATTACCTTCTACAAACAAATTGATGCAAAGGAAATCTATCAAGATTTTTACCAAACCCTAAAGGCTTCCAACACGGATTAGGAGACCCCTGGGCAGTGCACGCAACTCAGCTATGGCCAACAAGACCAAGTATCGGGAAATCATGGGGTACATCAAGGAGCGCATCCAAACGGGGAATTATGCCGTGGGCAGTTTCCTGCCCTCGGAAAACGAGCTCTGCCAGCAGTTCAATACCACCCGGACCACGGTAAGGCGCGCACTGGAAGAACTGTTGCGCGAGGGATTCATACAAAAGGAGCACGGGCGCGGGAGCAAGGTACTGGAGCGCAGCAAGTCTTTGGGATTGCTCACGGTAAAGGGCTTTTCCGGTGCCATTGACTATGATGTGAACACCGTCATTTCCGTGCCACCGAACATCACCTCCTGGCCAACTATGCGGTCCTTTGCCTTGTCCGATACCGAAGAGGCGTCCGACTGTGTGTATTTTCAACGCATTCGCAACATTAACGGAAAGCCTGTGGTGGTGGAGGACAATTGGTATGCGGCCTCCGTGTTGGAGCCCATTGACGCGGCCGATTTTGTGGAGGGCTCGTTCTTTAAGACCTTGAGCCAAAAACACCTCATAGAGATCATGGGGGCAGAACAGGAGTTACGGGCCATAACGGCCACTGCGGAACTGGCCAAAAAGTTGCAAGTGGCGGTGAACAGTCCCATTCTGCACATTACCGTGCGCTTCCGGACCAGCCTACCAGAACTGAACCTGTACGGTGCCCTCTACTGTACCACCACGGAATATCCCATAAGAAACAGTTATTCTGTTTGATGGTTTTGCCAGCACGTGCAAAGCCGTGCCCTGCCGGGGAGGACCTAAAATGGGCAGACTCCTATCCAGCTTCGTCCTTGTGCCAGGGCATCAACCCTTTGTGGGGGGTGCAAAGGCATACAAATGTGCAGGGTTTTTATAAAAAATGTTCTCAAAATAGGCTTCCATTCCCTTCGACTTTAAGAAGGTGGGCAGCGTTTCGATCAAATAGCCAAGTCCGGGCGCCCCGCCATAGCTCTTCCAATAGGCGTTTTTTGCCATGTCCATGCCCATGGTGATCTGGTCTGGAAACGCCGGCAATAAATGTTCCAGCAGGGTAAGGGTGTGGTTTTCCTCCCCCTTCAATGCCCATCTAAAGGTACTGTCGTACTCCAGGCGGACACCCGTCTCCAAAACGGCCCTGTTGTATCCCACGTCCTTGGCCCGATCCACGTGGGAAAGCACCACATGATCCAATTTGGCCCCAAGCCTTTCAAAAAGAAGGGCCTGCTCCAAGGCCTGTTTTCCAAAATTGGTGTGCGTGAGAATGGGTGCGCCCGTTTCCAAATGGGCGTTTACCACCGCTCTGAAGATGAGCTCTTGGTGTGGGGTAAAGGCCTCGTTCCCGGTGGCCAATTTAATGAGTCCGGCCCTATGCTCGGTACGTTGCACCACGGGGCCAGAATAATCAAACCGGTCAATGCCCTCTTCAATATCGGCAATGAACAACCGGGTCAACCGATCTTCGGAAAGGGTGTACCGCCAATGGTTTTGGGGGTAGTACATTTCTAGGTGAATGCCCGTTGGCACAATGATGTTTACCTTGCTGGAGCGGCTCACCCGTGCCGAGAGCAAAACGTTTCTCCCGCTGTTCGCCGGCATCGTATCTACCACCGTGCGCCCGCCAAGCTCGTAAAAATCCGTTAGCTCCGTGCTTATTTTTTCGGCATCGTTCAGTAAAAACTCGGGGTGTTTGGCCGTGACATAGCAGTCGTCTATGACAATATGTTCATGGGCATAGGTGAGCCCCATCCGGCTAATGGGAACATCGCCCAATACGGTCCTGCAAAATCTTGTTTTCATCGGGTGGGCCTTGTGTTGTTTAAACTTGTTCTTTATTAACATTTTGTAGAAGGCGCTGCTTTGCCGGGAGGAGGACCCAGTGCTTCACCACTTCTTTATGAAGTCTTCTTTTGTCCTGTGCCATAGGTTCATTGTTGCCCTTTTCCATTGTTGCCCCATCCATTCCTGGAGGTGTCCGCCGTCTTTTTTGGCAATTCCAGTATGGCCCCCATCTTTACCAACGCTTCCCTGAGGGCATCCGTGTTCAATTGGTTTGCCGCCATATCCCCGTTCAGCGAAAGCACGGCGGCCAGGCCCGCAGCTTGGCCCATACTCATGGTCTGCGCCATGGAACGGCAGGAGGCGTGCGCGTCATGCGTGGCGGAGAAGCAGCGCCCCACCACCCATACGGTACGGCTGTCCTTGGGGACTATGGTGCCGTAGGGAACGCCATAGACCCCGCCCTTGGGCACATATTGCCAAAAGGTTTCCGATGCCCCGTCGTCCGATTTTCTGTGGTCCTCTATGGGCGCACCGCAGAGAAAAATGTCATCCTTGAACCTTCTGGCGTTCATACAGTCTTCCTTGGTTAGCCGGTATTCCCCATAGACGCGCCGGGTTTCCCTGACACCGATCTGGTGGCTGAGCCCAATGATTTTCGAATTTCCATATCCGGGCACCATGTCGCGGAAGAAGTCTTCAAAGGCAAAGGCCTGTTTTCTGCCCTCCATTTCGGCCTGGGTAAGGCTTTTCTCGCCCAGGGCATCATGGTCCACCACCTTTACCGCCACGGTGGAAATGCATTTGGGCTGGCACATTTCATGCGCGGATCCTTCCTTTCTGGGCAGCCCGTGGGTGCCGGCATCAAAGGAGGTCGCCATTTTTTGTTTCAACATCTCCTTGCCACCGGCTTTTTCAAATTGGTCCAAGTCCACATTGGCCATCCGGAAGGTGGTGGTCATGCTCTGTGCGGGTTCCTTTTCCCCCGCTTTTTCATAGGGCAGACCCGCCCAGTGGCAAAAGTCGGCATCCCCGGAGGCGTCTATGACCCGTTTTGCGGCGATGGCAAAAAAACCGATGCCCTTGTGGAAGAAAATACAGTTGCTGGTCTCTCCCAAGGATTCCACCCCCACTAGGGAGGTATGGTAATACAGATTGATGCCATTTTTCTGAAAGTACTGGTCCCAGACCAATTTCAGGCGTTCTGGATTATAGTTCACGCCCGTGCCCGCCCCGTAGGTGTTTGGTCTTAGGAACACATCTCCGGTGGCATTCAAAGCGTTCACGATTGTATCCGGGATGCCGCCCACAATTTTCTTGGGCGCGTCAGACGGGGTGAAAAACCCATAAAACGTGTCCAGCATTTGCGTAGCGGTACCTCCCGGGAATCCGTAGCGTTCCACCAAGGTCACCCTGTGTTTGCCCGAGGCCGCGGCTATGGCCGCTGTGGCCCCGGCACTGCCGCTGCCAATGACAAGAATGTCCGTGGTCAAGGTTTTTGCCAGTGTGGTGCTAAAGTGCATGCCCATCTTCTTTTGGGCCCACGTTGGCGTATAGTTTTGCCATGAGGTGGGCGTGTTCGTCATAGGCAGATTCAAACAGCTCCACGGCACGGTTCTCTCCCACGATCTTGCCGCTGCTGAGCACCTTGGGCGTTTTTCCATTTTGGTGCAAGATGTTGGCCACCTCCGCCTTGATACAGTTTATGAGCATGACACCGCCCAAGGTAGATCCGGGGGCCACTGGGGCGTCCATACCATTTAAATAGATCATGGCATCGCCCAAGGGTGCGCCCGTGTCCAGGACATGATCGGCAAAGTCGGTGAGCTTTTTGCCGTCTGCCTTTTTGGAGGTGCTGCCCTCCAAGTGCAGCTTGCTCACCAGGGCCACCACTTTGATTTTGCGCTTTTGAAACTCGTGGGCCATTTCTATGGGCACCACATTGCAGCCACTGGAAGAGACCACAAGGGCGGCATCTTGGGTAGAGGTGTCGAAATTCCTTAAAATGCGGGAGGCGAGGCCGGGCACGTTTTCCAAGAACATGGCCTGTCTTTGACCGTTGGCGCCCACCACCAAATTGTGAAAGGAGAGGGAAAGCTCCACAATGGGGTTGAACCCGGGAAAGGAACCGTAGCGCGGCCACATTTCCTCTACCAACATC
This sequence comes from Maribacter aquimarinus, assembly GCF_047345505.1. NCBI lineage: Bacteria > Pseudomonadati > Bacteroidota > Flavobacteriia > Flavobacteriales > Flavobacteriaceae > Maribacter > Maribacter aquimarinus. The sequence goes on along the minus strand of NZ_JBLFEO010000001.1, from coordinate 315,013 downwards.
CGGCTGTGGCCCGACCCGAACAAATGTACCATGCGCCCTTTTAAAATGGATGTTGCAAAGCATTGGGCCACTTCCTTTATCACTGGTTCCTGGGCTTTTACCGAGGCCAAAATGTCCTGGCTCTTTTTTAAGTATTCTTGTGTGACACTCATATTTTTAGGTTGTTTTTTGCAAAATGGGCGGCGCCCGTTGCTCCTGCGAGGCCCCCCAATTTTGCCAGTTTTATTTCTACTTTTGCGCCCCCTGGCCGCCACTCGTAGGAAGCCATTGCTTTTTTTAGGGGGGTCAGGAGGTGTTGTCCCGCACCTGCGGCAATACCGCCGCCCAGTACAATGACCTCAGGGGCAATGATGTTGGTGAGACTGGCAAGGGCCACTGCAAGGGCATCCACGGAAGTCAACCAACATTGTGTTGCCTTTTCATCCCCTTGGGCAAAGGCCGATACCAGGTCTTTGGTGCTCCCAAACCGACCTTCTGTGCGCTGGGCCACCGAATAATTTCCAATGGCGTCCTCCAGACTACCGGGCATGTTGGTCATGGTGGGCGCGCCGTACATGTTCACCGTGGCATGGCCCAAATGGCCCGCACGCTGCAAATGCCCTTGGTAGAGCTTGCCGTTGAGCACCAGGCCTCCGCCCACGCCCGTGCCCAGGGTCAGCATCATGAAATGTTGTATGCCCAAGGGTTTGTAATGGGCCTCATATTCCGCCAGACAGGCCGCGTGGCCGTCGTTCAGTACCGTTACGGGCATTCCCAAGGTCTTGGACCAATCATGCCCTTCCAGCCCCTGGAGCCGTTTGGGCATGTGCAAGATCATGGTGTTTTTATCATTGGCCAGTCCCGGGGCAGAGAGGCCAAGGGAAGGGGCCGGTGCGCCCTTGGAGGTTTGCCTGTGCACCATTTCCCCCATTAAACGGCTTATTTTTGCTTTCCAGGCCCCGGCAGACGTGTCCCCATCATCGGTAGGCATGCGCCCTTTGTCCAAGAGGTCCCCTTGGTCGTTCAACAGCACCCATTTTATCTGGGTACCGCCCACATCCACCCCCAAATACGTTTTGCTCATGGGGTAGGGGCGTTGTATTGGCCTTCGCTCAAACACCACCCCCCGTCCACGGCCAACACCTGGCCGGTAATGAACTTGGAATCTGGGTGAAGGAACATGAGCACGGCGTTGTCAATGTCTTCGGAATGGCCCGGCCTGCCACCATCCAGGGGCTGTTTGGTCCTTAAAAAGGATAAAATGGCCCCATCCTTGGCGGCGCGTTGGGCCATGGGGGTGATAAAGAGGCTGGGGGCCAAGACGTTTACGCGGATGTTGTCCTTGGCATAATGGGCGGCAATGGAGGTTGAAAACCCCACAATGGCCGCCTTGGCCGCGGCATAGGCGTGGGTGGTAAAGTACCTGGGACTGGGGGAGAACCCCAATACCGAGCCCATGTTAAGGATGCTGCCCCCTTTGCCCCGTTCCTTAAAATAATTGACCATGGCCTTATTGGAAAGCATGATGGAAGTAAGGTTGAGTTCCAAGGTCTTGTTCCAACCCTCCAAGGTCATTTGGTCCAAGGGGCCATCGCCCCATTTTCTGCCACTGCCCCCCGCCACATGAAAAAGGCCATCCAAAGCACCGAAGGCTTTCAAGGCCATTTCCATGGCGCCATCGACTGTTTTGGGATCCGTGGCGTCCCCACAGTAAAAAATACTTCCTGGCCCCAAGGTTTCTTGCGCCAGTTTACAACTGTCCATGCTCCTGCCCACCACCGCCACGTTGGCGCCGGCGCGCTTTAGGGCCAGGGCAGCCGAAAGGCCCATCCCCGTGGTGCCCCCCATGATGAGGTAAGAGGTGTTCTTAAAATCCATATGCGCTGTTTTTTTTGTAGTGGTTTGGTGCCACAACGGGCCCGTGCTCCGGTTGTCGTTTGTATTTTTGGTTTAGGCGAACATTTGGGTTGGCCATGGTGCCCCATATCATCTTGCTGTTAAAGGGCCCAAACCTTGTCCCCGTTCCCGTGGGGAACACAGCCTTCGTAGCGTCCGGGCACGGGTAGGTACTCCCGCGCTTGGGTCATCCCGATCTCAGAGGTAAAATATCCGGTTAGCGTAAGTCCTTTCAAAACATCGAAAAAGTGGGGAGGGGCCTCCGGTACTTCCGCATTTCTTTCCTTGTGGGCGGTTGCTTCTTGTTGAAACTCCTTGAGCAATGACAGACGTTCTGTTTTGGACGCTTTTTCAAAGGAGGTCTTTAGGCTTTTGGCCGCCCGCGCATCCAGCAGGTTCAGGCCTTCCAGCAGTATGGCTTGCTCCTCCGGGGGCAAACCGTCTTGGTACATCAACAACAGATACTCCCCAATGCCGGCGGCCCCTGCTCCCGGGGAGGTTGCCGTTGTGGGCAATATGGTTTCCCCTATTTCGGTAAGCAAGGGAAGGTCTTCGGTGCCCAGTGTTGTGCGAAGTCTGGGGGTATGGTCGCAACTTTGCAACAGTCCGGCCGCTGGCAGGCTCCATGCGGCCCCACTGCCTAGGCCCATCAACTTTATGAATTTTTTTCTTTGCATCCTACTTAAGCCTACAGGTTCCTTTTCTTGAGTTCGTTCACGGCAAAATCGGCAGCACGTGCCGTTAGCGCCATATAGGTCAGCGATGGGTTTTGGCAGGCGCTGGAGGTCATGCAGGCGCCGTCGGTGACAAAGACGTTTTCTGCGCCCCAAACCTGGTTGTTGCCATTTAGAACGGAGGTTTTCCGATCCCGTCCCATCCGGGCCGTTCCCATTTCATGAATGTTGAGCCCTATATTCCTGAATTCTTTTTTGTCCGTGATGTTCTTAAAGCCCATGCGGTCCAACATCTCCATTCCGGTCTGTACCATGTCCTTGGTCATTGCATGTTCATTTTCCTTGTATTCTGCATCAATTTCCAAGAGGGGCATGCCCCACTCATCCGTTTGATCTGGGCTCAGGCTCACTTTGTTTTCGTGGTAGGGCAGGCACTCCCCCATACCGCTAAAACCAAATTTCCAGGGCCCCAACTGGGTCTGGTCCCGTTTCAGTTCCTCGCCAATGGCCGTTTCGCTCAGGGCGGAGTAAGATGGCCTAAAAGCACCTGCCGCATAGGCATAGCCCCTCTTATAGGAGCTTTGCCGATCATCGCCAAAATTTCGGAAGCGGGGCAAATAGGTTCCGGTTGGCCTCCTTCCATAATAATATTGGTCTGCAAACCCTTCGAACTCACCTTCCACCTTGCAGTTGTAGTTGTGGTCCATAAGGTTGTGGCCCAGTTCACCGGAATCGTTCCCCATTCCTTGCGGAAATCGTTCTGAGGTGGAGTTCAGGAGCAGTAGGGTGGAATTCAGCGTGGAGCCGTTCACAAAAATGACCTTGGCCCCATATTCCATCACCTCCTTGGTCTGGGCATCCATGACGCGGACGCCGGTGGCCTTGCCCAAGTCCTTGTCAAACAGTATTTCCTGGACCACGGAAAAAGGCCTTAAGGTCATGTTCCCCGTGGCCTCCGCTGCGGGGAGGGTACTGGCATTGCTGCTAAAGTAACCGCCAAAGGGACAGCCACGACTGCAAAGGTCCCGGTATTGGCAAGGTCCGCGGTTTTGGTGGCTTACGGTGAGGTTGGCCGTCCTGGATATGACCAGGTGCCGGTCTTTGTACAGTTTTTGCAGACGTGCTTTTACGTGTTTTTCCAGACAGTTCATTTCCATTGGGGGCAGGAAGTCGCCATCTGGGATCTGGGGAAGGCCGTCCCTGTTGCCGCTGATGCCCGCAAAACGCTCCACATAGGTGTACCAAGGGGCTATGTCCCGGTAGCGAATGGGCCAATCCACCCCAATGCCCTCTTTGGCATTGGCCTCAAAATCCATTTCCCCCCAACGCTGGGTCCACCTTGCCCAGAGCAGGGACTTTCCGCCCACCTGGTATCCCCGGATCCAATCAAAGGGCTTCTTTTGTTCGTAGGGGTGTTCCTTGTCCTTTACAAAAAAGTGTTCCGTTGCCTCGTTGAAGGCATAGCACCGGCTCAGCACCGGATTCTCTTCCTTTACCTTTTGCGGTATGCGCCCACGGTGCTTAAACTCCCAAGTGTGCATGGTGGCCGTGGGGTAGTCCTTTATGTGCTCCACCATTCTTCCGCGCTCCAACACCAAGGTTTTCAGTCCCTTTTCGCAGAGTTCCTTGGCCGCCCAGCCACCGCTTATGCCCGAACCTATGACAATGGCGTCATAGGTGTTTTCCTTTTTTGCTTTTCCGTTGATGTTCATAATGCTTTTTGTGGGGATGGGCACGGTGCGCAAACTGCCGCGATAGTGCCCATTGCCGTTAGGCCAAGGTGGTTTTTTGGGTGATGGCCCCCGTTTTTTTATGTTTGAGTATCAGTTTCTTATCGCCGTTGGGCAAAACCTCTTCTTTTACCAGGTAATGATCGGCATCATAGGATTTTTTCTCCACGGTATTCTCGCCGGGGGCATCGCCACGCCAATCTTCCAGGATCACCGGTTCCCATTTTTTGCTTTGCGCGGACGTTAGGGCGGCGTCCAGGATGGCATTCACCACATAGCCGTCATAAAAGGTTTCCAAGGGCTCCCTGTTTTCTTCCAAGGCCTGGAACATGTCCGTGAACATGTGCGGATAGCCCAGCTCGTGGGCCTCATCGCCCACGGGAAAGAGCCATCCGGTATTGCTTTCGGCCTTTTCGGCCACGTAGCCGTCCCCGCCCTTGCCAGTGGTGAACATTTCAAAGCCGGTTCGTAGAAAACTGTTGAGCCAAATGCTGCCCTCCGTGCCCATGACCTCGTCCCTGAGGTCCATGCCGCCCCTAAAGGTCCAGCTCACCTCAAACTGACCTATGGCGCCGTTCGCATATTTTACCAAGCCTATGGCGTGGTCCTCGGCGTCTATGGGGTGCACTTGGGTGTCTGCCCAGCACATGACCTCCAAGGGCTTTATGTGCTTCCCTATAAAATTTCTGCCGATCTCCACGCAGTGGCAGCCCAGATCGATGATGGCACCACCGCCCGATTTTTCCTTGTCCCAGAACCAGTCGCTGTGCGGCCCGGGATGGGCTTCCCTGGATTTTGTCCAAAGCACCCTTCCAATATCGCCCCGTTTTACGCTGTCCATGGATTTCAGGAATTTAGGGGTATAACATAGGTCTTCCAGGTATCCGGCAAAGATGCCAGCTTGTTCCACGGCATCGAGCATGCGCTTGGCCTCCTTGGCGGTTCTGCCAAGCGGTTTGGTACAGATCACGTGTTTTTTTGCTGCGGCGCAGGCCATCACCGCTTCCTCGTGCAAATGGTTGGGAAGGGCGATCAGCACCACCTCCACATCGGGATGCCCAATGGCGGCCTCCATATCCGTCTTAAAATGGGGCAGGCCGTAGTCCTTGGCGAAGCGCCTTGCGTTTTCCTCGCTTCTGGAGTACACCATGACCACTTTGTCCTTACGTCGCTGTGCGTGAAGGGATTCGGCATAAAATCGGGCTATAAAGCCCGAACCAAGCATTGCTATCTTCATATCATCGCTATTTTGGGAGGAGGCATCAGGACCATCCAAAGGTCCGTTCCACGTACTTCCTGCTCTTTTTCCAGGTTTTTTTTAGGGGCAGTTGGGGTTCAAACTTGGCTGGAAAGGCCAATTCCACTGCGCAGCTACCGGAGAATTCCTTGGCCCTGAGGGCCGCCGCAATGGCCCCAAAATCCGTACTGCCCTGACCCACATATTCTGTCCAGACCCCATCTGCGTACTGATCTCTGAGGTGCAGGTACACGATCTGTTCCCCGTAGGTCTCAATAAAGGAAAGGGGATCTACACCGCCCCTGATGAGCCAATTGATGTCCGGCCCCAATTTAAAGTCGGGAAGACGCTGTAGGGTGCCCTTGAGATCGTGCATGTCATTGGCCACTTCATAGGTGTGGTTGTGCAAATTGGCCACAATGCCATGGTCCTTGCATCGATCCCTTATGATGTTGAGAAGATAGGCCTGTGCATCCAGTTCCTTTTCCGTCTTTGGGGTTTCTTTTTTGCTGCCCACGGAGATGCCAAAGGTGGTCCCGCCCAATTGTGCCAAACGCGGCACCACGGTTTCAAGGTCCTTTATGATGGACTTGTGTTGGGAGGCGTCCCACATACCAAGGCCCACCCCGTAGGAGGACCCGGTGACGGGAACCCCGTACTTTTTTGAAAGGGCGCCTATGCGCTGTACCGCATCGTCATGCCGCAATTGGCCCTCCATAAGTTCCACCCCATCCATTCCCGCGTAGCGAAAGTCGGAAAAAACCGATTCCAAAATGGGGGTGCAGTCCCAATGGGGCGGAAAATTACTGGCATACACCCAAACATGCCCGCTTATGGGAACGGTATTTTTGGCCCTTGCCGGGCGTGCGGCCCCCAAACAAGAGGGGAGCAGGACTGTGGCAGCGGAGCCCAGCGCTGTTTTTTGAATAAAGGCCCTTCTGGAGGTTTGTTTCAAAGGTCGTTGGTTTAGCAGGCGGTCTTCCGTGGCTTCGGAAACCCTATTGAACACATCTTTGGTAAAAATAGTCTTTTTAACTTGTATGTACAAGTTGACGATTCCCCTGCTTGTTTGTTAATCTTTTGATAAGAGCCGTATTCCTGTTAACTGTTTGGTTATATTCGTTAAACAAAGTTGTGTCTTATTATGAAAGTATTTGGTTTTATGGGAGTTCTTGGGGCCGCTTTGGCTTTTTTGATCATGTCTTACACACCGCCCCCACAGGAATTTCAGGGTAAGGCCGTTTATTTTGCCAAAAGCACGATGGAACTGGGACGGTGGGGCGCCAGAATGAGCGAGGCCCAGAAAAAGGAAGTCCAAGCGCGCTTAAAGAACCGCTTGGAGAAAAGCTATGTGCTCAATTTTAACCGGGAGGCCTCCGTGTTCTACGAGGAGGATAAATTGGATGCCATGTCCGGCGCCACGGATTCATGGGGCAAAAATTTTGCCCGTGGCAAACAGTACAAGAACGTAAAGGAAAACAGTTTGGTGCAAAGCCAGGAATTTTATGGCAAAAAATTTTTGGTGGAGGATGAACTGTACCGGATAGACTGGAAAATGGGGGAGGAGAGCAAACAGATAGGACAGTACATGTGCTTCAAGGCGATGGCCACGATCCCCTACGAGGAATTGAAATGGTTCGATTTCTCCTGGGGCGAGCTCCGCAACCGGGAACGGGCCAAGGATTCCACCGGAAATGCGGGTGGGGAACCCGAGGTGGAAATGATCTTGGTAGAGGCCTGGTACACCCCGCAAATTCCCGTCTCGCACGGACCGGCAGAGTTTTACGGGCTGCCGGGGCTCATTTTGGAGGTGAGCGCGGGCCAGACCGTGATGCTGTGTTCGGAGGTGGTGATGAATCCTGCCGAAAAAATAAAGATCGAGGCCCCGGACAAGGGAAAATCCATCACCAAAATGGATTATAAGGCCACCATCATTGAGAAAATGCAGGAAATGAGGGACAACCGCGGCAGAAGACGCAGCAGGTAGGCATTGGTCCCCCTTTGGTAAATAAACCCTTCCCATTGTTTGCGCCCCCTTGGTTGGGGGCAGTGGTAGCCCTAAATTTAAACACCCTTAAACCATTTCCCCATTTTTGGGTCATACACTCCCTATACATCTTTTGCCAACCTCTCTATGCGCTCATTGAACCCTTATTCCATTTTTGTTAAGTGCCCTTATCTCTTGGGCCCATTGATGTCAATGCTCTTTTTTGGGTTTACTTCCGCCACAGGGCAGGTCACTTTTCAGGGGAAGGTGCTGGACAGTATAGGCAATCCGTTGGAACTGGCCAACGTCATTGCCATAAACCAGGCCACCAAGGGCCTGGAGAGCTATGGCATCACGGATCAAGCCGGCCAGTTTAAATTGAAACTGGGAAAACAGGGCACTTACGAGCTTCAGATCAGTTATATAGGTCTGGAGACCCTGAAGGAGGTGGTGGTGACCGGAGAAGAGGACATCAGTAAGGATTTTATCTTGCAATCTTCCATAGCCCTGGACGAGGCCGAGGTGGTCTATAAAATGCCGGTGGCGGTGAAGGGCGACACCCTGGTCTATGATGCCGACTCCTTTAACCGGGGCACCGAGCGCAAGTTGGAAGACGTGCTGGAAAACCTGCCCGGGGTGGAGATCAATGAAGATGGACAGATCGAGGTAGAGGGCAAGGTGGTGAACAAGCTGATGGTGAACGGCAAGGATTTTTTTGATGGGGACACCAAACTGGCCACCAAGAACATTCCCAGCAATGCGGTGGACAAGGTCCAGGTGCTTCGGAACTATGCCGAGGTGGGCCAGTTGCGCAGCGTGACCAACAACCAGGACAACGTGGCCATGAACATAAAGCTCAAGGAGGGCAAGGAAAGTTTTTGGTTCGGGACGGTGACGGCCGGTGCGGGTGCCTCCCCGGAAGAAGCCCTTTACATTGCCCAGCCCAAATTGTTCTACTACAGCCCCAAGTACAGCCTTAACTTCATCGGGGACATGAACAATACCGGGGAAGCGGCCCTGACCCGGAGGGACATCAGGAATTTTGGCGGTGGCCTGCGATCGCCCAGCAGGGACAGTGGTACGGCCCTGAACCTGGGGGACAACAGTTTAAATTTTCTCACCAGCCAAGGCAACGCGGTGGACATTGACAACAAATTGCTCTCCGGAAACTTTAGCTACTCGCCCAAAAGCACCTTGGACCTCAGCGGGTTTGCCATTTTTAACAGCAGTCGCATCTTGTCGCGGGAACTCAACTTCATACAGTACACGGATGCCGACCTGGGCATACCGGACGAGGCCACGGAACAGACCAGCAGGGAGCGATCCAACCAAGGCCTACTGAAATTGAGTGCCAAGTATCAGCCCAATGTGAACAACCAGTTGGACTATGATGTACTGGCCCGGATATCCAATGACTCCCAAGACCAGAACCTGGTTTCCTCCGTTCTGGGAAGCACCCAACAGCGCGATGAGGTGACCCCGTACCGCATCAACCAGAACATCAACTATTATTACACCCTGGACGAGAACAATATCTTTGCGTTTGAGGCCCAGCACCTGCTGCAGAACGAAGATCCTTTTTACAATGCCATTTTGTTGAACGACCCCAATGGCGACGATGCCTTTGACAACACGGCCGATGCCCTTGGCCTGAACACGCTCCAGGCCACCTATAACATTGATCAGGAGCGCCGCATTCGCTCCAATCAGTTGGACGCCAAGTTGGACTATTACCACATTTTGAACAAAACCAGCAACCTCAATTTTACCTTGGGCACCATTTTGAGCCGGCAGGAATTCAACTCCAACATCTTCCAATTTTTGGACAATGGCACGGCACTTTCCCCTGAGCCCAGTTTTAACGAGGGTAGGGCCAGCAATGACACCCGGTATGATTTCAGTGATGTTTACCTGGGCGTGCGCTACCGGCTCAAGGCGGGCATCTTTACCCTGACCCCAGGTTTTTCCGTGCACGCCTATGGTAACCAAAACGAACAGTTCAACGAGGGGTTCAAGGAAAACTTTTTCAGGTTCCTGCCCGAGTTCGAGACCCGGATGCAGTTTAAGACCAGTGAGTCCCTTACCCTGACCTACAACATGCGCAACCAGTTCACGGACGTGACCCGCCTGGCGGAAGGGTTGGTGCTGAACAACTTTAACAGTTTGCAGTTTGGCGAGGCGGAGCTGCAAAATGCCCTCTCGCACAACGTGAGCCTGTTCTACAGCAGTTTTAACCTCTTTAACTATACCAATGTCTTTGCGCGTGCGGCCTATTCCAACAACATAGACCAGATTCGGAGCTTTACCAATTTTGAGAACGTGATCCGTACCAGCACCTTTTTTAACAGTAGTTTTGCAGATGAGACCGCAAGTTTGTTTGGCCGCGTACAGCGCACCTTTGGTAAGATAAGGGCCACCTTGAACAGCAGCTTCAATTACAGTAAGATCAACCAGTTCATTCAAAACCGCCGCTCCCTGAACGAGGGCTTTACCCAGACCTATACCCCCGGCCTGCGCACCAATTTTAAGGTGGCCCCCAATATAGACATCAGTTACCGCTACAGCGTAACGGACAACGACCAAGGTGGGCGTAGCACCAAGTTCATAACCCACGCCCCCAGGGCCTCCTTTGACGCCTATATTTGGAAATCCGTGACCTTAAAGAGCAATTACACCTATACGGAGCAGCGTTTGGAAAACGGGGTTTCCCAATCCTTTCAAAACTGGGACGCCACGCTGGGCTACAGGAAGGACAGGGATGCCAAGTGGGAATATGAGGTACGGGCCACCAATATCCTGAACATTGACGCCCAAGTGCGCAACAGCGCCAACAACATTTCGGTCTTTACTTCGGAGACCTTTATCCTGCCCCGTTTCTTGACCTTTCGGGTGGTATATACCCTTTAGGGAAGGGCACTTATTCCTGGACCTGCTCCAACTGGGCCAAGGTCTCCCCTTGATCGGTTTTTAGGTGGAGCACCCCATTGTCAAGGGCATATTGTGCCGTGCGCTCCAGTACTTTCTTAAAGGCCGTGGGGAGTTCCATGTCCGGACAGGCCCGCATCGTGGCCGCAATCTTACCGAAAGTCAATTGGTTGCCGGCAAGAAGAACGTACGCTCCGGAAAAATTGTTGCAACCGGTACTGCCAAAGACCCTGGTGTCCTCGGCATTTAGGGTGAGGTGCGGGGCGGTATCCGCTCCTTCCAAGGCCACTTTTTGGTCTTGCAATTGGACCAAGCGCCACTTCTTCCCTTCCACAAGGGGATCGGGCACTTGCTTCATAAGGCGGTAGTGATCGGCCAGCTCGCCGGTGACGCGGTTGCCCTCCCTGTCCAGGTGAAACAGTATATTTTCGCCCACTTGATATTTGTGGGTTGTGCCATCGGTTTCCGTGAGGGTCACTTTTCTACCGTCGGCATCCCAGACAAAGCTGCCCGTGCTGGTAAAGGTTTCATTGCCCTTGCCCAAATAGGTGGTCTCCCGGCTAAATTGGCCATTTTCCATCAGGGAGACCGTGGTGGCAATGCCCTCGCAATCGGCACAGGGGACAACGCCCCTGTAGGTGCCGCTCCAGTCCAGCGCGTTTTCACTGCTGTGCATGTCCGGTGCAGGTAGCGCTTCTTTGGAGGTGTGGCCCTCACCATCCGTTTCCGTGGTGTTCGTGGTCTTTTTGGTTTCCCCACAGGCCAAAAGCACAACCGCCAAGAGGTAAAACAGTCCTTTCTTCATTTTTCTTTTTTTATTCGTTAACTGGGGTCCATTGGTTAAAAAAGACTCCTATTTCCCACAAAAATAAGGCATTGGGTTTGAAAATCCGTTTCGCTTACCTTGCCATAGTGTACTTTATGTTCCGGCACGGAGGCAAAAGTGGACAAAGCATGGGATGGGTGGGTCTCTGCTCAGTCCAACGGATTCGGATACAATCTTGTTTCATTGTCGCTTCTTTGCGGAAAACTGGCGCAGGGGTGCTGCCAAGTGTTGGTGTCCATTTCGTAGTCACATATTGGCTCACAATTGGCATCAAAAAGCGTACTGCCCTTGTCCATGGTCTCGGTAAAAGTGACCAGGTACACCAGTTCATCTTCCCCAAATGTATAGCTGTAGAGGCTCGCGATGCTTCCGGTACGTAGCTGGTCCTGGAAACAATCCGGGATGTTTTGGTTAAACCGCATGTCTTGCTTTTTTTCCCCGGAGTCGGGAAGCAGGACCGTTTCGGTGGTTTGCCGGGGAATTTCTTGGGGGGGCGTTTCTTTTTTTGCTTCCGGTTTGCAGTTCCAAAAAAGAAGGAGCACACTAAAGAGCATGACGGATGGGCTTGGTGTTTTTTTGGACATATAGATCATTTGATGTGGGCCTTCCCAAAAGGACTTTGGTACAGCTCCCTTTGCACTGCCTAGGTTTGTAAATGGAGATACCAGGAACAAAGAAATTACATTATCGTGAATTCAAAAAAAAATTCCACTTGTTTTAGGCAACATCGCTGTTGAGATGCCCAATGTTTAAACCCAGATGAAGCAATGGAAATTCCATTATGGTTGCAAATCCCTGCAAAACCGATCGTTGCACTGACTTTTGCCCACTCACCGCAGCGCTGGCCTGCCCGACCGATCCATTCAGGCGGGCGCCTCAATCGCAAAAGTCTTGATTTTATTGGTCCCCAGTACTCGGCATACACAGTTCATAACGAAAGTTTAGTGCATGATCTGGGTTAAGGTGGCCCGCAGTTACAAGATCGAGGCGGACAAGTGGTCTTGCCCCATTGGTTTAATTGCGCTGGCCAATGGATATGGGTGCATGCCGTGAGCCTTCTGCCAAGGTTTATAAATCCATTAGGGCACCCAGTAGCCCCCAGAGCTCATTGTCAAAACTGGATGGGCCCAAGGTGGGCTCGCCTGTTGATTCGCCCAAACGCACCACCACCAGATTTTCACTGGGCACTATGTAGAGTTTTTGATCGTTCTTGCCCAGCCCTGCGTACAGGTCGTCCGGGGCATTGGGGATGAGGACCGTGTTAAATACCAATTGCGATTGGGGCAGCATGGCACTTTCCTTCCCGTTTAACCACCATAGATACCCATACGATTTATTGAGGTCTTGCGAGGTGTTGCGCATGGCTTCCATAAATTGTCCATCGGCTAAAATGGGGGTTTCCTCCCATTGGCCGTTGTTCAGATTCAATAAGCCAAAACGGGCCATGCTCCTTGCGTTGCTCCAAAAAACATTGTTGCTGCCATTGGTGGTGATCCACTGTCCGGTCATGCCAACACGCGATTTCAACCTGAGGTCAAAGTAGGTTTCAAAATCCGTATTGGCCGCACGTGCCACCACATCTTGCAGCAGGGTGTAGGGAGCGTTGTGGTAGGACCATCTTGTTCCCGCATCGGCCACATAGGTTAGGCAATCGGGTGTCTTGCAATCTCCCTGTTCATCGTCCATGCCACTGGTCATGGTAAGTTGGTGCCATATGGTGATCAATTGCTCTTTTTCCTGGGGCAGTGCTGTCCAGCCCGGGCCCAGATGATCGGCCGTGCGGTCGTTCAAGCCCAGATAACCTTCATCCTGCGCAAGGCCCACGGTAAAAGCGGTCAGGGTCTTACCGGCCGAAGCCCAGTACCAAGGGGAATCCTTGGTAAAACCATCGGCATACCACTCCATGGCCATTTTACCATTCTTAAGGATCAGAAAGCCCTTGGTGTTCTTTGACGCCAGAAAGGTCTGCAGTTCCGTTAGGGATTCAGCATTCCAATCAAGGGCTTCGGGGGCAATGGTTTCCCAGTTGTCCCTAGCCAATGGCGGGAAGTAAAGCGCATCCGAAACCTTGTCCGGTTCTGTTTCCGTGGAGGTTTCCGTAGCATTGGAGCAGCCCAACATCATACATAATAAAGACAGTACAGAAAGGTTTTGTTTATGCCACATAAGATTTTTTTTAGGGTAAGACCTCCAATGGGTCCATAGGTTTAACGCCGTTCCGCAAGAAATAGTTCAGGAAACCGTTGCCTTTATTTCCCTTATCGTATTTTTGCAGCCCATTGGAAGGCTATGCGTACAAAATCACTCAAAAAGAACAAGATCAACGTGGTTACCCTAGGGTGCAGTAAGAACGTCTATGACTCTGAAGTGCTCATGGGCCAACTGCGCGCCAACAAAAAGGAAGTGGCCCACGAAGCCGAGGGCAATGTGGTGGTGATCAACACCTGTGGCTTTATAGCCAATGCCAAGCAAGAGAGCGTAAACACCATTCTTGAATATGTGGGGAAGAAGGAAGCCGGGGTGGTGGACAAGGTTTTTGTGACCGGTTGCCTGAGTGAGCGCTACAAGCCCGATCTACAGCGGGAAATTCCCAATGTGGACGCCTATTTTGGCACCAGTGAACTGCCCAGCCTTTTAAAGGCCCTGGGGGCCGACTATAAGCACGAACTCATAGGCGAGCGCCTGACCACCACCCCAAAGAACTACGCCTACCTGAAAATTGCCGAGGGTTGTGACCGGCCCTGTTCCTTTTGCGCCATACCGCTCATGCGGGGCAAGCACAAGAGCAAACCGATGGAAGCATTGGTGACGGAGGCCGAGAAATTGGCCGCTAACGGGGTAAAGGAGCTTATTCTGATCGCCCAAGACCTTACCTACTACGGGCTGGACCTGTACAAGAAACGCCATTTGGCAGCACTTTTGGAGCGGTTGGCCGCGGTGGACGGCATTGAGTGGATACGCTTGCACTACGCTTTTCCCACGGGCTTCCCCATGGATGTGCTGGAGGTGATGAAGCGCGAACCAAAAATTTGCAATTACCTGGACATTCCGCTGCAGCACATCTCAGATGCCATTCTAAAGAGCATGCGCAGGGGCACCACCCAGGCCAAGACCACCAAGCTCTTGCAAGATTTCAGGGCCGCCGTGCCCGGAATGGCCATACGCACCACCTTGATCGTGGGCTACCCGGGAGAAACGGAAGAAGATTTCCAGACCCTGAAAAAATGGGTCGAAGAAATGCGGTTTGAGCGTCTGGGCTGCTTCACTTACAGCCACGAGGAAAACACCCATGCCTACAACTTGGAGGATGATGTTCCCGAAGCGGTAAAACAACAACGCGCCAATGCCATCATGGAATTGCAATCACAGATTTCTTGGGAACTGAACCAACAGAAAATAGGGGAGACCTTTCGCTGCATCATAGACCGAAAGGAAGGCAACCACTTTGTGGGCAGGACCGAACACGACTCCCCGGACGTGGACAATGAGGTGCTCATTGATGCGGCCAAACACTACGTAAAACAGGGCGAGTTTGTGGAGGTTCTGATCACCGAGGCGGCAGATTTTGACCTGTACGGTGTGCCCGTGACCGAGTGAGCCCGACCCCAAAACAATCTGATGCCATAAGGGCACAAGCGGAGTCGCCGGTTGCGCTGCCCGTTAGCGCCTGTTCAAATGTGCTTGCCACGTACCAAAGGCCTGGCGTTGCCGCCCGCCTTCATCCAAAAGCCCGGTATCGCGCCACAGTTTGCCCAAATCCCTCACCTCCTCGGGAAAGGTTTCCCAAAGGCGGTCAAAGTCCCGGTGCGCCCACCAGATAACAAAAAGGTAACCTTCTTGCTGGGCATTGGCAAACAGCGTTTGCAGGTAGCGGTTTTGTTGGGCCTCGTTGCCCGCTATGGACACATTTAAACTCGGTACGGACAGGTCTTCCGCCAGATGTGCGGTTTCCACTATGGCAATGGGCTTGTTGGTGCGCTGGTGCAGAAAGTTGAAGGCGGCCTGAAATTCTTCCGGAGTAGCCTGGTTCTTGAAAAATGGGTAAAAACTAATGGCCACAAAGTCCAAGCGGTCTATATGTTGTACAATATCCTCAATGAATTGTTCCGGTTTTGCCACTATGGGCCCATAAAAATTGTGCAGGGAAATGGATTGTGAGATGGGGAGGTCTGGATGTTGTTCCTTTATGCGAAGGGTAACTTTTTCCATTAACGCAGTGTACCCCTGCCACTTTTCGGGACTACGCATTCGCAGCTCGTTTACCTCAATGCCAATGACCAGATAGTCCGGTGCAAACTGGTTCACCAGATAGTTGATGTGCTTTACGTAGGCATTGGCTATGTTGGCATCGTCCAGGCTCGTGTATTCGGGAAGTGTGCCATCAAAATCAAGGGCCAGTTCGTCCCTGTTCTGGTTCAACGGACTCACGGATAGCAAGAGCTGTTTGTTGGGCATTCTTCGGTTGGACCTGCCCAAGATGTCGTTGGTAAATGGGGTGGGCAGTATCCCGTTGTCCATCCAGGCTTTCCAAGGGATGTTGGTATCGATGTGCTCGGTGTAGATGTCCGCGTTGTTTTCAATGAAGGCATAGGTAGCGTCCACATCCTGCATTTGGGGGCCAAAGCTCCAACTGGTGAAGCCCATTCCAAAGGTTCGTTGGGTGTGCTCCGCAGCGGTATCATCGCCATTGCCGGAGCAGCCCAAAAATATGGGGCCTAGGATAAAGAGATAGGGCAGGTGCTTGGCTTTCATGGCAATGGGTTGTTTTGCGCTACTGAATTCAAGTGCTTTCTGTAGCTAATGTAAAACGCTGTAAAGCAGGTGTTTATTGCGTCCTATTTCTCTTAAAACCGCAACTTTGGGCATCGGTTTACAGAAAATTGCACTGCCCCAGCCCCCTTTGGCCGAAGCTACGGCCCAGGGGTGTCTAATTCGTAATCGTTTTGTTTCCCAGGACATCTACGGGTTTTGGTGGTCCATTGGAAATCTTGCCTATTGAACAAAGGACCAAAATGTGCTATTTTGGAAGTGGAAACCCGGTGTTCTGGATATAAGATGGTAAAGTAAGGCAATACCTATTTTGATTGTCACGTTATATGCTCAAATTGATAAGTGTGAAACGGCTCGGGCCATTTTTTGGCTTTAACGCAAGACCACCGGAAAATAGCAAGTTGGAAACATTTTTCCATTTTAGATAAAGGGATATGCACCTACAACAGTTGGAGAAGGACAAAATCATAGAACGACAGCTTCGTTTTCAGGAATTGCTAATGGCCATTTCCACGAAGTACATCAACTCGGATCTTTCGGACATCGACCGGCTGGTAAACGGCTCCCTAAAGCAGATCGGGGAATTTGTGGGGGCGGACCGCAGTTATATTTTTTCCTACGACTTTGTGAACCATACCACCTCCAATACCTATGAATGGTGCGCCGAGGGAATTAAACCTGAACTTGATAATTTACAGCAGGTGCCCACAGAATTTATTCCGCAATGGCTAGAAGCACACCGTAAGGGCCAAGCCTTTTATGTGGAGAACGTGGCCCATTTGCCGGAGGATGGCGAGCATGGGCTACGGGCCATCCTGGAGCCACAGGGCATAAAGAGCCTGATCACCATTCCCAAGATAAAGAACAATGAGCTCATTGGCTTCATCGGGTTCGATTCGGTGAGAAAGATAAATGCCTACAGCGAGAACGAAAAAGAAATTCTCTTTGTCTTTGCCAACATGTTGGTCAATGTCATTCAGCGCAAGGAGAACGAAGAGTACATCCAGGCGCAGGAAAGGAAAAAAGAAGAACTGTTAAGCAGTCTGTCCCGACAAAATGAGGAACTCAGCGAATATGCCCATGTGGTATCGCACGACCTAAAATCGCCCATAACCAATATCCATACCCTGGTGAGCTGGTTCATGGCCGATCAAAAGGACAAACTAACGCCAGAGGAGCTAAGGCCCCTTGGCCTAGTGCTTTTCAACGTGGAAAAAATGGACTCGCTCATCAAGGGCATGCTGGATTATTCCACCATCGGCAGGGTCCGATCTGAAGAACAGGTATTGGATTGCAATGTCTTGGTCCAAGAGGTCTTGGAAGCCATCACCCTGCCCGGGGAAACCACGATTTCGGTGGAGGACAACCTACCCTGCATCACGGGAAACCCATGGCACGTCAAACAGGTTTTTAACCATCTCATTGGCAATGCCATAACCTTTTCCACTTCGGAAAAGGTGGTGGTGCACATTGGATGTACAGCTCGGGACCGTTATTTTGAGTTTTTTGTGAGGGACAACGGCATGGGTATCGAGAAAAAATACTTTGATCGTATTTTCAAGGTATTCCACAAACTGGATGCGGACAGTACCTCCTCCGGCGTTGGACTTTCCATCGTGAAAAGGATCATTGATGTTTACCAAGGGGCCGTTTGGTTGGAAAGTGAACCAGGGGTTGGGTCCACGTTTTACTTTACCCTTCCCAAGCCAAAGGACAAGGATGGCGAATGATGCCCGAAAGGGATCGGTCATTTTACCATTATGGCCTGTTTCCCATAGGCTCATTCCAATTTTTCTTCCGTGTTCACATAGAAGTTACGATCCACGGATAACTCGGTTATGGTCTGCGGTTCCTTTAGGGTCTGCCACTTGGTGGTGGGTGCCAACCATTGTGCGTTGCCATTGATGGATACCTTCAAGGGCATATCAAAGCCCGGTAAGACATCGGTGTAGCGGTACTGCAGCTTTTTGCCTTTGGCGCGATATTCAAACACGGGCACCTGGGCCGTTCGCAGGTACTGATCAAAGACCTTGGAGAGGTCCATGCCCGCTTTCTGCGAAATGTAGGCCTCAATTTGTTGCGTGGTCACGGTCTGGTGATAAAAGTCCTTGTTCAGGCCCCGGAGGATTTGTCGCCATTGCTCATCGTCCCGAACCAGTTGCCGTATGGTGTGCAGCATGTTGGATCCCTTGTAGTACATATCCTTGCTCCCCTCCTGGTTCACATCATAGGGCCCAATGATGGGAGCGTCATTGGCAATGTTCTGCCGTAGGCCAATGACATAGTCCTCTGCGGCACGGGTGCCGTAGTGGTAGTCCAGAAAAAGGTTTTCCGAATAGGAGGTAAAGCCCTCGTGGATCCACATATCGGCAATGTCACGGTAGGTGATGTTGTTGGCAAACCATTCGTGGCCCATTTCATGGACAATGATAAAATCGAACTTTAGTCCCCAGCCGGTACCGGAGAGGTCCCGTCCCAGGTAGCCCCGCAAGAATTGGTTGCCATAGGTCACCGAGCTTTGGTGCTCCATCCCCAAATAGGGCACCTGTACCAATTTAAAGCTGTCTTCGTAGAAAGGGTAGGGGCCAAACCAGTGCTCCAATGCCTCAATGGTCCTGGGCGCGTCCTTAAAATGTTCCTTGGCCCTTTCCAGATCGTCCCGTAAGACCCAATAGTCCATCTCCAGGGGACCTTTTTCGCCCTGGTGTATTTCGCCAAAGTGTACATAGTCGCCAATGTTCACGTTTACCCCGTAGTTGTTTATGGGGTTGGAAACGAACCAATGGGAGGTGTTGGAGAGCGTATCCAGATGGCGCAAACGCCCATTGGCCACTTGGGTGAGGCCCTTGGGCACTTTTACACTGATCAGCATGCTGTCCACCTCATCGTACATATGGTCCTTGTTGGGCCACCAGACGCTGGCCCCTAGCCCTTGGCAGGAGGTGGCCACAAAGTGCTTGCCGTTGGCGTCGCGTTTCCAGGAGAACCCACCGTCCCAGGGGGCGTTCACGGCTTCCTTGGGGTGTCCGGAGTAATGTGCCACCACCTCATGGTATGCTCCTGGCCGCTGTTCTTTTTCCAAGGTGATGAAATGGGCGTTGCCCTTGCTCTTTACGTTTAGGGGCCTGCCGTCTTGGGTCACTTTTTCCAGGACCAGTGGCGCTTGGAGGTCTATCTGAAGCACATTGTTGGGCCGTAGCACCTTGTACCGGATGGTGTTCTTGCCGGCTATGTACTTATGGTCCGGTTGTACCTCAATATCCAAATGATAGTAGTTCAGGTCCCACCAGGCGCGCTCTGGCGTAATGCTGCCCCTTAGGGTGTCCTGCTCGGTAAAGGTGGTTTTTTGCTGTAGCAGCTGGCCGCTCCCGGTACTTGAAAAGACCAGGGTTGCCGTTACGGCGACTGCCAATTTTCTCATCATCTCTTTATTTGTTGCCATGGTGTGTTTCGTTTTAAATCGTTGCCCAATTAACGTAAGATGGCGTTGGGGAACACCACCGGACTCTCGTGGCCGTCCTTGCCCACGGCCGCCACTCCAAAGAGGTAATTGTCCACCACAATGCCTTTCAAGGTAAAGGCGGTGACCTTGCCCACGTAGCGGCTGTGGTCCCAGGTGGGGCTGGTGGTGTCCCGCCAATAGATCTTATAGCCCACGGCCCCGTCCACCGGACTCCACTCAAACTTGGCCGAGGGTTCCACAATGCCCCCTATCTTCACTTCCTCTGGGGCGGGAGGGGCCCAGGCAATGGCGGCTAGGGATATGGCGTTCACAGCCGTTAGCTTGGCCGCATAGTCAAAGTCCACGTGCTCCAGCACGTCCCCGTAGGCAATGCCATCTTCCATTCTTATGTCTTGGTGCTGCTGGGTATAGTTCTCATGGGCCTCCATGATCCGTATGCCGGCAAAACCAACATCATTGAAGGGCCTGTGGTGCCCACCGCGCCCAAAGCGGTCCAAGCGGTAAATGAGCATGGGGTTCATCTCGGGCATATAGGTCTTGGTCATTTTGTGCACATACCGTGCCAACTGTCTGGAGATGCCATCTACCTCGCCCCCGTAAAAGCGCCTTGCCCTCCGTTGTTGTTCCGTTTCCGTGGGGGGCACGGGCTCGGAAAATATCCTGAAATCGGTATTGCTCACCACGCCGTCCACGCCCTTTATGTTGCCGATCATATCATTGTTGAGCACCCCAATGATGTCCCAGCCCTTTTCCTTGGCGTATGCCGCCACTCCGGCACCCCCAAAGAGCCCCTGTTCCTCGCCGGAAAGCCCCATATAGATAATACTGTTCTCAAATTGGTATTGGGAGAGCACCCGTGCGGCCTCCAGCGTGCCCGCCATGCCACTGGCATTGTCATTGGCCCCGGGGGAGTCGTCCGTATAGTTGGTGGGATCGCTCACCCGGGTATCAATGTCACCGCTCATGACAATGTAGCGGTTGGGGTATTTGGTGCCCCGTTGTATGGCCAATACGTTCACCACCTCCACATCCTTGACAATGCGCGCGTTGGTGCCTTTTTCCACGAAATCTCTTTGGTAAAACACTTCTAGACAACCCTTGCAGGCTTTCGAGGTGCGCTCAAATTCCGATTTGATCCATCTTCTGGCCGCCCCAATGCCCCGGGTTGGGGAGACCGTATCGCTCAAGGTGTGGCGGGTGCCAAAATTGGCCAGGGTGGCCACATCCTTGCCAATGCGTTCGGCAGACACGGCATTGATAATGTCGTACAAACGTGGATCGGTCTGTGCCGAAAGCGATAGCGCCGATAGCCATACCGTGAGAACCATGATTTTTTTCATTTTCGATGTTTTTTAGGGTGATGTTCTTTAGTTTATTGTTGAAGACCGTAGGCTAAAATGGACATTGGGGTCAGCCCCCGTCCATCGCTGCCCACTGTTGCTCCACCAAGAGCCGATACTCTTTTGCCTTGAACCGAAACCAGTCTTCCCTCATCGGGGATCGGTCTATGATGTTTTTAAAGTGATGAAAAGGTTTTCTATGGTACAGGGCTTTCTGCAAGCTTTCTTTTAAGGAGCCCTCTTCCAATTGGTCTGCAAAACGCTCCATTATGGCAAAGGCTTCAAACGAAGCCGGAACTTCAAACCTTACAAACGAGCCCGGGGCCTCTTCCAGTTTCTTCAGTTCGGCCGCGAAAGCGTCTTGCATGGCGTCCTCGTCCATTACCCCGGAAACGGAAGGAATGGAAATGAGCTCGCCGGAGGTGGGGTCAAGGTAACAATTGTACCCACATTCCCATTGGGAGGCAATTTCGGTGATGAGGCTTTTGGTATCCATCATCCAAAAAAACAACCGTGATCGTCCTTTTGTACCACCTCCAACAAAGGGGTAAGGTGCGTGGCCTCGGGATAGGGTTCATAGATTTCCCAAGTACCGCGGGCGCGTTTCCAGTACAGCCGCCATAGCTGCTTGGACTTAAAATACCGCACTTTCGCAAAGGGAAGTTGCAGAATGGTATTCGGATCATCGAATACGGGCCGCAGGGCAAACAGTTCGGCCACCTTGCCGTCAAAGCTGTGGCCGTAATCCAGCTCCTTCCGTATTTCAGGGTCTTCCGGCCTTAGCGACTCAATATAGTCCCTTATGGTAAGCTCATTGATATCTGTTGTACTGCTGTCCATTGGCGTAATGGGATTGGAACAGCAAGATATCAAAATTAATCCAAACCATGTCCCTTCCGGTCTTCCTTGCTGATGGGTTTCCCGTGGGCTTCCGTGTTCACTGCCCATAATTTTCAGGGGCTTTTTTGGTGATGGGGCGTGCAGCCCATCTTTGGTTGTGGCTATGTTCTGCTGCGCTGCCCCATCTTTCTGTTGGGGCCAGCGCCGAGCTGCCAAAGACCAATGATGGGGCCAAGGGCCAATATGGTGAACATCCCGTGCACGGGCACGTGGTTGCCCAGTGACTCCAAGAGCTGTATGCTTCCAATGGTGATGGCAAAGCCAATGCCGTTGACCAAGGTAAGCCCCGTGCCCTTAATGTTTGGCGGGGCAGACCCGGCCACCAAGTTGGAAAATTGGGGGGAGTCTGCCGTGACGGCCATTCCCCAAAAACACCAAATGGAAAGAAAAAGAGGGGTCTGGGCAAAGAAGAAGAAGGGCGATAACAAGCAACAGGCGCCGGAGGTGGCCAGAGCCACGAAGGCCACTTTTCCGCTACCGTATTTCTGGGATAGCATACCGCCCCAAGCACAGGAAAGGGCTCCCAAGAGCATGACGATGCCCGTCCACAGGGGTACGTTCAGGGAAGTGTTGTGCCATTGTGCGTAGTGCGACAGTGCCAATGGGGTAAAGGCCCAGAATGCGTACAGTTCCCACATATGACCAAAATAACCAAAGGAGGCCTTCCTGAAAGGGCGCATTTTAAAAAGCTGAACACCCCGGCGCCATCGAAGGCCGCTACCGGGCGCCCTGAACGGACCGTTGGGTACCATGGCCCACAGCAGTGCGCCCCCAAAAACGGCCAAGAGGGACACGCCCAGGACAATACGCGCCGGGGGTTGTGCCAAGAACACTCCGCTCAAGAGATAGGGAAGGGCGCTGCCCAGCACCAAGGCGCCCACCAAAAACCCCAAGGCCTTGCCCAGGCCCCTCTCAAAGTGATCGGCGGCAATCTTCATGCCCACCGGATAAATGCCCGCCAGGAAAAACCCGGTGCCAAACCTTGCCAACAGCAGCAGTGATGCAGTTAGGGGGTTCAAGAGCAAGAGGGCGTTGCAGGTCGCCGCCAGGAGCGCGCAACAGAAAAAAACACGGGAGGGACTGAACCGATCGGCCACCGTGAACACCGAGAACACCAGGGTCCCCACAATAAAGCCCAACTGCACGGAAGACAGCACATAGCCCATGATCTGTGGCCCAAGTCCCGTTTTTTCCACCAAATCGTCCATTACCGCATTCCCGGCAAACCAAAGGGAGGTGCAGGCAAATTGGGAGCCGATGATGACCGGGAGAATGTGGGGTTTGGGCCTCAAGTTCGCTCTTATCTGATAAAGGTGACCTTGGTTATCTTTCCACCGTTCACTTCATAAATGGCAATGGCCTGGAACTGTGACCCCCTGGCCGTCACGTGCTCCAGATCGATCACTTTGTTGCCCAGAACGATCCTGTTCTGAATCTGGCAATGCAGGTCCGGAGCAGATTCAAAGAAGCGGGCATACCCGGCCCGTAGGGCATCATGGCCTTTATAAAGCAAGTTGCCGCCGTAATTGTATATTGAAATATCTTCCGCATAGGTGGCCACAAAGGCATCCAAGTCCCTTTGGTTGTAGGCCTCCAGTTGTTCTTGCACCACTTTTTCGGCATCGGTGCCCTCGTTGGGCGTCAGGGCAACAAAGTCCATGCGGTCTATGGTTGCATCTTGAACCTGGTAGATCACGGCCTGGACCTTGGTTTGGTCGCCCTTGATCACCGTTTCGTGGTCAATGACCGTGTTTCCCAGCCGTATCCTGTTGCCGGCCGAGGCGCCCACCGGGTCGTGTTCCGCAAAAAAGTTCCTGTAATGTGCCTTTACGGCATCCCTGCCGGTGTGCAGCGTATCTGCCCAAAAGCGGGTGACCAGGACTTCCTTGGAAAAGCATTGGGAGAAAACATCCAGTTCTTTCTTGCTGAAGGCCGCCATCTGCTTGTCTATGAGCTGTGGTGGGGTGAGCGAACTCACAAAGGCCATCCTTTTTGCTTCGGGGCCCACGGCCATCCTACTGATGTCGTTCACGTGATCTTGGGAAAAGGAATGAAGGGGCGCCCAGTCCCTTGAGGTCTTTGGATCCCACTGAAGGATGGTGTTTTTTACCCCGGTGAGCACGTTGCCATTGGGGAGCCAGCACACATCCTCGGTGCCCTTGGGCAAAGGGGCAATGGCCTCTTTTCTTCCAGATATGGGATGTAGGGAAAAGAGGGTCTTTTCCTTGTTGTTCAAGGCAATGAAACTGATCATCTCCGAATGGGGCAGCCGGTGCAGGGAACGTCCCACATTTTGGTGCAGCTGCTTGCGGGAGTTCCGTTCCACATCAAAGAGGAACAGGTCCATCCTGTTCTGCACCAATACCGTGGCCACCAGCTCGTTGGCCGAATACCAGAGATGGTACCCGATCTTGGCGTCCTTTGGCAGCATGCGCCCCGGAGCGTCTTTTGTCTCATGGACATACAAACGCTGCAAGCCGCTGGTATCTAACCGTATGGTGGAAAAACCGGGGCCAACGGGCATTTTGGTGGGAGAATACTCGCTGCCCTGGGGGCTTTGGGTGAGCCATTGTTTGGTATGGTCCACAAGATGTTGGCGAACCACATCGGTCTGCCCATTTCGCGTGGCGGCATAGAGCAGGTGATCGGGCCCATCAAAGCTGGGCTGGTTGTCATACCCGTGATTCTTGGAAAGGTTGATGGGGATGCCAAAAACAGGGCCTTTTTCTTCCCAACCCATTTCCACCAAAAACACTTCGGTTTCCTGTTGGCCCAGCACAGGGAAGGGGAAAAGGGACAGTAGCCCCAGAAAAAACAAGTGATGCTTCATCTTATGTAAGGATTGGTTCAACGGTTGTTGGCAAAGCGAGAGAGGATGTCGCGCACATTCTTGGTGTTGTCCACAAAATATTTGGCCACCGTTTTCTGCCGCCCCACTTTCACGGTAATGGCCTCTTCCGGCAGTTCCTGGAACATGAACTCATCCGTCCAGTCATCGCCAATGGCAAACACAAAATCGTATTCGTCCTCGGCAAAGACGCGCATGGCGGCCCTGCCCTTGTTCACGTTGCTGCTCTTGATCTCCATGACCTTGTTGCCGTTTAATACACTGAGATCGTCATTGGCAATGAGGCTGGTAAGGACGGTATTGAGCTCCACGGAGCGTTTCTGGCCAAAATCGGGGTCGGTATTGCGGTAGTGCCAGGCCAGGGAGTAGTTTTTTTCCTCAATGAAACTGCCCGGGGTGCGATCCACGAAAGACTCCAGTACGGGAAGAATTTTTTCCATCCAGTCTTTTTTAACGCTTTCCAACATGCGGAACTCCTCGCCACCCTGTGATATCCAAACGCCGTGCTCCACGATCATGTTGTACTTTTTGTGCAGGAACCATTTGCCAAAGGTCTCCTTGTCCCGTCCGCTGATCAGGTACATGTCCGTGTTGGGCTGTGCCGCCACCTCGTCCAATAGGGCATAGAGGGCGTTGTCCGGGTTTGCTTTTTGGGGGTCTTTGTGAAAATTGGCCAGCGTACCGTCATAGTCCAGGAAGACCAGACGCCTGTTGGCATCGATATAGCGTTTCATGATGGTGTTCATCAAATCCACGGACAGCCTACGGGACACATATACGGCCTCTTTCTCTTTCTGCTGCACCAGGGAGGTCATGAAATCATTGGCCCATTTTTCCACGTTGTAGCGTGCCAGGCGCTTCTGCAATATCTTGTTTCTGGCCTGTTGTTCTTTTTCCGGCATGTTAATGGCCTCGTAGAGGGTATCTGCGATCTGCTCAAAATTGTTGGGGTTTATGAGCAGGGACTCGTTCATCTCATTGGCGGAGCCCGCCATCTCGCTCAATATGAGCACTCCGGTGCGGTCCGTTCTCGTTGCCACGTATTCCTTGGCCACCAGGTTCATCCCGTCCCGTATGGGCGTGAGCCAGGCAATGTCACAGCTGGTGTACAGGTCTATGAGACTGTCAAAGGGCAGGGATCGGTAAAAATACCAGATGGGGGTCCAGCTCACCGTGCTCAGTTCCCCGTTTATGCGGCCCACCAGTTCGTCCACCTCACGTTTCAGCACTTGGTACTGTGGCACGTTGGAGCGGGAGGGCACGGCCAGGATGATGAGCCGTACTTTTTCCTTGTACTGGGGGTATTTGTTCAGAAAATACTCAAAGGCGTTAAGTCGTTTGGCAATGCCCTTGGTATAGTCCAACCGGTCTATGGACAGGAAGAACTTGGCATCGGGGGCCGATTTCTTGTGGGTGTCCAGCCGCTTTTGCAGGTCGGACTTTTCAGCTTCACTGCGCTGGGCGTGCTCCTTGGCCGCCGTGTTGAATTTTTTGTAGTCGATGCCCATGGGAAAACTGTCCACCTTGATCACCCGATCGTCTTGGTAAATGTCATTAAAGCTCACCTCAAGGCCCAAAAGTCGCCGAACCGAGCTTAGAAAATGGCGTTCGTAGTCATAGGTGTGGAAGCCTATGAGGTCCGATCCCAAGAGCCCCTGCAAGATCTCACGGCGCCAGGGAAGGGTGCGGAAAATCTCGAAGGAAGGGAAGGGAATGTGCAAAAAGAAACCAATGGATACCTTGGGCCGCTTTTCCCGAACCATCTGGGGCACCAGCATTAACTGGTAGTCGTGCACCCAGACAATGTCATCATCGCCGGCCTGCTCCAAAATGGCGTCCGCAAACTTTTGGTTCACCTTTTTGTAGGTTTCCCAATTGGAGAGCTCAAATTCCGAATACTCCAAAAAATAGTGGAACAAGGGCCATACCGTTCGGTTGCTAAAACCGTAGTAAAACCCATCCACCTCGGCCTTGGTGAGCTTCACCTTGGCAGAACCGTGCTCGGCCAGGGCCTGGTCTATCTTGGGTGCCAGCGCCTTTGGGATGTCCTCGTCCGTTAGGCCGCTCCAACCGATCCACAGACTATCGCCCCCGGAGTGCACCGATTTCATACCGGTGGCCAGACCGCCCACGCTGGGAATGGCCGTAATGTCGCCGTTGTTGATTTGTAACTGTACGGGCAATCTATTTGAGATTATGATAGTTTTCGACATAAATACCGGAATTAGTTTTGTTAAGTGTTGAATTTCTCTCAATTTCGGGAAAATAGGGGGCATTTACAACGGCTGGTGCATTTGAATTAAAATTTTTATTGAACGGACAGCCGTCCCTAGCCATTTTTGAGGAAATGAGGAATAGGCCGCCCAATTTTATGGATATCTTGGAGGCGTCCCAAAATAATGGGGCACCATCCCCGTTTCTGTAGAGGCCCAGGGTCCGTGAGCGGGCATCCTGGAGACCAGCTTTGCCCATGACATAAAAGCAGTATAACATCTATGGAGAATTTGGATTACGGAATCATTGGAAATTGCAGAAGTGCCGCCCTGGTAAGCAAAACCGGGGCCATTGACTGGTGCTGCCTGCCGGAGTTCGACTCCTCATCGGTCTTTGCCAAGCTGTTGGACGATGAGATTGGGGGGAGTTTTGAAATTTTGGTGGACGATTCCTATACCATTACCCAGCGCTACAAAAAGCACACCGCCATCCTCATTACCCATTTCCAGTCCGGGGAACACAGTTTTGAGGTCCGGGACTTTATGCCCCGCTATCGCAAGGAGAACGGTTACAACTCCCCGCCGGAGCTGGTGCGCTTCTTTAAACATCTTTCCGGAAAACCAAGCTTTAGGGTACGTTACGATCCCAGGTTGGAGTATGCCTTGGGCCGCACGGAAAGTTATGTGAAGAAAAACTTTATCGTGAGCCTGACCCACGGTGAGAAGTTCGACACCTGTTTTCTCTACACCAATTTCAATAAAAATGCCGTGATGGAGGGGCGGGAGATCCTTTTGGAAGCGGATGGCTATTTTTTAATGGGCTACAATGAAAAACTGTTCTTGCCCACCGTGCGCAAAATGTACACCGAACTGGAGCGCACCAAGGTGTACTGGTTGAACTGGAGCGACAAAAATCCAAACTACAGGAAGTACAACGAGCAGATCGGCCGCAGCGCCATAACCCTAAAATTGCTCAGTTACGACAAATCGGGGGCCGTGCTGGCCGCCGCCACCACCTCCTTGCCGGAGACCATTGGTGAGGTGCGCAACTGGGACTATCGCTTCTGTTGGATCCGGGACGCCTCCATGGTCATCAAGGTCATGGGAGACCTGGGCCACCGCAACATGGCCAAACGTTACCTGCAATTCATTGTGGACCTGATTCCGGACAAGGACGAGAAGCTGCAGATCATGTACGGCATCAACAAAGAGAAAAAGCTCACGGAATTTTCCCTGGACCATTTGGCCGGTTACAAGGGTTCCAGTCCGGTACGGGTGGGCAATGCCGCCTACAAGCAGAAGCAGAACGACATCTATGGCATCCTGATGGACGTCATCTACGAACAGCTTGCCAAATACAGCAATGACACCGAGAACGGGGAAGAGCTGTGGGGCATTACCAAGGGGATCGTTTGGATCGTTTCCAAGCATTGGCAGGAGCCGGACAAGGGCATCTGGGAGTTCCGTTCCGAGGATCGGCACTTCACCTTTTCCAAGGTGCTCTGTTGGGTGGCCATAGACCGTGCCCTGAAGGTGGCCCGGATCTTCCGTAAAACGTCCAAAATCGAGGAGTGGTCCGTACTGGAACGGCAGATACGACGAGACATACACGAAAATGCCTGGAATCCGCAGGTGAACGCCTTTACCCAATCTTACGGCAGCCCTGACATGGATGCCGCGGTGCTGCTCATGGAATCCTACGGTTTCATCCACGCCAAAGATCCCAAGTTTGTGAGCACCGTCAAGGCCATTGAGCGGGAACTGAGCAATGACGGATTGCTCTATCGCTATAAGAACGAGGACGATTTTGGAATGCCCTCTTCCTCCTTTACCATCTGTACCTTTTGGTTCATAAACAGCCTTTTTAAGATCGGGGAGGAAGAAAAAGCGGAAAAACATTTTGAGACCCTACTGTCTTACAGCAACCATTTGGGACTGTTCAGTGAAGACATAGACTTTAAGAGCAAAAGGCTTTTGGGCAACTTCCCACAAGCCTATTCCCATTTGGCCCTGATCGAATGTGCCATTAACTTTTCCAACAAGGAAACGGAGGAACAGGTGCTGGAGTCCATTGCCTAAAGGGCAAGGGCCATGTTCTCTATCTTGTGAAGTAGTTTGGCCATGTGGTCTTTGGTGGTAAAGGGGTTCATTACCGTGATCCTCAGGTAGTGCACCCCCCGGAGCTTGGTCTGCACCACATAGAATTCCCCATTTTCCAACAGGGCTTGCCGCAAGGTTTCATTTTGTTTGTTTTGGGCCTTGCCCGATAGTGTTTGGTCCACATACCGGAAACAGACAATGTTGCACATGGGACGCACGGCCAGTTCCAACTTGGGGTGGGCACCGATCATCTCCGCAAAGGCGGCCCCTTGGTCGTACAGCTGGGTCACGTAGGCGTTGAACGCGTCGGTGCCATAATATTTCAATAGGGTGTACCAGTGTACGGACATCATGGTCTTGGTACACTCAAAGGTCTTCTTCCCTGCATTGTACCAATCGCCACGATCGCTCTGGGAGAGCAGATAGTCTGCCTTTTGCCTAAAGGTGAGCTTGGCGTGGTCTCCGTTTTTATAGAGCAGGGCGGTGGTAATGGTGGGCATCATCATCATTTTATGACCGTCCATGATAACGGAGTCCGCTTTTTCAATGCCTTTAAGGAGTGGGCGGTATTTTTCGGAGAAGATGGTGGCACCGCCGTGGGCGCCGTCCACATGGAACCAGAGCTTTTTTTGTGCTGCAAATGTGGCAATCCCTTCCAAATCGTCAAATGCTCCCGTGGCGGTGCATGGTGCGCTCCCTATTATGGCAAAGACGTGTATGCCGGCCTCCGTGGCCGTGCGGTACTGTTCTTCCAACAGTGCGTTGTCCATGGCATAGTTGGCTTGGGTAGGAACCTTTATGATGCCCTTTTCGCCCAGCCCCATGATCTTTGCCGCCCGGTCCACGCAATAATGGGCCTCTTCACTGACCATGATGCCCAAGGGACGCCCGTGCCCAAGATTCCAAACGTCTTCTGGCAGCATGACCCGGCGTGCGGTAAGCAGTGCCGTGAGATTGGCCAAGGTGCCTCCGGAGGTAAGAAAACCGCCCGGGTGCCCTTGGTAACCAATTTTTTCGCAAAGCACTTCCGTGACCACCCGTTCCATTGCCGTGGGGCTCATGCCCATCTCGTAGATGGCCATGCCGTTGTTCAGCAGCCCGCCGATCATGGCGGTCAAGGCCGTAATGGGTGCCGGTGGCGCCACTTGGTGCCCAATGCACTGTGGGTGGTGCAGTTTGGTGGCCCCTTCCAAAATTTCGGGGAACAGCTGTTCTTTTTTCCCATCTTCCATAAAAGAACGCCAGAAGGCCAACTCCGTATCGGGATGCCGATAGGCAATGGCACGGCCGCCTTTTTCACCAAGGTTTTCCAACAGGTGGTCCGCCAACTGGTCGATCAGGGCGTGACCTTGTTCCCGAAAGGATTCCGGGTCGTACACTTGTGCTAGGAGCGATTTTTTCATTGGGTAAATTTAGGGGCTTGCCAAAGGGCGTGCAAATAAAAAACCGCCCCTTTATGGAGCGGCTTTCCTTTTGTTGAAAAACAAAAGTGACATTTGAGTTAGTCAAACGTATATTTTCCATCCGCGGCCACCTTGTCCGCAATCTGCGTGCGTAGGGCCACCACGTTGGGGTGATTGGTGTATTTGGTAAAGCGCTTGAGGCCCATGAGCATCATGCGCTGCTCATCGCCCTCGGCAAATGAAATAATGGCCTCTTTGCCTTTTTGAATCACTTTCTCCGTGGCCCGGTACAAGTACAGTTTGGACATGGCGATCTGTGTGGCCTGGGCCTCCTCGCCAAAACGTTTGGCATTTTTCTCGGTGCGCAAAATGGCAGACTCCGCCAGATAGGTCTCAATGAGAATGTCCGAGGCGGCCATCATAAGCTGTTGGTGCTCCTCCAATTGGGGTCCAAATTTTTGTACGGCACTGCCCGCCACCATCAAGAACACTTTTTTTAGGCGTTTCACCAAGTCTTTCTCCTCAGCGAACAGTTCGGAATAGTCAGGCGTGTCAAAAGACGGTATGCCCATGAGTTCCTCGCCCACGGCCGTGGCGGGCCCCAAGAGGTCCACGTGGCCTTTCATCGCCTTTTTTACCAACATCCCAACGGCCAGCATACGGTTGATCTCATTGGTGCCCTCATAGATGCGGGCTATGCGGGCATCTCGCCAAGCGGATTCCATGGGCGTATCGGCACTGAAGCCCATGCCCCCAAATATTTGTATGCCCTCATCCGTGGTCTGTTGTACATGTTCGGAAACGGCAACCTTGAGAATGGAACACTCAATGGCATATTCCTCTACCCCTTTCAGCTCTGCTTCCTGATGGCTGTTGCCTGCGGCCACCCTAAGGGCAATTCGGTCCTCTATGTTCTTGGCCGCCCTGTAAGACGCGGCTTCGTCCACATAGGCGTTGGTGGCCATATCGGCAATTTTGGCCTTTATGGCCCCGAAATTGATGATCGGTGTCTTGAACTGGATGCGCTCGTTGGCGTATCTGGTGGCTTCCCCTATGACCCGGCGCTGGGCCTCCAGGCACGCGGCCGCCAGTTTAATGCGCCCCACGTTCAGGGCGTTCATGGCAATCTTGAAGCCATTGCCCCTTTCGGAGAGCATGTTCTCCACCGGCACCTTGGTCTCGTTGAAGAATACCTGACGGGTAGAGGAGGAGTGGATGCCCAGTTTCTTTTCTTCGTCACCCAAGGTAATGCCGTTGCTGGGGTCCTTCTCCACAATGAAACCGGTAATGTTCTTGTCGTCCTCTATTCTGGCAAAGACAATGAACAGGTTGCAGAAGCCCGCGTTGGAAATCCACATTTTCTGTCCGGAGATGTGGTAATGTTTTCCGTCTTCGGAAAGGACGGCCTTGGTCTTGCCGGAATTGGCGTCCGATCCAGCGCCGGGTTCGGTGAGGCAATAGGCCCCAAACCACTCTCCCGAGGCCAGTTTGGGCACGTATTTTTGTTTTTGTGCTTCGGTACCGTAGAGGGTGATCGGCATGGTCCCAATTCCGGTATGCGCCCCAAAGGCCGTGCTGAATGAGCCCGTGGCCCCGGAAATGTAATCGCAGACCAGCATCGTGCTCACAAAGCCCATGCCCATACCGCCGTAGGCCTCGGGAACGGCCACGCTGAGAAGGCCCAGCTCCCCGGCCTTGCGCATGGTCTCTTCGGTGTAGGCGTAGTCTTTTTGTTCAAAACGTTCCCAGTGGGCCCATAGTTCGCGGTCCACAAATTCCTTGGTGCTCTCGCGCATCATCTCTTGTTCTTCACTCAGGTCCTCCAGAGTGAATACATCCTCGCAGTGGGTCTCCTTTACCAGGAATTGTCCCCCTCTCAGGATTTCTTTTGTTGTTGTTGCTGTGCTCATAAGGCTAAAATTAGAATAGAGAAAATAGAATAGAGATTAAAGACTATTGGTTAAGGCCATTTTGGAAACCCATAGTCATACGTTGTCATTCCGCTATTTTATCCTCTAAAAGGATTAATGTTTTTTGTTTAATATATTTTCTATGGTATGCTACTAATAATTGTGTCCCAAGTTCAAAGGACGACCCAAGGGAATAATTAATATAATTCTTAAAACTTTTGTCCGATCTAGAGGAACCTTCTGCAATATTGCTTGGCATTGAAATAGAGCATCGGCTAATTTGAGAGCTTAAATCATATCGCTCATGCTTTGGAAAACGAACTATGGCGTCAGAAACATCGTTGGCAAGGTCAAGACCTAGTTGCCAAATTTTCAGGTTTTTATAATTATGCCGCTTCGCCATTTTTCTCCTCTTTCCAGTCTCTAGTCTCTAGTCTCTAGTCTCTTGTCTCTTGAATCTTGAGTCTTTTTTTCTTCTTAAGAAAGAAATTCAAAAATACCGGCGGCGCCCTGTCCGGTGCCCACGCACATGGTCACCATACCGTGTTTGCCCTGCATGTTTCGTTTTCGCATTTCATCGAACAGTTGCACGGAAAGTTTGGCTCCGGTACAGCCCAAGGGGTGTCCCAGGGCAATGGCACCTCCGTTCACGTTTACAATGTCCGGATTAAGGTCCAGCTCGCGCATCACGGCCAAGGATTGGGAGGCAAAGGCCTCGTTGAGCTCTATCAATTCCACATCGGATTGTTTCAATCCGGCCTGCTTCAGGGCCTTGGGCACCGCTGCCACTGGCCCTATGCCCATGATCCGGGGCGGTACCCCGGCGGCGGCATAATTGACCAAGCGCGCAATGGGCTCCAGGTTCAGTTCCTTTACCATTTCCTCGCTCATGACCATCACAAAGGCGGCACCATCGCTCATTTGGCTGGAGTTGCCGGCGGTTACGCTACCATTTGCCGCAAAAACGGGACGCAGTTTGTTGAGCACGGCAATGGAGGTTCCCTTTCTTGGCCCCTCGTCCTTTATCACGGTATATTTCTTGGTGGCCCTTTTGCCTTGGGCATCCACATAGGTCTGTTCCACTTCTATGGGCACGATCTGCTCTTGGAAGCGGTCCTCGGCCTGGGCCCTGAGGGCCTTCATGTGCGAATTGTAGGCAAACTCGTCCTGGTCTTCCCGGGACACCTTGTATTCCTGGGCCACCGCCTCTGCGGTATTGCCCATGCCCCAATAGTAGTCTTCGTGCCCGGCCTTGACCACGTCATAGTTGAGCTCGGTCTTGTAGCCGGTCATGGGCACGGAGCTCATGCTCTCGGCACCACCGGCAATGATGCAATCGGCCATTCCGGACTGTATTTTTGCGGTGGCGATGCCTATGGTCTCTATGCCCGAGGAGCAAAAGCGGTTCACGGTAACTCCCGGTACATCCACAATGTCCAGTCCCATCAGGGAGATGAGGCGCGCCATGTTGAGCCCTTGCGACCCCTCTGGCATGGCGTTGCCCACAATGACATCATCTATCCGTTTTTTGTCCAATTGCGGTAGTTCCTTCATCAAGTGTGCAATGGTCTCTGCGGCGAGTTCATCGGTGCGCTTAAAGCGAAAGGCCCCTTTGGGCGCTTTTCCCACTGCCGTTCTGTATCCTTTGACTATGTATGCTGTTTTCATTTACTGGATTTTAGATGTGAGATGTGAGATGTGAGATATGAGATGTGAGAAGTGAGTCCATTTACTTTGTAAATTTTTTTATTAATGAAAAATTGATTTTTTGCACTTCAATAAGTTTAGTAAGAATGGGATCAATGGTTTTTTTGGAAGTTAGACCCAATCTATTGGCTAGAATAAGCTGTGTGAACAATTCGTTGGACGAGCCGCTGGCGATACCTAAAAAGTTTCTAAATTCTCCATCGGTATTCCTTCCTGCTCCTTCGGCAATATTGGAGGGAACAGAAATTGCACTTCTTCTTATCTGACTGGTTAATCCATATTTTTCGGTTTCAGGAAATGCTGCCGATATACGATACACCTCTTCTGTAATGTCCATGGATTTTTGCCAAACAAGTAGTTTCTGGAAGTCGTGCATATCAATTTGAATTAGTTTAAAAACAAAGTATCAAGTCTAAAGTCTAAAATCCCAAATCTAAAATCTAATTACGTAACGGCTTCCCAGTTTTCAGCATGTGCTGAATGCGCTCCAGGGTCTTTCTTTCGGTGCAAAGTGACAAAAAGGCTTCGCGTTCCAGATCCAGCAGGTATTGTTCGGACACCATCGTGGGTTCGGAGAGATCGCCGCCCGCCATGACATAGGCCAGTTTATTGGCTATCTTTTTGTCGTGTTCGCTAATGTAGTTGCTGGCCTCCATGGAGTCGGTGCCCACCAGGAACATTCCCAGGGCCTGCTTGCCCAGTACTTTCACGTCTTTTCGCTTGGGCGGTTGGGTATAGCCCATTTCTGCCATTAACCGGGCATGGGCCTTGGCCGTGGCCAATTGTCGGTCTTTGTTCACGACCACAAGGTCCTTTCCTTTCTGTAAAATCCCCAGATCATACGCTTCATAGGCCGAGGTGGACACCTTGGCCATCCCTATGGTGAGGAAATACTCTTGCAGCACGTTCAATTCCACATCGCCCTTGCGGAAGGAATCGGATGCGCGCAGGGCAAATTCCTTGGATCCGCCACCGCCGGGGATCACGCCCACGCCAAATTCCACCAGACCAATATAGGTCTCGGCCGCTGCAACCACTTTGTCTGCGTGCAGCGACAGTTCGCAACCACCCCCCAAGGTCATGCCGTGCGGGGCCGCCACCGTGGGTATGGCAGAATAGCGCATGCGCATCATGCTGTCCTGAAACATCTTTATGGCCATGTTGAGCTCATCGTATTCCTGCTCCACGGCCATCATAAAAATCATCCCAATGTTGGCCCCGACGGAGAAGTTGGCTGCCTGGTTGCCCACCACCAAACCTTGGAAATCCTTTTCGGCAAGGTCTATGGCCTTGTTCAGGCCGGCCAGAACGTCTCCGCCAATGGTGTTCATCTTGGATTGGAACTCCACATTGAGAATACCGTCTCCAAGATCTTGCACCACAACCCCGGAATTCTTGAACACCGCCTTGGACTCGCGAATGTTGTCCAGAATGATGAAGGCGTCCTGACCGGGCACCTTTTTCATGGCCTTGGACGGAATGTCATAAAAATAGGTGGCGCCGTCCTTGACACTGTAGAACGAATTTATGCCGGCCATCTTCATATCGGCCACCCAAGGGGCGGCTTCCTGCTGCTCGGCGGCAATGAACTCCAGTCCCTTTTCCAGCCCCACGGCATCCCAGATCTGGAACGGTCCGTGCTCCCAGCCAAAACCGGCCTTCATGGCATCATCTATTTTGTACAGTTGGTCCGTGATTTCTGGAATACGGTGGGAGACATAGGCAAACAACTGACCGAAGCTCTTGCGGTAAAACTCCCCGGCCTTGTCCTTGCCTCCCGTTAACACGGCAAAGCGATCCACCACCTTGTCAATGGTCTTGGTGAGTTCCAGGGTGGCGAACTTGGCGCTTTTTTTGGCGCGATAGTCCATGGTGTCCAAATCCAGGGTCAGGATATCGGTCTTGCCCTTGTCGTTCTTCGTTTTTTTGTAGAACCCTTGCCCGGTCTTGCTGCCCAACCATTTGTTCTCCATCATGGTGGAAATGAAATCGGGCAGGGCAAAGAGGGCATGACGCTCGTCTTCCTTGCAGTTTTCCGCTATGCCGTTGGCCACGTGCACCAAGGTGTCCAGCCCCACCACGTCCACGGTCCTGAAGGTGGCCGATTTTGGCCTGCCAATGACGGGCCCGGTGAGCTTGTCCACTTCTTCCACGGTCATCTCCATTTCCTTTACGGTATGGAAAAGGCTCTGTATGCTAAAGATGCCAATTCGGTTCCCGATAAAGGCGGGGGTGTCCTTCGCCACCACAGAGGTCTTGCCCAGAAACTGTTCTCCGTAGCCATTTAAGAACTCCAACACCGCCGGGGAGGTCTTGGGGCCCGGAATGATCTCAAAGAGTTTCAGGTAGCGTGCCGGATTAAAAAAGTGCGTGCCACAGAAGTGCTCCTGGAAATCCTCACTTCGGCCTTCGCTCATGAACTGTATGGGGATGCCCGAAGTGTTGGAGGTAATGAGCGTGCCCGGAGTACGGTGCTTCTCCAAGTTTTCAAACACCTGTTTTTTTATGTCCAGGCGTTCTACCACCACTTCAATGATCCAATCCACTCCGCCAACCTTGGCAATGTCATCCTCCAAGTTGCCGGTGGTGATCCTTTGGGCAAAATCCTTGTGGTAAATGGGGGAGGGCTTGGATTTGAGGGCCGCGGCCAGGGCATCGTTCACGAGCCTGTTGCGCACCACCTTGTCCGTGAGGGAGAATCCCTTGGCCTTTTCCTGATCCGTTGGTTCCCTGGGTACAATATCCAACAACAAAACTTCCACTCCTATGTTGGCAAAGTGGCAGGCAATGCCGCTTCCCATGATTCCGGAGCCAATTACGGCTACTTTTTTTATGTGCTTGTTCATTTGGTACGGGCTGCTTTTACTGATTAGATGTGTCTTTAAGGTATATTCTTTTGTCTGTTATGAGCTTGTTTATGGCCTCCGTAACTTCAAAAAAGTGGTGCAACTTTTCTGGAGACACCTCTTTTTTCACCACTTCGTTGAACCGCATCACCACGTCTTTGGAGTCCTTTCTTTTTTCCAGCCCAAAATTGGTCAGATGGATCAGGACGCCCCGACCGTCGGCCGGATTGGGCCTGCGCTCGATCAATCCTTTGGCCTCCATGCTCTTCAAGATTCTGGAGAGACTGGTGGCCTCCATGCCCATTTTGGGGCCAAGGGCCGTGGAAGGCGTTCCCGTTTTGGGGTCAATGCTCAAAAGGGTGAAGCCCACGGCCATGGTACTGTCAAATTGTTTGGCCTCTTCATTGTACATTCTGGCCACCGCTTGCCAAGTGGCGCGGAGGGCATAATCAATGGTTATTTCTTTCATGGAACTTATGGGTTCGCTTCCAAAGATATAAAAAATTTACTATGCGTGCATAGTAAATATGTCAAATTATGGAGAAAGGTCACCACTGGGAGAACAGCCCAAGGTGCCAAAAGGGAAAGTGGGCACAAAAGAGACCCTACGGGTTGGGGTGTTTGGCCTTATCGTGGTGCCAACAAGATACCGTACCATTGGAGGGGCACACGCCTTATCCGGGAATATCTGGGCAGTGCGTTCTTGGGAGGGTCAGGGCCAAGGCGGGTGGCCCAAGTGCTGCCAAAGCCTTGGAATCTTGGCGTTTTTGCCGCGACGCCATTATTTTAACGGGTTGGCTCAGTGGCCATAGATGTCATTGTAAAGGTGCATGTATTTTTCCTTTACGATCTTACGGCGCAATTTCATGGTGGGGGTAAGGTGGCCATCGTCAATGGTCCACACATCTGGCGTGAGCCTAAATTGTTTCACTTTCTCCCATTTGGCAAAATCTGCATTGGCGGCGTCCACTTCTTCCTGAATGCGCTCTATTACTTTAGGGTTCAGGACAATATCAGAATTTTCACTCAGGGTAACCTCGTGGCGCTTGGCCCATTCGTACAAAAATTCAAAATTGGGCTGTATCAGGGCCGCGGGCATTTTCTCGCCTTCTCCCACCACCATGATCTGTTCTATGAAGCGCGATTGCTTAAAGCGGTTCTCCAACAGTTGCGGGGCAACGTACTTGCCTCCGGAGGTCTTGAACATTTCCTTTTTTCTATCGGTGATTTTCAAAAAGCCGTCCGAGTCTATCTCCCCAATGTCTCCAGTGTGGAAATAACCGTCCTTTAAGACTTCGGCCGTTTTTTCAGGGTCTTTGTAGTAGCCCATCATGACATTGGGGCCCTTGCAGAGAATTTCGCCATCGCTGGCAATCTTCACTTCCACATCTTCAATGATGCGCCCCACGGTACCTATGCGCCACCCTTTTCCGTCCACTTGGTTCACGGAGATCACGGGAGAGGTTTCGGTAAGCCCGTAGCCTTCCATAACGGGAATGTCCGCTGCCCCAAAGATACGTCCCAATCGGGGTTGCAGGGCGGCACTTCCGGAGACCATGGTGTCCAGGTTTCCGCCAAGGCCCTCTTTCCACTTGCTAAAGATCAGTTTGCGGGCAAGCCCCAGTTGTTTCTCGTACCACCAGCCGTTCTGCCCGTAGGGTTCAAATTTAAGCCCCAGGTTCACGGCCCAGAAAAAGAGGTTTTTCTTTATGCCGCCAAGGGCCGCCCCTTTGGCAATGATGGAATCGTACACTTTTTCCAACAATCTGGGCACCACCGTCATTACGTTGGGCTTTACCTCCTTTAAATTGTCACTGATCTTGTCCAGGCCCTCGGCAAAGTAAATGTTGATGCCGCAGTACTGGTACAGGTACAGTATCATGCGCTCAAAAATATGGCACACCGGTAAAAAGCTCAGGGCGGTTGCCCCGGCCTCAAAAGGGACACGGAGCTTGCTGGAAATGACATTGGACACAATATTGTGGTGCGATAGCATCACCCCTTTTGGCTTGCCCGTTGTCCCGCTGGTATAGATCAGGGTGGCCAGGTCCCCGGGCTTCACCGCGTTTTTCCGGTCTTCCACCTCGTGTTGGTTGCCTTCATCGGCCCCTTTTTCCAGAACGGTGCTCCAGTGCTTGCAGTTGTCCAGCTCATCAAATGAAAAAACATCCTTGATGTGCTTCAGTTTCTCTCCAATGGAAAGCACTTTTTCCAAAACTTCGGAGCAGGAGACAAAGCAGTGGGTGGCCCCGCTGTGGTTAAGCACGTACTCATAATCGTCTTCGGATATGGTGGGGTAAATGGGCACGTTTTGCGCCCCCACTTGTAAGATGCCAATGTCACAGATGTTCCACTCCGTGCGGTTGGTCATGGAAATGATGGCGATCTTGTCATTGGGCTTTACCCCCAGTCTAATCAGCCCGCGGCTCAGGGCATTGGCCTTGTCTATATATTCGCGCGAACTCGTGGCCACCCATTTCCCATTACTTTTGGTGACAAGGGCTTTGTCCAGGTTAAAATGTTCCAATTGGTAATACGGGAAATCAAAAAGACGGGTAACATGTTGCATCGCTTTCTACTTTTTTATCCCAGCAAAATAGTGAAAGAAGGCCAATTTCTAAAACGGAAGTGACAATTTAATGCATAATTATTTCCCAAATTACCAATTTATGGGCACTAAGGGGTGCATCTGGTCAGGGTATGGGATGTATACGCTCCATAAAGGGGGCATGGTTTCGATCGGTGTTCCTATCCCTCATTTATTTTTTCGCCCAGATTGTTGATAATAGGTTTACAGGCTGGATTTTATTTCGATGCTCTTGCTGGTGCTCAGGGGCACGCCGGTACTGCTTATGCCCTCCAGGCGCACCCTGTATTCACCGGGCAGCTCCGCGGTGGGGAAGGCAATGGTGGCCTTGCCCTCACTGTCCAAGCCAATGTTGGGCTCCCAGTACAGGGTGGTGCTGGCCTTTAATGTATTATGGGAGGTTCCGGCGTTGGGGTATTTTGGCGTGTAAAATGTTTTTGACTGGGCAAATCCGGGATGTTCCGTGGTCAGTGAGCCACCGCGCCTTCCTGTGGGTTTGTTCTTGATGGCCAGACCGGTTTTGGTGTAGATGGCAACCACCCCGTTGCCACCACGAAGACCAAAGATGCCCGTATCCGGCCCTTTGAGCACGTCAATAAAGTCAATCTCCTGGGGTGGCAAAAAGAAACCCTGAGGGTCTATGGGAAATCCATCCACTAAAACAAGGGCGGCATTGTTACCAAGGGAAGTGTTGCCCCTAACATATACATAATCCCCCCGTACGACAACCCCGGGCACCCGACCTTGAAGGACTTGGAGCGGATTCAAGTTGGGCATGGCAATGATCGTGGGGTCGTCAAAATCCAAGGTATGGGATGGATTGCGATAGAGTGCCCCCACTCTTTTGCTCTGGTAATATTCCTCTTTAAGTTCCCATTCGTCCTTTTTTTCAGGAGCCATAACTTGCACCTCTTCCAGCTGAATGGCACTGCCCATTTCCATCAAGGCCAAATTGCTAAGGTCCTTGGCCTCTTGGGTATCGGTCAAGCCAATGGTATTTCCGTGGCCACCTTTCCGTATTGGCCCCGTAGGTTCTTCCAGCACAATTTCATAGATATCAACGGGCTGCCGTTTCTTGTCCTTTTTAATGCGGGCCACTTTGGCGTTGATCAGCAGCTCTGTGGTGTCCTGGAGGTCCAAATCCTCAAATCTGAAATACCCTTTATTGTCCGTGCGGGTAGTGTATTTGACCATCCCTTCTGAATTGTTCAGGGTGAGGCTTACGCTCCCCTCCACGGATTCGTCTTTTTTGTAGGGGTCGATCACCTTACCGCGAATACCAATGCCCTTTTCGGGCACATAGCCTTTTTGCCCCTTGGCAACCGCATCCAACAGTTTATACTGGCGCCAACCCTGGGTGCGCATCAATAGGTCCAGGTTTTTTAGCCGGTCCACATCCTGGGAGTGGAAATAATAACCGGGATGTTCAATGGCGCCCCGCAGTTCGGAATGCAAGAGCAGATAGGTCTTGAGGTCCACCGCTTGGGTAAAAGAGGGCGTCATGGCACTGTGGGTCACCCCGAGGGACAGATGGGCAAAGTCCTCCGGATTCCCAAATCCATCCGGGAGGGACACTTCCAAGCGAACCTTATCCTTGGGGCCGTACAGTTCCTTTGGGGAGGTCAGGGAAACCGTCTCCACAACATCCTGACCTTGGTGGAATACCAATCGCTCTGCCAAGGGCATGCCACTTGCGCTTACCAAGGTGATTTGGGCAATTCCCTCTTGTAGCACGTCCTTGTCCAATTTCACCACCGCAGCCTTCTCGCCCTTCATCGGTTTTATGGGCACTTCCATTCCGTCGTTCCCGCGTTGCTTTACCAGCAGCTGGTAATTTTCAATGGGGACGGATGTGCTTCTCAGTTCTATTTTGTAATGCTTGCCGTGATCGGAGGTGGTCATGAGAACGCCCTGGGGCTTGGCCCTGGGAAGCGGGTACTCCCAGGTCTTTCCGTTGTGTTCCACCACGGCCCGGTAGCTTTTGTTTTTCACGGGAATGAAGTGAAAGAGCCCCATGCCCAAATGGGAGGCACTGAAATCCGTCACGGTTTGGCCCTGGTTGTCCAATACCTTTCCGGACACTTGCCATCCCTTCCCGGATGCGTCCAGACCTTTAAAGGCCACGGGATTTACCAGGCCTTGCACCAAATGCCCTCCCTCGGGAAAAAACTGAACATCCGGCTGCCCTTCTTGAAGTTCCTTTGGGGTGGGCCTGCGCGCTTGGGAAACAGCCTGCTTGGAGGCGTTTATATAGATTGATTTTTCAAAAAAAAGTTGCTGACCAAAATTTTGCATGTAATGGGTGTAGGCCCTGATGTTGTAGTGCCCACTTTTTAGCTGGGGCGGGAGCTTAAAATGGTTGTGGCCACCTCCTTGGGTGATTCTTAACACTTTTGTGGCCACAATTTCCTG
Organism: Maribacter aquimarinus; assembly: GCF_047345505.1. Lineage (NCBI taxonomy): Bacteria > Pseudomonadati > Bacteroidota > Flavobacteriia > Flavobacteriales > Flavobacteriaceae > Maribacter > Maribacter aquimarinus. The sequence continues at coordinate 273,260 of NZ_JBLFEO010000001.1, read as the reverse complement.
ATCGGGATCTATGAGGTTTACGTGCACCACCTCGCTCTCCGTATCGGGCATTTGGGTTCGTCCATCCACCAAATAGGCTTTGAACCATAGGGTTTCCCCCACGGTATAGTATGCTTTGTCCAAGTGCAGGTACACTTTTTCCAAGGGCAACTGGTTCACTTCCAATTTCGTTGCTCGCTGTGCCAGAAGATTTGCGGGCGTAACAAAGGTGAGCAGACCCATAAAAAAGAGAAGACCACCCACAAGAGGGCGCAAAGGGGCGGCGTGGCGAACAAGGGATTTCATTGTTTTTTCGGTTTTAACTTATTTTTCGGGTCATTGGATGTTAACAATTTAACTAAAAAAAGTTAAAATTATGGGTTTCAATGGCTTATTTAACAGATTTTTGGGCACGGTTTCCTGCTTTTACCCAGCTACTGATCCTTCCTTGAAGGGCCAATGGAGCGGGCTCCGTGTCTGGTGTTTGTGAGCAGCGCTCCATGGGGAGACCGGTTTTTTACTGCGCCTCCAAAACCTTTGCGTAGCCAATCCCCATGGCCCTCCAGTGTCCTTGGAGCTTGGCCAGCCCTTTTTTGAAGCGCTCGTAGTCCTTCTGCGCCGGCGCAGACCATCCCACTTCGGCATAGGCGGCAATGCGGGGAAAGGTTTGGTGTTCCACTTCCTTCCTGGTGGGGGTCCACTCACCCCACATCTGGCAGCCCAGTCCGTAGATGTTCTGGTGGTACTTTGCTTCCAGACCCTCGGGAATGGGATTAAAGTGGTAGGCCTTCTCCAAGCTTATGTTCGTGTGCGAATAATCTAAATACGTGCTGCTGTGCAAGGAATTTACAATGCCGTACCCCTTTTTTGCAGCTTGTTTCATCAAATCCAGGCCGCCTTTCCAAAAATGGACCACCACATTCTTGGCCAGTTCGGTCTCGGCCGCCACGTCATTCTTTTTCTCTTCAAAATCCGTGTGCACATTAACGCCCAGGATCTCGTTCCAGCCCATCATTCGGCGACCGTTACTGGCCATGTAGTTGGATATTTCATTGGTGAACCTCACTTGTAGATCGGCAGGGCTCTTTATGCCATTCTGCTCCATATAGTCCTGCACGTGCGGCGTTTCTTCCCAAACTTTGTAGCCCACTTCATCGCCACCAATGTGTATCACCTCACTGGGAAAGAGGGCAAAAAGTTCTTGGAGCACGTCTTTTATGTATTGGTGTACCCTGGGCTTGGTCACATCATAGTTGTCATAATGCCTTCCGAACAAGATGGGCACCTCAATGTCCTTTCCCGCGCTGCCCAACCAGGTATAGGATGCAATGGCCGCACTGGCGTGCCCTGGCATCTCAAATTCCGGTACCACGGTAATATGCCGCTGGGCGGCGTATGCCACAATGTCCCTGATTTCTTCTTGAGTGTAAAATCCACTGTGGGGAACCCCCGCCAGCTTTCCGCTTTTCCAGGTGCCGATCTCAGAATCGGCCCGGTGGGCCCCAATTTCCGTGAGCTTTGGGTACTTTTTTATCTCCACCCGCCATCCGGCATCATCGGTGAGGTGCCAGTGGAACACGTTCATCTTCAAAAGGGCCATTTGGTCCAGTAGTCGCTTCACCACTTCTGCTCCCTGAAAGTATCGGGCCTCGTCCAGCATGTAGGCGCGCCAACCAAACCGGGGCCTGTCCTTTATGCTAAGGGCCGGAAGGTGCCACTGGGTTTTGTTGGCCTTTTTCTCTTTCTGGAACAGTTGCCGTAGGGACTGTAGGGCATAAAAGAATCCGGCACCATCATTGGCAATGACCTCCATCTCCTTTGGGGCAATGTGCAGTTCGTAGGCTTCCGGAGGGAGCTCCGGCCGCAGTGTGAACAAGATCTTGGCCGTGGCATCCCGGGAAGCCCGCAAGGCCACACCCGTGCTGTCCTTTATCAGTTGCATAAAGTGGTTCACCACCTCTTGGCCAACCCCCTCACCGGCCAGAACCCCAATACCTTCGGCGATCGGGAAGCTTCCCGTTTTCAAATTCATTTCCAGCGGATGGGGCACCACAAGTACCTTGTAGGGGTCAGGGCCCTGTGCCCTTAGGGAAAGGGCAAAGCAAAACAATAAGGAAAATAAGGCAACGGAGGTTTTCATGGAAGGCAGTGGTTGTTTCAAACGGACATTTGATCGGCTACAACTTTAAAGATAGGAAAAATTCTAGCTGTGGGTAACCCCCCCCCTTGGTCTTTCGCACCAAATTGGGGAACAGGGTTTCTTCCATGGGCACATTGCCGTTAGGGCAGTTTCCCGTGCCAGTTGTAAAGGGTGGCCCAGCCATTGAACCCGCGCGATGCCTTAAGAATTATGGTACGGTCACAAATCCCTGCAAAACCCATCGCTCGCTCACTTTTTCCCGATAACCGTCGCCATGGCCATGCTTCAATGGCAAAAAGCTTTCTTTTATCTAAGGTTGCACCCGCATCGCGAATGTCCTTTACCTCTTCAGGGTTAGGGTCCCATCTATTTTTTTATAGCGGTGGGATGACCCATTTTGCCCGGGCCTTCCATATGCGGTTAAAGAACAGTTTGCTTTGTTATACCATTTCCCAATTGAAAATAAGCCAACAAAGGGTTTCTTTTTACGCCCTACTTCAAAACAAAAACAAGTCGTAGCTGGGCCTTGCCCGTTTTTTCTTTTTCACGGTCCAAAAAAACAATTCAATTTCAATGGCTGCATTTAAAACGAGAACTGGTATTAAAAGTTGTTGGCCATGGTGCCGACCCCCGACTGGCTGCCTACACCAAGAGCAATGCTTTCAGTTTTGGGAGTATTGTTCGAAAAATCAATCAAAAATTCGCTTAAATGATTTTTATCAGTTTCTGGGAAATAAGCCTGGTTTACCTTTGCCGTGTCAAAGCAGTTTAACTTGTAATTGATAAACCAATGAAAATAAAAGAAAAAAGTTCCAGCAGCCGGTTCAACGAAATAAACCTAAGGGATTTTGTGGTGGAAAACAGCACGCCCTACCACGGAACGGCAGATTTTCTCTGCGGGCCCAGTGAACGGACCAAAAAGTTATGGGAAATTTGCAAAGCCGCCCTTTTGGAAGAGCGCCAGAACCATGGGGTAAGATGTGCGGACACAGAGACCATTTCCAGTATCGGTGCTTTTGACGCGGGATATATTGATAAGGAAAACGAGGTGATCGTTGGTTTGCAGACCGATGAACTGCTAAAGCGCACCATGAAGCCCTTTGGTGGGTTCAATGTGGTACAAAAGGCTTTGGAAGAGCTGGGGTTGCAGCCCAGCGAGAACATCCAGACCCTTTTCTCCAAATATGTAAAAACACACAATGACGGTGTTTTTGCCGCGTATAATGAAGAAATTAGAAAATACCGCTCCCTGGGCATCTTAACCGGCCTGCCCGACAATTATGCCCGGGGAAGGATCATTGGCGATTATAGAAGGGTGGCCCTGTATGGGATCGATAAGCTCATTGAGGGCAAACAGCGGGACCTTGCCGAGATCACCGGGCCCATGACCGATGCCACCATCCGCTTGCGCGAGGAGGTTTCCGATCAAATAAAGGCATTGCGGGAAATGTTGGTGCTGGGCAAAAAATACGATTTGGACCTGGCCCGCCCGGCAGCCAATGCGCAAGAGGCGGTGCAGTGGACCTATATGGCCTACCTCGCCGCGGTAAAAGAACAAGATGGTGCGGCCATGTCCCTGGGCAATGTCTCCACCTTTTTGGACATTTACATTCAGAAAGATTTGGAACTTGGCCGAATCACGGAGGAAGAGGCCCAAGAGTACATTGATCAATTTGTGATGAAGCTCCGTATGGTGCGCCACCTGAGAATGGGGGCCTACGATGAAATATTTGCCGGCGATCCCACCTGGGTGACCGAGGCCATAGGGGGAATGTTCCATAACGGAAAGACCAAGGTGACCAAGACCTCTTTCCGCTTTTTGAACACCTTGTACAACCTGGGGCCCTCTCCCGAGCCCAACATGACGGTCTTATGGTCCCATGACCTTCCACAGCATTTCAAGGAATTCTGTGCCAAGGTGGCCATTGATACCTCCTCGCTGCAATTTGAGAACGACACCCTGATGCGCAAAAGCCGCCGATCGGACGATTACGGGATTGCCTGCTGTGTCTCCCACCAAGACCTGGGCAAATCCATACAGTTCTTTGGGGCACGTACCAACTTGGCCAAAACCCTATTGTTGGCCTTGAACGAGGGCCGTTGCGAGATCACGGGCAAAACCGTGGTGGAGGGCATACCCAAAATAAAAGGAACCTATTTGGATTTTGAGGAGGTCATGGCCAATTACAAACTGGCTATGAAAGAGGTGGCCAGGGTGTACAATGACACCATGAACATTATCCACTACATGCATGACAAGTATTATTATGAGAAAGCCCAAATGGCCTTGATCGATACCAATCCCAGCATTGACATTGCCTATGGGATGGCAGGTCTGTCCATTCTGGCCGATTCCCTTTCAGCCATAAAATTTGCCAAGGTAATGCCCATAAGAAATGAAGAGGGACTTACGGTGGACTTTAAAATTGAGGGCGAATTTCCAAAGTACGGAAATGATGATGACCGGGTAGATGCCCTGGCGGCACAGTCCGTGGCAGATTTTAACCAAGCGTTACAGGAGCTGCCCGTGTACAAGAACGCCAGGCCCACACTTTCCGTGCTCACCATTACCTCCAACGTGGTGTACGGCAAGAAAACAGGGGCCACACCAGATGGCAGGGCCATGGGAATTCCGTTTGCACCGGGGGCCAACCCCATGCACGGCAGGGATTCGGAAGGGGCCATTGCCTCCCTGAACTCAGTGGCAAAGATAGATTATGAGGATGCCCAGGACGGCATTTCCAATACCTTTTCCATTGTGCCCAAATCCCTGGGCTCCGATATGGAAACTCGGGTGGAGAACCTGGCCACCATCTTGGACGGATATTTTTCCAAGGGCGCACAGCACGTAAACATCAATGCCTTGGACAAGGAAACCTTGCTCGATGCCATGGAGCATCCAGAAAACTATCCGCAGCTTACCATTCGGGTTTCCGGTTACGCCGTTAATTTCACCAGGCTTTCCAGGGAACAACAGCAAGAGGTGATTACACGTTCGTTTCACGAAACGCTGTAGTTGCCCATAAGCGGCATCTGCTTGGATTTTGGGGGAAGTCCGGCAGGTGCCATTTTATGTACCCATCACCATGACCAATAGCACTACTTCAGAGCCCACGCTCCATGTCCATTCCATAGAATCTTTTGGTGCCCATGACGGCCCCGGTTTGCGCTGGGTCCTGTTTTTGCAGGGATGTAAGTTAAAATGTGTGTACTGCCACAATCCAGATACCATACCCATGGAAGGCGGAACGGCATATAAGGTAAGCGAGCTGGTGGAAAAGGCGGTAAAGATGAAGCCCTACTTTGGTAAAACGGGCGGTGTTACCGTGTCCGGTGGGGAGCCGCTGTTACAGGCCAAGGCCCTGGTGCCCTTTTTCAAAAAGCTGAAGGATGCGGGTATCCATACCGCACTGGATACCAACGGACGTCTTCTGAACCACTTTGCCCAGACGCTCTTGGATGATTATACCGATTTGGTGTTGTTGGACATAAAGCACATGACCGAAGCCGGGTACCAACAGATCACTGGGATGCGGAACAAGAAGACCACCTTTACCCTGGCCAAGCACAGGGAGCGGTCCGGAAAGGCCATGTGGCTGCGCTATGTGCTCATCCCTGGAATGACCAATCATCCTGAACTGCTCCATAAAATGGGAACATATTTCAAAGATTATAAAACCATTGAGAAACTGGAACTGCAGCCTTACCATAAATTGGGGGTGCACAAATGGGAGGCGCTGGGCTGGAAATATCCCCTGGCGGATGCCCGGGAGAACACCCCGGCAGAGATCCAGGAGGCCAAGGCCATTTTGGAGCCTTATTTTAAACAGGTGAGCGTAAATTGAAACGTCGCGTTTTTTTTATGTCGAGGCCAGGTGGGCCCCTGCTACATAACCAATAACCAAAAACCACTAAAACGGGCACCTATTGCCAGACCCCACCATCGCGGTTAGGTGCCTTTTTTGAAAAACCAGGCTCGCCGTCTTGGGACGGCAGCAACGCCAATGAAAAGCTACAAAGAACAACACAGACCGGCATCCGATTTCAAGAACCGATCAGCCTATCTGGACCACGAATTGCAGATCATGCGCCCCAGGCGCTGGAAATTGAACCTGCCCGGCCGCGATTTTAGGTTTGAATGGGAAGATCTTGTGCCCGCCCTTGCGGGTACCATTGGCATCATTGCCATGTATTCTTCCGTGATGATGGCCTGGGCCATAGGCCTTACGGAAGCGCACGAAGGCGTTACCCTGGGCAAGGAATTTGCCATTGAGGTCTCTCGGGTGGAAATGTTGATACCGGCCCTGTTGTTCGTGATTTTGGCATCGGGCTTTTTTAACCCAAGGGCCAACCTGGCCGGTAACCACGGCCCCATGATACCCCTGATCGCCAGTATAGCCCTTGCCGGTGCGCACCCCTTGGCCCTAGCCCTGCTGATCGGGGTTTTTGGACTTTTGCTCAGCGTACTGAAAGGAGGCTCTCGCTTGGTGGACCTTACCAGTAAAGGTGTGGCCGGTGGCTTGTTGATCTTTTTGGGCTTTACCGGGGGCATGGGCCAGATAAAGACCATTCAGACCTGGAGCATGGGGCTCAAGACCAGCACCGACACGGCCGGATTCATGGGGTATCTGGGCCTGGTCATCTTAGTGGTCACGGTACTCTTGTACAGTGTTTTGGCCCGATTGGACAAGCGGTGGCTGGCCATACCCATCTGTGCCTTGGTGGCCTTGGCCATTGCCCTGTTGGGTGGGGCCGGGTTTGATCTTCAGTTTACCACGGAAATGGGGCTCCCCAATTTAAACCCCGTCTATTGGTGGGGCAGCACCGATCAGGGGTGGATGCTGGGGCTGCCCAATGCCCAACATTTCATCGCATCCCTTCCCTTCGCTATTTTGGCAGTGGCCATGTGGTCTCCGGATTTTTTGGGCCATCGCATTTTTCAAGAGATGAACTATCCCAAAAAATCAGAAAGGGTCTTAATGGATGTGGATGACACCATGACCATGTGCTCCTTTCGGCAAATGGTGGGCACGGCGGTTGGCGGCGGTAACATCACCTCTTCTTGGGGAACCTATATGATCCCCGCGGCCATTGCCAAAAGGCCCATTCCCGCTGGTGCCATCCTATTGGGACTGTTGGTCATGGGAGTGGCCATTGTTGGCAGCCCAATGGACATTGCCGTATGGCCTCCCGTACGATGTATTGCCCTATTGGTCGGGGTGTTTTTGCCCATGATAGAGGCAGGGGTGCAAATGGTGAAGAGAAGTGCTTGCGCACAGGCCGCCGGGGTCTGTATCTTTATGGCCATGGTCACCAATCCCGTACTGGCCTGGGCCTTTGCCATGTTCCTGGACAACAACGGGCTGATCGGGGACAAGGAGCGGGCCAGAAAGCTTTCCAAACTGGACCGCCTGGTCATTCCCATTGGTATTGTGGGCGTCTGTCTGGCCGCAATTTTGGCAGTGGGCATGTTCAAGGGCAGTTATGGCATTCAGTCGCTGCTGTAGGTCCGTTTCTTGGCAGGGGCTTTCCAGAAAACCATACTGCGGCCGGGCAACGCCCAATGCGGCTGCAAATGGAAATGTGCCCAGTGGAACAACATCGGCACACGCAAGGGCGGGCAAACGTGCCTTTACAAAAGCCCTTGGCGCAAGGATGCTCTTGGACGGTTGAAAGCAATGGTGCTCTGCCCAGAGCCTGCCGAAGACGCAAAAGATTTTTTGGTTCTTCCACGAATGTTGTGGAAAAGAAAATGGTAGTGGCCAGAGGTAGGACGCTAGGACGTAGGAGCAAAAATATGTCCGATAACAAACACCCGTAAAGTAATTGGCTATAATTTATGGAGCTACAAATATAAAATGCTATGTGTTGCGTCTTGTAGTCCTAAGTCAAGTTGTGAATCAAGCGTTTTTTACCCACAAATGTAATGGTAGAACCATTTTTTAAAATCAATCTAACCAAGCTTTGGCATAATGGACAAGACGACCCGGAAATCACTTAAAAATAGATGGCTCATGGTGGCCGCCGCAGTGGGCATCCATATTTCCATAGGCTCCGTTTATGCGTATTCGGTCATGACCAATCCCGTTAAGGACGTTTTTGGTGTGGCCAATGACGAGCTTAAATGGGCCTTTAAGATCACCATATTGTTCATGGGCTTTTCAGCGGCCTTTATGGGGCCTTGGGTACAGCGGGTTGGCCCGCGCACTGCCGGCATGGTGGGAGGCCTGTTCTATGGGGCGGGATTCCTGCTTTCCGGCCTGGCCGTGGCCACGGAGGCTTTGTGGGGCTTTTTTGTGGCCTATGGCGGTATCTGTGGCATAGGGCTGGGCATTGCCTATATAACGCCCATTGCCACTTTGGTAAAATGGTTCCCGGACAAAAAGGGACTGGCCACGGGCATTGTGATCATGGCCTTTGGCTTTTCGGCCCTTTTGTTCGGCCCCGTGATGCAGCGTTTGTTTGAGGGTCTGGGCATTGCCCATGCGTTCTATGTGCTGGGAGTGGCCTATACGTTTATAGTCGTGGTTTCTTCCCTCTATCTGGCCCCGCCTCCGGCCAATTATGTGCCCAAGGGATATTCCGAGGAGAAAAAAAGCAAGGTGGTACAACCCTTGGAGGAACTTACCCCAAGACAGGCCCTGGGCAGTAAGCGGTTCTATCTGGCTTGGTCCATGATGTTCATTAACATTGCCTGTGGCATTTCCCTGATTTCGGCCGCCAGCCCTTTGATGCAGGAGAAACTGGGATATACCCCCATGATGGCGGCGGGCATGGTTGGGGTCATGGGCATCTTTAACGGCCTGGGGCGACTGGTTTGGTCCGGTTTGTCCGATTTCTGGGGAAGGGCCAATATGTACGTGCTCTTTTTTCTGGTGCAAGTACTGGTGTTTTACTTTATGCCAAGGGTACAGGCCGAGGTGGTTTTTCTTTCCCTGCTGTTTGTGACCATTAGCATGTTCGGGGGAGGTTTTGCCCTTCTTCCTTCCTTTCTGAGCGATCTGTTCGGCAACGATTCCGTGGGCACCCTGCTGGGTTACCTCCTCACGGCCAAGGCCATTGCCGGCGTGGTGGGCCCCACGGTCTATGACCAACTGTTGTCCCGTACCGGCTCCTTGGAATTTACCCTGAGCGTATTCTCCGGTTGTTTTGTCCTGGCCCTGCTGCTGTCCTTAGTGCTAAAACGGAGCATGACCAAGGAAAGGGAGCGACAGCGGGACAAAAGTTAGGGCATCATCAAAGTGGAAAAAGCCTTTGTAGGGCAAACATTCCTGTTTCATTCGCCAAAAAGCTGGGCAATCCGTTCCTTGGAAAGGCTTTTCACAAAACTTTCATCGGTCTGTACAATGTCCGCGGACAGCTGTTTTTTGGCCATTTGGAGGCTCACGATTTTTTCTTCTATGGTGTTTTTGCATATCATTTTGTACGCCATGACCTTTTTTTCTTGGCCTATCCTATAACAACGGTCTATGGCTTGGGCCTCCACTGCGGGGTTCCACCAAGGGTCCACCAAGAAGACATAGTCTGCCGCGGTCAGGTTCAGACCTGTTCCCCCCGCTTTTAGACTGATCAGGAATACCCGGACATCAGTGTTGTTTTGGAAATTGTCCACCCTTTGCTGTCTGTTTTTGGTACGGCCGTCTAGATATTCAAAAACAACACCTTCTTTTTTCAGCCGGGCCTTTATAAGTTGCAGCATGGACACAAACTGGGAGAAAACCAATATTTTGTGCTCACCGGTCTTTTCCATCACCTGCTCCATAAGGGTGTCTATTTTGATGGATTCTTCGCTGTACCCCTCCTCATCGCCCAACAGTATCGGGGCATCGCAGATTTGCCTGAGTTTGGTAAGGCCCTCCAGGACATATAATTTTGATTTCCCCAGTCCGTCCTTTTCAATCTTTCCCATCAGGTAGTCCCGATATTTGTTGCGGTACGCATCATATACTTTTTGTTGTGCTTTGCCCATGGTGCAGTACAGTACTTGTTCTGTTTTGTCCGGCAGTTCCTTGGCCACTTGTTCTTTTGTTCGCCGCAATAGAAAGGGGGCTATCAATCGCCTCAGTTCATTGGCAATATCGGCATCTTTGTCCTTGTCAATGGGCGTGGCGTACTCTTTTTTAAAGTTGGCCAAAGTGCCCAAAAGACCGGGATTTATAAAGGTCATTTGGGCATACAGGTCAAAGGTGTTGTTTTCAATCGGGGTGCCCGTTAGCACCAGACGATTTTTGGCCTGTAGCATGCGCACGGCTTTGTAGCGTTTGGAGTTGGGGTTTTTTATGGCTTGTGATTCATCTAGAATGACATACTCAAACAAAGTGTCCTTTAGCCCATCAATATCGCGCAACAAGGTGCCATAAGTGGTGAGGATGCCGTCATGGTCACCAAGATTTTCCTTATGCTGACTGCGCTCCGCACCCGTGAGATTCAGTAATTTTAAACCTGGGCAGAATTTTTTTACTTCCTCGGACCAATTGAATATCAATGAAGTGGGAACAACGATCAGATGGGGTTTATCCGGTTTTCTAGTGGTCTTGAGGTACTCCAAAAATGTGATGACCTGCAACGTTTTTCCCAGGCCCATATCGTCTGCCAGACATCCGCCAAAACCGTATTCATCCAAAAAGTTGAGCCAATTGAGGCCTTCTTTTTGATAGTCCCTGAGCACTGCCTTGATTCCTTTCGGGGTCTTGACTTTTTCGATGGAGGAAAAAGAACGTAGCTTTTCTTTCAACACCAAGTGCTCTTGCACCATCTCGGATTCCAGGTCAAGGTCATCGTACAGGCTGTCTATCACGGACAATTGATATTTGGACACCGTGATACGATCTTTCTTTATGCTTCCCGATCGGAAAAGATGGGCATACTTTTGCACCCAGTCTTCGGGCAGAATGCCAAGAGTGCCATCATCCAAGGGAACATAGCGATTTTTGGCCACTACGGCCTTTTTTAAATTGGCAAGGCTTACGTTTTGGTCCCCAAAGGCCACGGAGAGACTTACATCGAACCAGTCCATCCCGGAATTCACCGACATTTGGATGCTGGGAGGGTGGAGGTTGTATTTTAGGTGTTTAAGATTGTTGTGTCCAAAAACCTCAATGTCCTTTTCCCTAAGATTTTCAAAAGCGGAAAGAAACCAGGTGTCCTTTACAAAATCTTGGGTATTAAGATAAAAGATGTTCTCTTGTTGATACTCGAAGGAGGGATGCAAGTTCTGTATTTCGTTCAAAAACGTTGTTTCAAAATCCCCGTTCCGTGAAAGGGTGAAGGTTTCGTCTCCATTAACAGTGAGGATCTCCTGAGGTCTGCCCGGGGCAAAAGTGGTTCCGGAATGATCTATCATCGGCCTAAATACAACGTGGTCTTCCACCACTGACAGGTAGATTTGTTTTTTTACAAGGGCCACATTTATCTGCTGTAACTTCTCGTTTTTTCTGTGGGCCACTTCCACTTGGTACTTTTTGGATAGCGGAACGATAAAGTTTTGATAGTAGCCCTCAAAGTCATCTTTTTTAATGCGTATCTCAGGGTTGTTCCTAAAGGCAGCCAAGGTCTTGCAGAAATGCATGCTCTTGTTCAGGTGCCAAACCCCGGCATTTCTGCTAAAAAGAAAATTCTGGCCAATGTCTGCCGACAACTGACTCCTTTTTTTTCCTCCAAATGAAATATAGGTCCTTAGCACATAAAAATCCTTTTCTTCTTCTACCGCAAAAGAGAGTTCTGCACTTTTCGGGGACACTGCAATGGGGTAGAGGTCTTTTTTCTGAACCTGGTCGTACAGTTCAACGCCCAACACCAAAGTATCTCCCAAATGGGGGAGCAACTGTTGCAATTGAGTAAGGATATAGTGGTTTACGTTGGCAAGATCATTGCTATGCCAGCCCAGGTCATACAAGGTGTTGGAAGAGAAGGCCAGGGCTTTTTTGAGAATGGTCATTTCGTTGTCGGTGAAGCCCTCCTCGTTGTTAAGGAGTTCACCGGCATCCAGTTCTGCTATCTTGGAGACCAAAGTGCTCCCGTCCCGTTTTAGATTGCCTTTCAAGGGTACTGAGATGACCGATGGCGCGTCTTCCCTGAAACCGTCCATCAGGGCAAGGCCAACGGCCAAGGTACGCTTTTTGTCCTTTGTTTTTTTTTTAATGAAGGGCAGCGTGTTCACAATGGAACTTTCTTCTGTAAAAAGTGCCTGGCACAATGGTTCATAGTCCTTGTACTTGCTCAGTCTCACCACACCTTTTTTTGGAATAGCCACCAGTTTGCCGTGCACATGGTCAAAATCGAAATAGGTTTTGTGGGCACTGTCCTTGATGCTAAAGCCGTATGCTGCCAATAATTCATCTTTTTGCCGATCCAATTCACGTTTGTCCATGAAAAGATGGGGCAGGTTTTCAGAGATATAGTCCAGAATCACGGCTTGGTGAATGCAGAGTTTGGAAAAACTCTTTTTGCAGCTGCAACGTACATTAAGGGTGTCCCCATCCTTTTTTTTCAATTGAACGGCGGCGTAATCTATTCTTCCGTAGTAGGGCAGTACTATAAAGAGGGCACTGTTGTCATTGGTCTCCCTAACCTCCACATCTGCACTGTAATACGTCAATTCCCTGTAAACCGTAGGGGAACAGTGCTCTATAAGGTAGGAATTTGTTATATCTTTGGTAGAGGTAAAGGGAAGGTCCAAGCTACTGGGTGCTTCCTGCTTTTTTTTCGTCGATTTCTTTTTTTGGACGATTGCTGATAGTCCACGTGCCGGGAGGTCCATATGGTCATCCACCATTTGGGCAACCGCCACCTCGTGTTTGCATACGTTGCCATAGTCGAACGGGCAGGTGCAAGAACTGCTCAACAAACCATATTGAAGCCCGTAAAAAGTTACGGTATAGGAAGTTCCCGTGCTTCCCCTTACCTTGGCCGAGGCAGAGCTGTGGTCTGTGGCAAACTGGAGGTTCTTTACTGCAACACTCTTGGCCCTTCCGCGAACACCAGCCGTGGTGTTTCCAAATATATAGTCTTTTAGGCGTTGGTTCTTAAATTTCATTTTTTTCTATCATTTGCTTTTTCCAACCACTCCCTAGCGTTCACAAATGCCTGTAGCCAAGGAGATACGGCATCTTTTCTATTGGCCGGGTAGTGGGCCCAGTTCCAAGGGAAAATGGAGCGCTCCAAGTGGGGCATGGCAACCAAGTGGCGCCCGCTCTTATCGCAGAGCATGGCCGTATTGAAATCGCTACCGTTGGGGTTGGCAGGGTAGGTGCCATAGCCATATTTGGCCACAATGTTATACTGCCCTTCTTCCATGGGCAGGGAAAATTTGCCTTCCCCGTGGGAGATCCACACGCCCAGGGTGCTGCCCTCCAAACTGGAAAGCATGACAGAATGGTTCTTTTCAATGGTTACCGAGGTAAAGCCGCTTTCATGCTTTTGGGAGTCATTGTAGGTCATTTTCCCGTGGTTGCGGTGTTCTGGATACAACAGTTCCAACTCCATGAACAGCTGGCAGCCGTTGCAGATGCCCACGGAGAGGGTATCTTTCCGGGCAAAAAAGTCGTGGATCACCTTGTTGGCCCTGGCGTTGTACTTTATGGCGCCCGCCCAGCCCTTGGCGCTTCCCAATACATCGGAATTGCTGAAGCCGCCCACGGCACCCAAAAATTGGATGTCTTCCAAGGTTTCCCTTCCAGAGATGATATCGGTCATGTGCACATCCTTTACATCAAAACCGGCCAAATACATGGCATTGGCCATCTCGCGCTCGGAATTGCTGCCTTTTTCCCTTAAAATGGCTGCCTTTGGACGCTTGTTAAAAGCCGGCACCTCGGGTTTTTTTCCATTGAAATCCGCAGGGAAGCCATAGCGCAGCTTTTGAACCTTGTAATTATCAAAACGTTCCCTGGCCAGTCCGTTGGCGGTCTGCCGGTCATCCAACAAATAGGAGGTCTTGTACCAGGTGTCGCGCAGGGAGGCCACGTTGAGGCCCATTTCCATGCCACCGTTTCTAATTTGGAGTTCCCCGCTGTCCGTTGCGGTTCCTATGTTCTTAAAGTCTATTCCCGCCCTGGTCATAATGGGTTCCACGGTGGCGTCCTTGGCCTGGAAGACAATGCCCGCATTTTCGGCAAACAACAGCTTTATGGTGTCCGTTTCGCCCAGGGCGCTCAAATCCAGGGAGGCGCCCAGGTCATTGTCTGCAAAGCAAAGTTCCAGCAAGGTGGTAATGAGACCGCCCGAGGCCACGTCATGCCCAGCCAAGATCTTGCCGTTTGCCACCAGTTCTTGAATGGTGTTGAACACGTTTTTAAAATAGGCATCATCCTGTATGCTGGGCGCTTCGTCCCCAATGGCATTTCTGGTTTGCACAAAGGAAGAGCCGCCCAATTTAAAGGCATCTTTTGATAGGTTGATGTAGTACAGGGCCCCGTGGGCGCCTTTTTGCAGAACGGGCTCCACCACTTGTGTGATGTCCTTGCAGTGCGCGGCGGCCGAAATGACCACCGTTCCCGGGGCAATGACCTCCCCGTCTCCGTATTTTTGCTTCATGGAGAGGGAATCCTTTCCGGTGGGAACGTTGATCCCCAGGGCAATGGAGAAATCGGATACGGCCTTCACGGCCTGATAGAGGCGGGCGTCTTCCCCTTCGTTTTTGCAGGGCCACATCCAATTGGCACTCAAGGATACGGAGCGCAGACCGTCTTGCAGCGGTGCCCAGATGATATTGGTCAAGGCTTCGGCAATACTGTTTTTGCTGCCTGCCCTGGGGTCGATCAATCCCGAGATGGGGGAGTGGCCCAAACTGGTGGCGATCCCCTCCTTTCCCTTAAAATCCAGCGCCATCACGCCCACATTGTTCAAGGGCAGTTGCAGCGGGCCGGCACATTGCTGTTTGGCCACGCGCCCGCCCACGCAGCGGTCCACCTTATTGGTGAGCCAATCCTTGCAGGCCACTGCTTCCAGTTGCAGTACCTGTTCAAGATACTCGTGAAACGAGGCCAGCTCGTATTGTGGCGCGGGGTAGTCCCTGGCCACGCTGCGGTCCGTGAGCACGGTTTTGGGCGAACTGCCAAAGATGTCCGTCAGGTGCACATCCATCGGCTTTTGCCCGGTGGTGGCGGATGCAAAGGTGAAACGGTCGTCCCCGGTCACCTCGCCCACCTCGTACATGGGCGCCCTTTCCCTGTCCGCGATGCGCTTTAAAAGGGGGGTCCGGTCCTTTGCAATGACAAGGCCCATGCGTTCTTGGGACTCATTTCCAATGATCTCCTTGGCCGAAAGCGTGGCATCGCCCACCGGAAGACGGTCCAGGTCAATGTTGCCCCCAGTGTCTTCCACGAGCTCGGAAAGGCAGTTCAAATGTCCGCCGGCACCGTGGTCATGGATGGATACAATGGGGTTTTCCTCATTTTCCACCATGCCCCTGATGGCATTGGCGGCCCGTTTTTGCATTTCGGGGTTGGACCGCTGTACCGCATTGAGTTCAATGGCCGAACTGAACTCGCCCGTGTCCGCACTGGAAACGGCGGCCCCGCCCATGCCAATGCGGTAATTGTCCCCGCCCAGAATCACAATGTTGTCTCCCTTTTCAGGGGTGTCCTTCAAGGCCTGTGCCGCTTTGCCGTAGCCAATGCCCCCGGCCTGCATGATCACTTTGTCATAACCCAGTCTTCGGGAGGGCTTCCCTTCTTTTTTGGTGCCTCCATCTGTTTTTGGCCCTGCTCCAAAGGGAGCGGAGGCCTCATCGTGTTCAAAGGTGAGCACGGAGCCCGCAATGAGGGGCTGCCCAAATTTGTTGCCAAAATCCGATGCGCCATTGGAGGCCTTGATCAAGATGTCCATTGGGGTTTGGTACAGCCAGGGGCGGGCGGGCATTCCCTTTTCCCAGGGCCGGTCTTCTTCCAAACGGGACAGGGCGGTCATGTACACGGCCGTGCCCGCCAAGGGAAGGGAGCCTTTCCCTCCCGCCAAGCGGTCCCGTATCTCGCCACCGGAACCGGTGGCAGCCCCGTTAAAGGGCTCTACGGTGGTAGGGAAGTTATGGGTCTCGGCCTTGAGGGAAATGACGGAGTCAAAGCTCTCCTCTCTATAAAAATCAGGAACATCTGCCCTTTTCGGGGCAAACTGGACCACTTTTGGCCCCTTGATAAAGGCCACATTGTCCTTATAGGCCGATACGATGGTATTGGGGTTTTCCTTGGATGTTTTCTTTATGAGCTGAAATAGGGAAGTGGGCATTTCCTGCCCATCGATGACAAAGGTTCCGTTGAAGATCTTGTGCCTACAATGTTCTGAGTTCACTTGGCTGAAGCCGAAGACCTCGGAATCCGT
The DNA here is from genome assembly GCF_047345505.1 of Maribacter aquimarinus. Taxonomy (NCBI): domain Bacteria; kingdom Pseudomonadati; phylum Bacteroidota; class Flavobacteriia; order Flavobacteriales; family Flavobacteriaceae; genus Maribacter; species Maribacter aquimarinus. The sequence continues at coordinate 256,825 of NZ_JBLFEO010000001.1, read as the reverse complement.
GAGCTTTCGGCCCATTTTATCGCTCAGGCCGTTTAGGTAATTTACTTCCTCGTCGCTCAGGGCAAGGCCTTCTTCTTGGTTGTAGGCCGCAATATCGTCTATGTCCAAAATGGGTTTGGGCTCCGCATCCACCTTAAAGATATCTTGGTCCAGCCCTTGGTATTTTTGAAAGAGCATGGGGTCATAGTCCCCAAAATTTGAGGCTACGGCATTGAATTCCTCAATTCTACGTATGCCCGAAATGCCCATGTTCTGCGCGATCTCCGTGGCATTGGTGCTCCAGGGGGTGACCATGGCGGCCCTTGGGCCAACAAAAAAGGCGTCCACGGACGCCGAGTTCATAAGGGCACGGTTGCCAAAGAGCCAGACCATTTTCTCCTGGTCCGCGGGCAAGAGCTCTGCGGTGGTTTCAACGGCATAAACCTTGTTCTTGGCACTTCCAAAAAAGTAAATCATAACGGCGCGTTCTTTTTGAGGATAACAGCGGCAAAATTACGATTTAAAATGAAGTGGTGACCGCTCCGCGGGAGCAGTTTTACACCATAGGTGTTGATAAGGCCCTGGGGGTTGCCAGGTCTTTTGCAGTGCCCTTCTAGAAGGGTTTCGCCCTTTTTTCCGGCATCTTGGTTTTGTGGGTAGCGGGGCGCGGTTAAGGGATGCTTCTTAAAACCGTCGCTTATGCCCTGACCTGCCCATCTCCAAAGACATGGTATTTATTGGTGACCAGTTGCTCAAGGCCCAGGGGCCCGCGGTGGTGCAGTTTGTCCGTGCTTATGGCCAGCTCCGCGCCAACGCCCATCTGTCCGCCATCGGTAAAGCGGGTAGAGGCATTGTGGTACACCGCGGCACAGTCCACCTGTTGCATGAACTGGTGGGCCACCTCTTGGTTTTCCGTCATTATGCTGGCAGAATGGCCCCCGGAGTGCTCGTTGATCAAGTTTACGGCCTCCTTGGTGTCCGCAACGGCGGCCAAACAGCACTTCATGGCCAAAAACTCGGTTTTCCACAGTGCTTCATCCATTCTCTTTTGTTCGGGAAGGATTGGGGCAAGGGCATCGTCCACCAAAAGTTCCACTCCTTCTTTTTCCAGCGCACCGGCCAAGGAACGCACTTTTTCCTTGAACCCGGGCAGCTCCTTGTGGATCAGTATCTTGTCCACGGCGTTGCATGCCGAAATTTTTTGTGTTTTGGCATTTAGGGCCACGGCCACACTTTTGCCCCAATCGGCGTTCTTGTCCAAGTACAGAAAGTTGTTTCCCCTTCCGCTCACCAAGACCGCGCACTGTGCATGTTCCTTCACAAAGGCAATGAGGCGTTCCCCGCCCCGGGGCACGATCAGGTCCAACTTTACGGGCGGGTTCCTTAAAAACGCCCGGGTTTTTTCCCGGTCAAGGGTAAGGAGTTGTATGTAGTCACTGGACAGGCCATTGTCTTCAAGGGCCCGGTGCCAAAGTTTTACCAGTTCGGTATTGCTGTGCAGGGCTTCCTTGCCGCCCTTCAAGAAAATGGTGTTGTTGGCCTTAAAGGCCAAAACAGCGGCTTCCACGGTAACATCTGGCCGCGACTCATAGATGATGAGAATGGTGCCAAAGGGAGCCGTGCGATTGCTGATGCGGAGACCGTTGGCCAGTTGGGCATGGGAGATTTCGCGGTTTACCGGATCGTCCTGCTCCCTTACGGACCGCACCGCCTGGATCATTCCATCTATTTTGTCATTGTTCACCACCAAGCGATCGTAAAGGGCCCGATCGGTTAGGGTAAAGGCCTCCAGATCCTTACTGTTGGCCCGTAAAAGGGCATCCCTGTGCTTTTCCAGGAGTTGCTCCATGGTTTGCAATACCTTGTTTTTTAGTGTAGTGTCCAGTAGGTCCATCATAGGTATCTTTTTTGTTATACACTGACTTCGGTTCCCACCTGCTTGCCGTCCATGATGTCCAATATCGTGTTCTCTTTTTTGCCATTGGCAATATAGGTGGTAATGTTTCGGGCGGCCGCCATCTGGGCAAAATTAAGCTTTGAGCCCATACCGCCACGGCCTTCGCCCTCCTTTTTATGGCTTTCCTCTATATATCTGTCCAAATCTTCCTTGGGTTTTACTTTTTCAATGACCTCGCTGCCCTCGGAGTCCGGATGTCCGTTGTAGAGTCCGTCCCTATCCGTGAGCAAGATCAGTTTGTCCGCATTCATCAGTTGGGCAATAAGGGTGGCCAGTTCGTCATTGTCCGAGAACATGGACATGGTCACAGAGACGGCATCGTCCTCATTGGCTATGGGCACCACGCCCTCGGAGAGCAGGCCTTGACAGCAGTTGATCATGTTGTCACGGTGCAGTCCAGGACTAAAATCCCGTTTGGTGGGCAGTACTTGCGCACATTTCATCCCGTATTGATGGAAAATGTTGTAATACAGGCGCATCATCCTTGGCTGCCCTATGGCCGAATAGACCTGGCGCTTTTGTGTTTTTTCCTTTATGCTGGCCTCTCCCAAGACCTCCTTGCCGGCAATGACGGAACCCGAGGACACCAAAATGGTCATGATGTTGCGCTCGTAGAGTTGGGCTATTTGGCGTACCAGATTGTTGAGCACGGGACGCACAATGCGGTTGTCCCTATTGGTCATTACATTGGTGCCCACTTTTATTACAATGAGTTCTTTGTACATGGTCAATATTCTTTTCCCAGTTCCACGGCCCGGTCAAAGGCCGCAAAGGCGGCTTCCTTGATGAGCTCCCCCACTTTATTGTCTTTCATACTGTCCAATGCCGCCTGGGTGGTGCCGCCCTTGGAGGCCACCTTTTTCATCCAGGAGTTGGGCGATATGTTATCCTGGTTAAAGAGTTCCACCGCCCCGGTAAAGGTTTGGCTTACCAGCACCTTGGACACGTTGTGGGAAAAGCCCATTTGCAGGGCAGCGTCCATCATGCTCTGCATAAAATAAAACACATAGGCCGGACCACTTCCCGAGATGCCCGTGGAGGCATCAATGAAATTCTCATTGTCCACCTTTATGCTCTTGCCGGTGGTGTTTAGCAGGGTTTCCACGGTTAACAGTTCCAAGCGCGAAACCTCGGGGGAGGCCACGTAACTGGTGAGGCCCATTCCCACCTTTGCGGGCAGATTGGGCATGGCCCGCACCACTTTTTTCAGGCCTGTGAAGGCTTGGATGGCCTTGATGTGCATGCCGGCCATGATGGAGATGAGCACCTGGCCCTTGGTCACCAAGGGGCGCAGTTCCTTGAGCAGTTCCTCGGCGTGGTGGGGCTTAACCGCGATCATGATGATATCTGCCTGCGGCACACAGGTCTTGAGTTCATCATAGGTGTCAAAATGAGCCATACGGCCCACGGCTTCCAAGGTTTCTTCGGACTTGTCCAGGACCATGATGTTGTGCCGCTTGAGCAGTTTGGACTTGGACATGCCCTCAGCATAGGTAAGCCCCATGTTCCCGGCGCCTATCACTAAAATTTTCATCTGTTGTTTTTTTAAGGTCGTCCAGGAGCGGACGCAGTGGTTTCCATCGCCAATAAATGCCCTGCTGGGCATCAAGAAATGAGAGGGTTCATTATATGTTGAAGGATAACGGTCGGGGCGGGTCTTTTACTCCTCGGACTGTTCCCTGAGATACTGTTCGCGATAGGCCGCTTTTTTCTTTTGCGCCCTTTTTTCCACGGATTTCTTGGTGAAGTACTGGTTCTCCTTCAAGCGTTGTAGAAGCTTTACTTTCCGGGTCTTGCGCTTATACCTTTTAAGCGCCCTTTCAATGTTCTCTCCTTCTTTGATCTCTATTTTTAGCATGTCATTGTTTTAAGTTCATTTGTATGTAATCATTTTTAAACCCATGGTCTTCCAACACAGGAACCAGGGGATTGTCCTTTTTTACCTGTACCCCTATATCTCCACAGGAATAGTCCACCACATAGTTCAACATTTTTCTGTAAACGGTACTATCCCGGTGCTCCCTGTGCACGGCAATGGACACCACCAGCTGTTCCGGAAGGCTCCCTTCCAAACCTGTTCTGTTCATGACAATGGCCCCGATCAACATGCCATCTTCCTCTGCGGTATATACAATGCCCCCAAAACCGGGCACTTCCTTGGACGCATATCTTATGGCCCTTCTGATGTCTGTCTCCCTGGCGTTGTCCTCAATTTGGTGTTTGTGGATAAACTTGGTCAACCCATCGATCTGTAGCGGCGTTAAACGCGAAAAGGCGTCGTACGTATTGATCTGCATATGGCAGCACTTTTAAGTTTTTGATTTGTTTCCGCTAGGTATTGAATATAGCGGTATGCGGGGGCAGGAACGCCCCGGACAAAAATAAAAAGGCACCTCAATGGGTCGGGGGAATGAATTTTTGGGACTGGTTTCGGAAAACCAGATAACTGAAAGTGAAAATCCTGTGGTTTTTTCGCTTATGTGTCTTTTCCGCCATAATTTCAAAAGTATGAAAAATTGAACGGTAAGACGAAGGCTTGGCCCGATACTTTTATCTTTTTGAGGGGTTCACAAGAAATTCTTGCCCAGATTGCAGGATTGTAAAAAAAAATTGGCGACTTCCTTCTTTTGGGAATTTTCACCGGGCCACTGCCATGTGCGCATTCCCTTGTCCTTGGTTTTTACTGGGGCTGCCGTTTGGCCCGTGGTGAGCGCCTCCATTCCTTTTTTTTGATTTCACCCTTAGCGTTGCGGGTAAAACTCTTGATTCACAATTTAACTGGGGACTAAAAGTCGGAAGACGTAGGATGTTGTATTTTATGGTGCATGTGGGTAGATGCTTGCCTGTTTTAAATAGAGTTGACAGCCCTAATGTCGGGCCGGGCCCCCGCCTGGATGGTGGTCGCGGCAGGCAGTTGACGCCTCCTTTGGCTGGCGCATGGTTCTCCACTGCCTGCCCGTACGGTAGGCGGGCGCTCGAAGGAACAATGGAAAAATTAGTAATGATCAGATAATCATTTAATTACCTTTTTTAATTAATGCCTATTTATCTGCTTACCTCTATTCCGTGAATGATAGCGACCTACTTCCTGGGTGTTTGTAATCGAATCTATTTTTAGACTTACGTCCTAGCGTCCCATATCTGGCCAGTACCATTTTCGTTTCGTTTCCACGACCTTGGTGGTAGAATCCTTTTTTTTGGGCAAGGGCCCTGAATGGGTCGGGCGCCTAACCGCCCTTTTGCAACAGGGCCATATAAAAACCATCGTACCCACTCTTGTGCGCCCATATTTTTTTGTCCTTTACCAGGCTAAAGTCCACCCCTTCCGCAGACGCCAAGAAATGGGCAATTTGATCTTGGTTCTCCGCAGGGAGAATGGAGCAGGTGGCATAGACCATTTTGCCCCCCTCCTTGACCATTTTGCTGTAGGACCGCAAGATCTCCTGTTGGGTCTTCACGATTTTTTCGAGGAAATCGGGGCGCAGTTTCCATTTGGTGTCCGGGTTTCTGCGCAGCACGCCCAGACCGGTGCAAGGGGCATCGACCAAAACCCGATCGGCACTGCCGTACAGTTTTTTGATCACCTTGGTGCTGTCTATGGCCCGGGTGTCTATATTGTGCGCCCCGTTTCTGCGGGCGCGGCGTTTTAGTTCCTTGAGCTTGCTCTCGTAAATGTCCAGGGCAATGAGCTGCCCCTTGTTTTCCATCAGTGAGGCCAGGTGCAGCGTCTTGCCCCCCGCTCCGGCGCAGGTATCCACCACCCGCTGTCCGGGGGACACGTCCAGATAGGCCGCCACTTTCTGCGAAGAGGCATCCTGCACCTCAAAAAAGCCCTGTTTAAAGGCTTGGGTCACAAAGACATTGGCCCTTTCCGGGAGTTGCAGTGCCCACGGATAGCCTTGGATGGGTTCGGCCACTATGCCCTCTTCCAACAGGGCCTTTCGCAGTTTCTCCTTGGTGGTTTTTAAGGTATTGGTGCGCAAAATGACCGATGCCGGCTCGTTGAGCTTGGCCAGTTCCGAGGTCCAAAAGGCTTCTCCTAAGGCGGCTGCCCCCAAATGGTCTATCCAATCAGGTATGGATTCGCGATACTTTCTAATTTTGGAAAGCTCATCGAATTTTCCTTTTATGCGCCGCTCCGGGGTGGGTTCTATCTGTTTCCAATCGGGTAGGCGCAGGCCGGAGAGCACCGCCCAAACGGCCCACATGCGAAACAGGTCCGGTCTTGAAAAAGGTGCCTTTACCTCTGCGATCTCACTGTACAGCCTTTTGTAGCGCACCATTTCGTAAGTGGTCTCCGCGATGAACCCACGGTCCCTGGCACCCCAGCGCTTATCTATTTTAAGCACCTTTTGTACCACCTTGTCCGCATATTCGCCTTCATTGAAGATCTGGTTCAGGGCATCGATCACGGCAAATACCAAGTTTCTGTGCAATTTCATGGGTTCTGGCTCTAAAATTATGGGGGCAAAGGTATTGCTTTGGGGACGATTCCGATTATTTTTGGTGAAAATTGTCTTATGCGCCCCTATGTCCTTTTATTGATCATGGCCTTATTGGTCCGCTGCGCACAGCCCCAGCCCAGAACCGTGTTCACCGGCGTGGACATTACCCCGGTGTACACCGACTCCATGAGCATTAGGGCCATTGATTTCCTGGATACGGGCACCTTGGCCTTTGCCGGTGCCGATGGCCTTTTTGGCACCGTGGGGGTATTGAGCGGTAAGGTGCTGGCCAGCGTTATGGTGCATGACAGTGTAGCCCCCTCCTTTAGGGCAGTGGCCCATACGGACACCGATTTCTTTATGCTCTCCGTGAGCGATCCTGCCCTGCTGTATAAAACGGGGGAAGGCGGCAACATGGAACTGGTGTACCAAGAGCGCGGTGAAGGGGTGTTCTACGATGCCATGCAATTTTGGGACAACAAAGACGGCATAGCCCTGGGGGACAGGGTAGGGGACTGCATTTCCGTACTCCTTACCAGGGATGGCGGGCAAACGTGGCAAAAAGTGCCATGCAGGGACCTGCCAAAGGCCGCGGATGGAGAGGGCGCCTTTGCGGCGAGCAACACCAACATAGCCCTCCAGGGAGACAAGGTCTGGATGGGAACCACCGCGGGCAACATCTATTTTTCGGCGGACAAGGGAGCGACCTGGGAGGTGATCAAGACCCCCATGGCCAATGATGGGGCCACACAGGGCATCTATTCCTTGGATTTTTACGATGAACGCACCGGTTTTGCCATTGGGGGCGACTATACCGCACCGGAGGGAAACACCAACAACAAAATGAGAACGGACGATGGCGGCGCTACCTGGAAGCTGGTGGCCAATGGTGCCGCACCGGGATACAAAAGCTGCGTGCAGTTTGTTCCGGGAAGCTACGGACAGCAATTGGTGGCAGTGGGCTTCACGGGCATTTCCTATTCGGCAGATGGGGGCCTCAGTTGGCAGAAGCTCAGCGATGAGGGCTTTTACACCATAAGGTTCCTTTCTGCCACCGTGGCCTATGCAGCGGGGAAGAACCGGGTGGCCAAATTGTCCTTTGCCACCGCGGAACAGTAACTAAGCCCACTCCGTAAAGGCTTTTGGCCTACGGACGGACATGCTCACGGACGACCCCTTCTTTTTTGACCGTACTGCCGCAACAACTGCCTTTTAAAATCTGTTTCTGCCTGTAACAAGAGTAGGGTCTTTTTTGGGGAGAGGGTCTTGCCCATATCCATAATGAAGCGCTCTTTTTCTTGGGCACGCTCTTTTTCTTGAACCAATATTTCTTTTATCACGGCCTCTGCCTCCTTGTCCGTCATTGTTGCGATGTCTGACCCACTTTCCCTTTTATGGTCGCGTTCCCGTTGTCGCAGGGCCTGCATTCGGGTTTCGTGGGCGTTGTAGATGGGCCAAAAGGCTTCGGCCTCTTCGGGGCTCAGGTCCAGTCTTTCCGTAAAAAAGGCCACCTTTAAGGCCTTTACCCGTTCCAGCCGCTCATTTTGCTGTGCCAGGGCTCCAAAGGAAACCAGGAGCACCCATAGCATTGTCATCTTCCACTTAATCATCTTCGTATATGTTTTGTGTTTCCAAATCTTCAATGTTCTTGTCCAAATAGTCGTACAGCGCGGTGTCCTCCAGCAAAAGTCCGTCCATCGCCAGCGTTTCCAATTCGTCCATGGATAGGGTCTGGGCCAGTTCCGCATCTGAAAGGGCGCTGCCCTGCTCTTCCAAATAGAATGCCATATCGGCCAGGGCCAGGCCTTGGAAATTTGGTGCGGGCGTACTTTTTGGCGGTAGGGAAAAGAACAGTACGGTTAGGACGGCCACTGCGGCGGCCCAGTACCATTTTCGGTATCGCTTTAACGGAATCACTTTTTTGTGCTGTGCCGTTTTTTTTGCCAAAGTGGCCTCCAAATGGTCAAAATACCCCTCAGGCACGGTAAACCCGGCTGCCTTGGGATGCTTTTTGTCTTGGGACAGGGCCCGTTGCACCAAAGGTTCCTCCAACCGCTCAAAGTAGTTTTCGGGAACGGAAAAGGGATTGTGCGGTTTCTTTTTCATGGCAGTTTCAATCAAATGCTTTGCGCTGTTTTAACATAGGCTTCCACCTTCTTCGCGGCCAGATGGTAGGAGGCCTTCAACCCGCCCACGGAGGTGCCCAAGATTTCGGACATGCTGCTGTACTTCAGCTCTTGAAAATACCGCATGGTAAAGACCAATCGCTGTTTTTCCGGCAGGCTGGCAACGGCCCGTTGCAACTGTAGTTGTATCCCATCGCCCTCAAAATAAACATCGGCCTCCAGATTTTCTGCCAATTGTGATTGGTATTCTTCGGTGGCCATGCCCAGTTGTCTTGATTTTTCCTTTAAAAAGTTGAGCGATTCATTGGTGGCAATGCGGTACATCCAAGAGAACAATTTGCTATCGCCCTTAAAACCGTCTATGTGCCTAAAGATTTTTAAAAAGGTGTTTTGCAGCACATCGTCCGCATCGGCGTGGTTCAGGACCAAACCGCGAATGTGCCAGTACAAGCGCTCCTTGTATTGGCCCACCAGCGTCCTGAACGCGTCTGCGCGGGTTTCTTTGTTCTGGAGGCGGGCCACCAAGGGGTCAATGGACTTCAATAGACCGTGTTTTGTATGCTAAGACCCTGAATTTACAAAATGGTTTAATGCCGGAAGACATTTTGGTGGCAAACCCGTGGCCCAGGGGATGGAAGCGATCAATGCACCGGTTGGGCAACGGCCGCGCAACCGCACGGACACCCTATCATTACAGGGACTGCATGGCCACCAGTTTCTTGTAGGCCCCATTTTTATGGATGAGTTCACTGTGGGTGCCCTCTTCCACGATCTGGCCCCGCTGCAGCACCACGATCTTGTCCGCGTTCTGTATGGTGCTCAAGCGGTGGGCAATGACAATGCTGGTGCGGTTTTTCATCATTTTTTCCAGGGCGTCCTGCACCAGGCGCTCACTTTCCGTATCCAGGGCCGAAGTGGCCTCGTCCAGGATCATGATGGGCGGGTTCTTGAGCACTGCCCGCGCAATGGAGAGGCGTTGCTTCTGGCCGCCGCTGAGCTTGTTTCCGCTATCGCCAATATTGGTCTCGTAGCCCTTGGGAAGGGCCATGATAAAGTCGTGGGCATTGGCAATTTTGGCGGCCTCCTGTATGTCTTCCAAGCTACTGTTCTCCCTGCCCAGGCCAATGTTGTTGCCCACGGTGTCATTGAAAAGGATGGAGTCTTGGGTCACCAGGCCCATCAGTGCCCGGAGCGATGCTTTGGTAAGTTGCTTTATGTTGGTGCCGTCTATGGCAATGCTGCCCTCGGTCACGTCATAAAAACGGGTCACGAGATTGGCAATGGTGCTCTTGCCGCTGCCGGACTGCCCCACCAAGGCCACCGTGCTTCCTTTGGGCACGGAGAGGTTAAAGTGCTTCAATACATAATCGTCCTCGTATTTAAAGGACACATCTTTGAGCACCACATCACTGGTAAAGCCTGCTTTGTCAATGGCATTTGGCATTTCGGCAATCGGGTTTTCGGTTTCCAGGACCTCCAGTACCCTTTCCGCGGCCGCATTGCCCTTCTGTACACCGTAAGAGGCCTTGCTAATGGATTTGGCCGGGGTAAGGAAATTGTAGGCCAGGGCAATATAGCCAATGAAGGAGGCCGCATCCAAGGTCTTTTCAACGATCACCAGTTGCCCGCCGTACCAGAGGAGCACCCCAATGACCAAAATGCCCAAAAACTCCCCGGTGGGAGAGGCCAGGTTCTGCCGGTTTAGCAGTGCGTTGCTAAAATGGAAAAAACGCGAGGTACTTTTTTGAAACCGCTTTACAAACCTATTTTCCGCATTGAAGGCCTTGACCACCCTGAGGCCGCCCAAGGTCTCTTCCACAATGCTCAAAAATTCGCCCTGTTCCTTTTGTACGCGATCCGATTTTTTCTTCAGTGATTTTCCGATCCTGGTAATGATGAGGCCGGAAATGGGAATGAAAACGAACACAAAAAGGGTGAGTTGCGGACTGATGCCAAACATGATCAGCAGGGTAAAGAGCATGGTCAGGGGCTCCCGTACGATCAGTTCCAAAATGGAGAGGAAGGAGTGTTGGATCTCCAAGACATCTGAAGTGACCCTGGCAATGACATCTCCTTTTCTTTTCTCCGTAAAATAGGAAATGGGCAGCTGGGTGATCTTTTGGTACATGGCATTTCTAAGGTCCTTAAGCACCCCATTGCGCAGGAAGGTAATGAAGTACATGGCCAGGTAGTTGAACAGGTTCTTGAGCAGGAACAGCAGCAACACCAGGCCAATGACCAGCACCAAGCCCTTCATCTGGTCGTCTCCGGCATACTGGGTCACGGTGTAGTTCACCTGCTTTAGGGCATAATCCTTAACGGTGCCCAGTCCCTCATATACGGGTTTCGTGGTCACTTTTTTTTCAGGATAGAAAATAACGTCCAAGGTGGGGATCAGGGCGGCGAAGGCCAAGGCACTGAAAAGGGCATAGAGGACATTGAAAAAAATATTCAGGTACCCGTACAGGGCGTAGGGTCTGGCAAAGCGAAGGATTTTCTTAAAATACTCCATCAAGAAAGATTGAGCTCCGCCAGGATGCGCTGTATTTTAGCGTCCAACTGGGCGGCCACCTCCTTGTACGCCTCGGCGGCGGGCAATGGGGCGTTGGTGCTTATGTAAAACTTTACCTTGGGTTCCGTGCCGCTGGGACGGGCCGCCACCCGGGTGCCGTCTTCGGTCTCATAGATGAGCACATTGGCCTTGGGAAGGTCTATGGTCCTTTCTTCCCCGGTGAGCACGTTTTTGGCCACGGAGGTGTTGTAGTCCTCCACCCATTTTACCTTGGAGCCCGCCACGGACGCCACCGGCTTTTCCTTGAAATCCTTGAGCATCTGTTTAATTTCCTCGGCGCCGCTAATTCCTTTTTTGGTAATGGCCACCAGGTGCTCCCTGTAAAACCCATAGGCCACATAGCAAGCGATCAGATCTTTGTAGAAAGAGCTCCCATTGGCCTTGGCCTGGGCTCCGATCTCACAGGCCAGCAGGGTGGAGGTCACGGCATCCTTGTCCCGCACAAAATCGCCCACCATATAGCCAAAGCTCTCTTCGCCGCCGCCCAAGAACTCGGACTCCGGAAAGTCCTTGATCATTTTTCCGATCCACTTAAAGCCAGTGAGCGCGGTTTTGAATTCCACCCCGTGGGCCTTTGCCATTTGTTGCATCATGGGCGTGCTCACAATGGTGGTGGCAATGAACTCATTGCCCTTAACCCCGCTTTGTTTTCTCTGTTGCAGCAAAAACTGGGTCATCAGGACCATGGCCTGGTTGCCGTTCACAATTTCCATCTTGCCTTCCAGGTTGCGCACGGCAATGCCCAAGCGATCGCTGTCCGGATCCGTGCCCACCACCATGTCCGCGCCAATTTCCTCGGCCTTTGCAATCGCCATGGAGAGCGCCTCGGGCTCCTCGGGGTTGGGCGATTGTACCGTGGGGAAGTCCCCATTGGGCTCGGCCTGTTCCTCAATCACGGTCACATTCTTATAGCCCGCCCGTTTCAGTACCTCGGGAATGGCGGTGATGGAGGTGCCGTGCAGGGAGGTGAAGACAATTTTAAAATCGTCCTTGCCCGCCGCGTTGAAATTGCCGTTGGCCACGGAGGCCTCTAGGAAGGCTTCGTCCACTTCCCTGTCAATGACCTCAATGAGGGCTTCGTTGGGTTCAAATTTTATGTCCTCGTAGGGCAGCGCGTTGATTTCCGCGATGATCTCACCGTCCTGGGGCGGTACGATCTGTCCTCCATCCGTCCAATAGACCTTGTACCCATTGTATTCCGGAGGATTGTGCGAGGCCGTGAGCACAATGCCCGCATGGCAGTTGAGATGCCTTACGGCAAAGCTAAGTTCCGGCGTGGTTCGCAGTTCGGAAAAGAGGTACACCTTAATGCCGTTGGCAGAGAACACCTCGGCCACCGTACGGGCCAGGGAGTCGCTGTTGTGCCGGCAATCGAAGGCAATGACCACCTTTATGGCCTCGCCCTTGTAGGTCTTGTTCAGGTAGTTGCTAAGCCCCTGGGTGCTCTTGCCCAGGGTGTACTTGTTTATTCTGTTGGTGCCCACGCCCATGATACCGCGCATGCCACCGGTACCGAACTCCATTTGCTTGTAAAACCGGTCCTTGAGCTCTTCGGGGTCATGGTCCATAAGGTGCTGCACTTCTTTTTTGGTGGCCGGATCAAAGAAATCGGTCATCCAACTTTTGGCAGTTTCCAGAATGTTGTTCATAAGGTATAAATTAATGTTGTTGTCTAAGGTTGCTCCGAATGGGATAAAGTGGTGGTATTGATGCCCATTTCTTCTGTGATCACATAACGGGTTTCCTCTTTTTTTGATCGGATCATGATCTCGCCCAGAAAACCGGCCAGAAACAATTGGGTGCCTATGACCATGGAGGTCAGGGCAATATAAAACTGGGGGCGATCGGTAATGAGACGGCTAAAGGGGTTAATGAACAGTTTGTCCACGCCCAGGTAGAGCGCAAAACCAAACCCTATGAGGAACATGAGCACGCCCAGGGCCCCGAACAGGTGCATGGGCCGTTTGCCAAACTTGGATACGAACCAGATGGTGATAAGGTCCAAAAAACCGTTGATGAAGCGTTCTGCCCCAAACTTGGTGCGGCCGTACTTTCTGCTCTGGTGCTGTACCACCTTTTCGCCTATGGCCGTAAAACCGGCATTCTTGGCCAAGACCGGAATGTAACGGTGCATTTCCCCGGACACCTCAATGGTTTTCACCACTTGTTTGCGGTAGGCCTTGATGCCGCAGTTGAAATCATGCAGGCGCACCCCTGAGGTTTTCCTTGCCGCCCAATTGAAGAGTTTGGAGGGCAGGTTTTTGAACAATACGGAATCGTAGCGCTTTTTCTTCCAGCCAGAGACCAGGTCGTAGTCCCCTTCCCGGATCATTTGGTAGAGCGCGGGGATTTCCTCCGGATTGTCCTGTAGATCGGCGTCCATGGTGATCACCACATCGCCCTGGGCTTGGCCAAATCCGGCGTGTAGGGCCTGCGACTTGCCAAAATTGCGTTGAAACCTCAGTGCCCGGACGTTGGGGTTCCCCTTGGCCAGTTTCATGATGATGTCCCAAGAGGCATCACTGCTGCCATCGTCCACAAAAAGGATTTCATAGGTAAACCCGTGGTCTGTCATCACCGAGACGATCCAATCGTGCAGTTCTTGGAGCGATTCTTCTTCGTTCAATAAGGGAATGACGATGGATAGCTGCATGGCGACCTTCTGGGAATTCCCGTCAAAAATAAGACAAATGCCGCTGTTACTCGTCTGCCAGTTCTTCTTTTTTCATGATCAGCCCCACGATGAGGCCCACGACCAGCCCAATGATGATGTTGAATATGAGGATGATCGGATAGGAGATCCAGGCAAACTTTTTTTGCATTTCAATGCCTTGGTCCATCTGCTCCTCGGTTAAACTGGGGTTGGCGGCCATCGCCTCTTCCTTGCCCAATTCAAATACGTTGTCCATGTAGTCTGGCTCGATGACGTTAGAGAGGAAGAAAAAATAGACGAGGCCCAGGATGCCAGCGATCAATGCCACTCCGGCACCCACCTTCAACGCTTCCGATAGCGTTAAAAAGCCCAAGTTCATTTTCTTGAACTGTACAATGCCCACGATGATCCCGGCCACCAAAATCAATATCTGTATGGTCTGTACGGCAAAACCGCGTTCGTAGTGCATGTCCGCAAAGTAGAGCATTAGGCCAAATACAATGCCCACAGCGCCCGTCAATAGTCCAAAATTCAGTGATACCTTTCCGGTGGTTGGTCTGTTCTGTTCCATGTTCTTTTGTTTTTGGTTGTTACTGTATGCCATTGGTAGGGGCAATGTACCAAAAGTTACAGTCAGGTTGTTTTTTTTGGGGGATATTTCTCTATTTTAATCGTGCTATCCCAAGAAATTAATTAAATTTGCCCCCTGAAAATAGCCGCTGTTGGAAATGGGGGCACAAAAAGTAACATAATGCAAAAAGGAATTCACCCTGAAAATTATAGGTTGGTCGCCTTCAAGGATATGAGCAACGAAGATGTGTTCATCACCAAATCCACCGCAGACACCAAGGAGACCTTGGAAGTGGATGGCGTGGAATACCCCTTGGTAAAATTGGAGATCAGCAGAACTTCCCATCCCTTTTATACCGGTAAGGCCAAATTGTTGGATACGGCCGGCCGTATAGACAAGTTCAAGAACAAGTACAAAAAATTTGCCAAGCCCTCCAAACAGGAGGAGTAGCAACGTTTTTTTTAGATGCACACGAGACCCCCAGTGGCTTCCACTGGGGGTTTTTTTGGTGGGCGTGGGAAGTGCCCTGGGCCGCCAGGGCCAAGAGATGGTTTTCACCCATTTTTTTTGGATGATTGTCCAAACAAATGTTCCTGAGCTTTAAGATTTCTTAATTTTGCCCAAAACCACCGACACCATGAACCCCATACTTTTTGATGGTCCCGCCCGGGAACATCTTTTGCCCTTTACCTTTACCCGTCCCGTTTGCGATATTCGCATGGGCATTCTTACCATCAGGGAGAAATGGGAGGCCCATTTGGGCACCACGGCTTCCTGTAAGACGGAAGCCTACCTGAGCGTTAAGTTTCCCATGCGCACCGCCGCCGAGAACACCTTCATCAATGCGGCCCTGCTTCCCAACCCAAAATTGGTCAAGGCCATTGGTCTTTTGGGAGCCTCCCAAAAGTTAATGGCGGGCGACACCCTCGTGGCCTATTGCACCTCCGGTGATCCCGATCGGGAGGCGGTGAACAGTTTTGAAAATGTCCCCTTTAAGGGCGAATTGGTGGAGATAAGACGCACCTGGGACATCTTTTCCAAAAATGGGGCGGCCCTGGAGGCCGATTTTGAACTGCTTACCAAAGGCCGTAAGAGCGAGCCCATCTCTGCCACCAATAGCCTTATTTGCCCCGAACGCATCTTTCTGGAGCCTGGTGCCAAGGTGGAATACAGTATTTTGAACGCCACCGACGGGCCCATCTATATTGGCAAAAATGCAGAGGTATGGGAGGGCAGCCTTATCCGTGGCGGGTTGGCCCTCTGTGAGCATGCCGTGGTGAAAATGGGAGGAAAGATTTATGGCGATACCACCATTGGCCCGCACAGCAAGGTCTGTGGGGAGGTAAGCAATGCCGTGATCTTTGGCTACAGCAGCAAAGGGCATGAAGGCTATCTGGGCAATGCGGTGCTGGGGGAATGGTGCAACATTGGCGCGGACTCCAACAATTCCAACCTAAAGAACAATTACGCCAAGGTGCGGGCCTGGAACTATGGCACCCGGAGCTTTGAGCAGACCGGGCTGCAGTTTTGCGGCCTCATGATGGGCGACCACAGCAAATCTGCCATCAATACCATGTTCAACACCGGCACGGTGGTGGGCGTAAACTGCAACATTTATGTGCCCGGTTTCCCCCGAAACTTCATACCCAGCTTTAGTTGGGGCGGGGCCTCCGGTTTCAGCACCTATATGCCCACCAAGGCCTTTGAGGCCGCAGAGGTGATGATGGCCAGAAGAGGGGTGGAATTCAATGCCGTGGAGGCCGATATTTTGTTCCACGTCTTCGATCTAACCCAAGAATGGCGCAATTATTCCTAGCTATGGGCCTTGGCTCTCCCCTTGATGGCCCTGTCCCACGGCAGCGGGCATACCCCTGACCATTGATGGTGGCAAAAGTATTTGGGGTGCTGCACGCCCTAAAACAGGCTTCCCATCAATCTAGGTCAAAACCGTATCTTTGCACGTTTACAAAAAGGTTGGCTCCAGATGAAAAGGAAAGTGGCATTCTATACCTTGGGCTGCAAGCTCAATTTTTCCGAAACTTCCACCATAGGCAGAAGTTTTGAGGAGGAGGGCTTTGAGCGCGTGCCCTTTACGGAACGGGCAGACATGTACGTGATCAACACCTGCTCCGTTACAGAAAACGCAGACAAAAAGTTCAAGACCGTGGTGCGCCAGGCCCAAAAGGCAAACCCGGAGGCGGTGGTGGCGGCCATTGGTTGCTATGCCCAGTTGAAACCCGAGGAACTGGCCGAGGTGAACGGGGTGGACCTGGTTTTGGGGGCCACCGAAAAGTTTAACATCACGGAGTACGTCAACGGGCTTTTTAACCAGCCCCAAGACCGTTCGGGACGCGCAGAGGTGCATTCCTGCTCCATAGAAGAGGCCGATTTCTACGTGGGAAGCTATGCCATTGGCGACCGTACCAGAGCCTTTCTCAAGGTGCAGGATGGCTGTGACTACAAATGCACCTACTGCACCATTCCCCTGGCACGGGGCATTTCCCGCAGTGATACCCTGGACAATGTCCTGGCCAATGCCAGGGAAATAGCCAATAAGGGGATACGGGAAATTGTGCTCACCGGGGTTAACATTGGTGATTACGGCAAGGGCGAATTTGGCAACAAACGCCACGAGCATACCTTTTTGGACTTGGTGAAGGCCTTGGACACGGTGCCCGGTATTGAGCGCTTGCGGATATCTTCCATTGAGCCCAATCTTTTAAAGAACGAGACCATAGCCTTCGTGGCACGGCCCAACGCCTTTGTGCCCCATTTTCACATTCCCCTGCAAAGCGGCAGCGATGTGTTGTTGAAGCTTATGAAGCGCAGGTACATGACGGCCCTTTACCGGGACAGGGTACAACAGATCAAGGAGGCCATGCCCCATTGTTGCATAGGGGTGGATGTGATCGTGGGCTTTCCCGGGGAAACCGACGACCTCTTTTTGGAAACCTACCATTTTCTCAATGAACTGCCCATAAGTTACCTGCACGTGTTCACCTATTCCGAGCGAGACAATACGGAGGCGGTTGGCCTGGACGGGGTGGTGCCCCAAAAGGTACGGAACAAACGCAGTAAGATGTTGCGCGCCCTGTCCGTTAAAAAAAGAAGGGCCTTCTATGAAAGTCAACTGGGAACGGAGCGCGAAGTGCTCTTTGAAAGTGAGAACAAGGCAGGCTACATTCACGGCTTCACGGAAAACTACGTGAAGGTAAAGGCGCCTTGGAATCCGCAGCTGGTGAACACCCTGCACCGAGTGGTCCTTGCCCAAATAGACACGGATGGGTTGGTGCGCTTTGAATGGATGGGCGGAAGGAAGGACGAAGAAGGGCAAAAAAAAACCTCCCGGGAAGGGAGGCTCAATTCGGTCTAAATGCGTATGCCCACCGGTAACATTTCTTTGTACTGCCTGTTCTTCCTTAAGAAACCGGCTATTTGCGGACTTGTGGGAACCACACGGAGGTTCTTTTCTTGGAGATGGTGCAACACCGCCTTGATGAAATCTTCCTTGAAGCCCTCTTGACTGATTTCTTCCGGTACAATGAACTTGGTCAGGAAAACTTTTCTTTCTTGGGATGAATACTCTATTTTGGCCAGGTGCCCGTCAATTTTTGTTTCAAATTGGCGCAAGAAAGCATTGTCAGTGATGGTAACATTGTTCATATAGTATAATTTAGTGTTGGTCTAAGACAAAAAAATTACGATGTTCCCCAATCGTAATGCTCACGGTTCTTTAAAAACCAGCCGAAAAAAAATAACATTTTAATGGCCAAAGTGAGCAAATTTAACCAAAATTTGGTGAAAATCCTATTTTTAAACGATGTTAAATTCAAAACGGCCCCACAAAATTGCAGTTTATTTTATGCCGGGAATGGCCGCCGGCCCTGCCATTTTTGAGCACATAAAATTGGATGCCTCCCGTTTTGAATGTGTTTACTTGGAATGGGAGCTGCCCACACCAAAGATGACCCTGCAGGAATACGCCCGGTTGATGACCCGCCATATTGTGCACGATAACCCAGTGCTTTTGGGGGTGAGCTTTGGCGGTATTTTGGTGCAGGAAATGGCCCGTATGGTCCACGTTAAAAAAACGATCATTGTAAGCAGTGTAAAGTGCACCGCAGAGTTGCCAAAAAAAATGTTGTTTGCCCGTTACACCAAGGCGCACAAGCTATTGCCCACCGGTTTGGTGAACAATGTGGAACTGTTGGCAAAATATGCGTTTGGAGAAGCCGTTACCAAGCGGCTGAAACTGTATGAGCGCTACCTGAGCGTGCGGGACAAGGCGTATTTGGACTGGTGCATTGACAAGACGGTGAATTGGAAACAGGAGCATCCGCCTGCCGGCCTGGTGCACATTCACGGGGACAAGGACACCGTTTTCCCCCTGGCCAACCCCACCAATTGCCTGGTGGTAAAGAATGCCACCCATACCATGATCATTCACAGGGCAAAGTGGTTCAATGAGCACTTGCCCACAATTATCTTGCAAGAAAACAGTTCTATTTAATACCTTTGAGACAGGTAGGGGCATTGCAGCTAGGGGAGAAGACCTTCCCAGAACGGTAAAAGGCCCCATTTTTTAACCGGACCAAATCCTTTTTAATTCGTCAGAAATGAAAATATTGAAATCCTTTTTAATGTTCTGTGGTATTCTTTTCATTGTGGGAACCTTGGTATTTGCGGTAAAGGCACCCGATTCCAATACGGCTGCCAAAACCAAGGGCGCCAAGGTTGATGCGCCTAGCGACAGTGTGCAAAAACATGTGGCCCGGGAATACCGCATCTCTTCCATTGCCATTCCGGAAGACCTTAATTTTGCCGGGGAGGCCGTGCCCCAGGAAGACCCCGAGGTCATGGAGCGGGTGGACCGAGAATTTTTGGTGAACACCTACTGGCAGTCCAACGCCCTGTTGCTCATGAAGCGCGCCCATAAATACTTTCCCGTCATTGAGCCCATTTTGGCCAAAAATGGCATTCCGGACGATTTTAAGTACCTCGCGGTGGCGGAGAGTGCCCTGACCAACGTGGTCTCACCGGCGGGCGCCACGGGCTTCTGGCAGATCATGCGCGGTACCGGAAAGGAATACGGCCTGGAGGTAAACAGCAATGTGGACGAGCGTTACCATTTGGAAAAAAGCACCGAAGTGGCCTGTGAATACCTTAACAGATGGAAAAAACGCTACGGTAGTTGGACGCTCACCGCGGCGGCGTACAACGCTGGACCCGGGGCGATCAACAAGTTCATGGCCGCCCAGGAGGTGGATGATTACTATGATCTGCTCATGAGTGAGGAAACCGGTAGGTACGTCTTTAGGATCATGGCCATCAAGGAAATCCTGAGCCATCCGGAAAAGTATGGTTTTTACATAGACGAACAGGATCTGTACCAAGCGGCGCCCTCCTTTACGGTAGAGGTGGACAAACCCATTGCCAACCTTACCGACTTTGCCCAGGAATACGGCATTACCTACAAGATTTTAAAAAGGCACAATCCCTGGCTAAGGGAGAACCATCTAAACAACGCCTCCGGCAAAAAGTATAGCATTACCATTCCCAACAAAGGATTTTACAGGGAGACCAAATAGACGATGTTTCCCGATGGCCGGTTTCTGCGGCGGGCGCGCCACTTGGTGGGGAACAAGGGAACAATGTGGAGAGATTGACGACGTAGGACTTTGTGCTCAGGGCCTGAGGGACACGGCTTAAGACATCGGAGCCCATAAAGGCCCAAATTGACCGACATTGACCCAAATCACAAAAACAGCCTCTCAGCACATAATTTAAAGAAGAATCAAGACTGAACGCCAAAGGTATAAGGTTGAAGGCCAATCTTCATCCCATCGGCCCAAGTCAGAAGAACGACCTCCCAGAGTTCATGCTCAATGCTCAATGGTTCCCACTTCGTACATCAAACTTCGTATTTCCCACTTCGCACTTCCCACTTCGCACTTCCCACTTCGTACATCTAACTTCTAACCTCTAACCTCTAACCTCTAACCTCTAACCTCTAACCTCTAACCTCTAACTTCTAACTTCGTACTTCCCACCACCCAGCATCGGCACGCATCTGGAAAACCATTTTTTCCTTATTTTGCAGCCTCAAAAAAAAACGATACGGATATGAAAGCAACACGGCTCTTTTTTCTCAGTGCCTTGGTTTTGTTGTCGTCTTGTGGCGGCCTTAAGAACATGATGGCCTCGGAATGGACCAAGGAGAACTATAACGGAAAGGAATTTGATAAACTTACCGTGCTCGTGGTGAGCAAGGACATGGAGGTAAGGCAAGAGGCCGAGGAAGCCATTGTGGCGCAATTGGTGAACCAGGGCCAGGACGCCATTACCGGGATGAACATTGTTTCCCTGGTGGCAGGGGAATCGGAATGGCAGGAAGAGCAGTTGGTAAAGCGGCTAAAGGAGCAGGAAGTGGACGGGGTGCTGGTGCTTAGTTTGGTAAATGTACGGGACAAACAAGTGTACAATCCCGGCACCGCGATGACCTATCCCACGGGCTTTGCCCGGGCGGGCGGTTTTATCTTCAGGACCTACGGTTATGTGCAGACCCCGGACTACTACACCACGGAAAAGGAATACATCATTGAGGCCAACCTCTACGACACCGGGGTACAGCGCAGGGAAGAGGCCTTGGTGTGGAGCGGGCAATCTGCCGTATCCAACTATGCCTCCATCAAGGGCACGGCAAAATCCTACGGAAAGCAATTGGCACGTTACCTTACGGAAAAGGGCATTGTGCAATAAGGAGCGCTAGGGGCCCGGGACGCATTTGGCGCAAGGTCTGCCACAGCTCAGATCTTTTTCATTTGCTGTTGCATCATCTTGATCTGTTCGGTGAGCATGTTGTTCTTGTCCAACTTCTTGGCCTCGCGCAGCAATTGGGTGGCCTCCCGTTTTCGGCGCTTTTGCATGGAAATGCCCGCCAGGCTCAATTTGGCCATGGCCACGTCATAATCCATGGTAAGCCCCAATTTCAGTGCTTTACGGAAGTATTTTTCGGCCGTGGTGAGATTTGTCTGTGAAAAAATGATGCCGTGGAGGTAATTGTAGTACCCCTGCTGCTTGGTGGTCAGTGCCGTTTCTGGGTTCCTGATCTTGTCCAGCCATTTCTTGGTGCCCGCCATATCCTGTTTTCGCATGCGCAGGAAGGCCAATAAGATCATCTCGTTTCTATAGTAAAGGAACACGAAGATACCGGCCAAAAGAATCAGGAAAATGCCATTGCCAACATAGCCTTCAATGAATTGGTAGATGGCGTACGCAACGATCAAGGCCGCAATGACCAATTTTATATTTTTATTGAACATAATGGTGGTTTAAGGTTTTGCTGATTTCATTGGCACCGCCAAAGGGTTTGATGCTCCAAGGCTTGCCTCGAAATTAATATTCAGTTTCTAATGAATGCCCCGTGGGCTTGCCCCGAGGTGGTTTGCTTTACCGGCCCTGCGCCATTGCGTGTTTGGAGCACCGCCACCGGCCTTCTCTTTTAACCCTGCAAAACTAGCGAAAACCTTGGTTTTCCTTATGGCCATGGGGCAAAAATTATTTTTTTTGATTCCTGTTGCCAAAGACAAAAGTCTTTGTATATTTGCGCCCAGTTTTACGGAAGATTCCGTAGGCCGCTAACAAAAGAAAATCTTTTAAGACATGCCCGGACAAAAAAGAACATACCAGCCCTCTAAAAGAAAAAGAAAGAACAAACATGGGTTCAGGGAGCGCATGGCCTCTGTCAATGGAAGAAAGGTCTTGGCACGAAGAAGGGCCAAGGGAAGAAAAAAACTCACCGTATCCTCTGAGCTTAGACATAAAAAATAGATGATATTGCCATCATACAAAATACGAAGGTGTTACTTTATGGAAGTAGCACCTTTTTTTTGGCCCCACGGCGCCCTTGGGGCATCCATTGCACAGACCCTATTACCCAAAACACTGTAGATCATGCCAAAACGAAAAGATTTAAACTGCATACTGCTCATTGGCTCCGGCCCCATCATCATTGGCCAGGCCTGCGAATTTGATTACGCTGGGTCACAGTCCCTACGCTCCCTCAGGGAAGATGGCATCGAGACCGTCTTGATCAACAGCAATCCGGCCACGATCATGACCGATCCCTCCATGGCCGATCACGTCTATTTAAAACCGCTCACCACGAAATCCATCGTGGAAATACTAAAGGCCCATCCGCAGATAGACGCGGTACTGCCCACCATGGGTGGCCAAACGGCTTTGAACCTTTGTATAGAGGCCGATAAAAAGGGCATTTGGGAAGATTTTGGGGTAGAGCTCATAGGGGTTGACATAGATGCCATAAACATTACCGAGGACCGGGAAAAATTCCGGGAACTGATGCTGGACATTGGCGTGGGCATGGCGCCACAGGCCACCGCCACCTCTTTTTTGCAGGGCAAGGAAATTGCCCAAAAGTTTGGCTTTCCCTTGGTGATCCGGGCGTCGTACACCTTGGGCGGGGCAGGGGCCTCCATTGTGTACCAGCCCGAAGATTTTGATGCCCTCCTGAGCCATGGCCTGGAAATATCGCCCATACACGAGGTCATGATAGACAAGGCCCTGATGGGGTGGAAGGAATACGAGTTGGAACTGCTGCGCGACAAAAATGACAATGTGGTCATTATCTGTACCATTGAGAACATGGACCCCATGGGCATCCACACCGGGGATTCCATTACCGTGGCCCCGGCCATGACCCTGTCTGACCGCACTTTCCAAAAAATGAGGGACATGGCCATTCACATGATGCGCAGCATTGGCGATTTTGAAGGGGGCTGCAACGTGCAGTTCGCCGTGAGCCCGGACGAAAAAGAAGAGATCATTGCCATTGAGATCAACCCCAGGGTGTCCCGTTCCTCGGCCCTGGCCTCCAAGGCCACGGGCTACCCCATTGCCAAGATCGCCACCAAACTGGCCATTGGCTACTCCTTGGACGAGCTGGACAACCAGATCACCCGATCCACCTCGGCGCTCTTTGAGCCCACCTTGGATTATGTGATCGTGAAAATACCGCGTTGGAACTTTGATAAGTTCGAGGGATCGGACCGTACCCTAGGGCTGCAGATGAAATCCGTGGGAGAGGTCATGGGCATTGGCCGATCCTTTCAGGAGGCGCTGCACAAGGCCACCCAATCGCTGGAGATCAAACGCAACGGCCTGGGCGCAGACGGGAAGGGGTACAAGGACTACGACCAGATCATAAGCAAGCTCACCGTGCCCAGTTGGGACCGTGTCTTTGTCCTGTACGATGCCATACAGATGGGCATCCCCCTGAGCAGGATCCATGAAATCACCAAAATAGACATGTGGTTCCTGAAACAGTACGAGGAACTGCATCAGTTGGAGAAAGAAATATCAAAATATACCATTGCCACCCTCTCCAAGGACCTCTTGTTGGAGGCCAAGCAAAAAGGGTTCGCGGACCGGCAGATCGCCCACATGCTGGAATGCTACGAGAGCGAAGTGTACAACAAGCGCACCGAGCTAAACATCAACAGGGTCTATAAGTTGGTAGATACCTGTGCGGCAGAGTTCAAGGCCATGACGCCGTATTATTATTCCACCTTTGAAGCGGAGATCGAGCTGGCCGACGGTACGCGCTATGTGGAGAACGACAGTAAGGTAACGGACAAAAAGAAAATTGTGGTGCTGGGTTCCGGACCCAACCGCATAGGACAGGGCATTGAGTTCGATTATTGTTGCGTGCACGGGGTACTGGCCGCGGCCGAATGTGGGTACGAGACCATCATGATCAACTGTAACCCCGAAACGGTCTCCACGGATTTTGACACGGCAGACAAGCTTTACTTTGAACCTGTTTTTTGGGAGCACATCTACGACATCATCAGGCATGAAAAGCCAGAGGGCGTCATTGTGCAATTGGGCGGGCAAACGGCCCTGAAACTGGCCGAGAAATTGAGCAAGTATGGCATAAAGATCATTGGCACCAGTTTTGAGTCCCTGGACCTGGCCGAAGACCGCGGCAGCTTCAGTACCCTTTTGCAGGAGAACAACATTCCCTATCCCAAGTTCGGAGTGGCAGAGACGGCGGATGAGGCCCTACAACTGGCAGATGAACTGGGTTTTCCGCTGTTGGTGAGGCCTTCTTACGTGCTGGGCGGCCAGGGCATGAAGATCGTGATCAACAAGCAGGACCTGGAGGCCCACGTGGTGGACCTCCTGCGCAAGATACCCAACAACAAACTGTTGCTGGACCACTACCTGGATGGCGCCATAGAGGCCGAGGCCGATGCCATTTGCGATGGGGAGGAGGTGTACATCATTGGCATCATGGAGCACATTGAGCCCTGTGGCATCCACTCCGGGGATTCCAATGCCACCCTGCCGCCCTTTAACCTGGGCGAGTTTGTGATGCAGCAGATCAAGGACCACACCAAAAAAATTGCCCTGGCCCTGAACACGGTGGGGCTGATCAACATACAGTTTGCCATAAAGGATGACATGGTCTATATCATTGAGGCCAACCCAAGGGCCTCCCGTACCGTTCCCTTTATAGCCAAGGCCTACAAGGAACCGTACGTAAACTATGCCACCAAGGTGATGTTGGGCGAAAAAAGGGTGAAGGATTTTAAATTTGATCCGCAGCTGGAGGGCTATGCCATAAAGCAACCGGTCTTCTCTTTTAACAAGTTTCCCAACGTGAACAAGAACCTGGGCCCCGAGATGAAGAGCACGGGAGAGAGCATCCTGTTCATAGACAGCCTCAAGGACGATGATTTTTACAACCTCTACGCCAGGCGAAAAATGTACCTGAGCAAGTAGGCCCCGCCCCCGTTAGTTGAACCACACGGCATGGCGCTTGCGCCTTAGTTCCAGGGCCAGGGCCTTTTCCAGTCTCAGGGCCTCGGCCCTTGTGGCCACGGGCGCCAGGTGCTGGTACAGGCTGCCGCGCAGGTACTGTCCGTACCCCCTTACGATGGAGGACGATAGGCGATGGCCCTTCTTGTTCCGGTGTCCGCTTTTGTGCTCCAAGAAACGTTCCTGGGGCGTTTTACTGGTCATCCCCACATACAGGCATTGCTGCACCCCGTTGTATTGCGGATTGGCTTCCCTAAATTTTTTGTTTTCCGTAAAGACGCGCTTGGACAGCTCGATCACATAAACGCGGTATTGGGGCTTGGGCATGGGGCTGGGTTATGTTCCAAAAATAAGGTCGGGGAGGGCTACCCTCCAAATCCTTAGGGAAAGGAGGGCCCGCCGGGCAATGAAGACCGTGAGTGCAGTGGCGTAACTCGCTCGCCTGTCCCAGCAATGAAAGCTATTTTTCGCCATTCATACTGTTTTGATTTTTTTTATATCTTTGGGCCACTAACATTAACATAGAAAAAAAAAGCACGATGTTCAGGAATAAGATACATTCTTTCAAAACTTTCCTAGTCTATTTTATCGGCTATGTCGTTGGGCTTCCCTTGGGGTATTTTTTGATCAAGGCCATCGATCTTTATCTTTTTAAATAATGGGGTGTTTGTGCACTGGTACGCCTACTTTAGTTAGGTAGATGCGGCACTGCTAACGTGTTGTTTGCGTCCCAGCAGGGGACAGGATGAACGTTTGTTCTGGGTTGTTTGGTGATTCTGGACGTTATCCTTGGAGCTGGGTGTTTTCAATTTGAAACCAAAAAAAGCGATTGGCATTTCATTTTCTGGGTGGTTGCCTTGATTCACCTGCATCAGGTTTTCTAAAGAGCACAATTTTAAGAAAACAATGGCAATATGGCTCGAGGCTCATTACTATCTTTAAAGGAATTAACGTATTCCAATCCAACCTTTTATGCGCCGGCCCCTAATTTTTTCTGTCTCTTTCTTTGCCTGTTACGCGCTTATGGCGCAAAGTCCATCCGAAAAACCCACCATTTCCGAACGAAATCCCGGCAATAGGCTGCTACAGTTCAATATGGACATGCCCAAAGGGGTCAATGACGAACAGTTTGTGAGCGGCACGGCAGATTTTCCCATGATGACCAACCTCGCCCTTAGGCTAGAGCGGAGCTATTTTAAGGCGGGAGCTTTAGAGCAAGTGGGCGTAGGTTTGGCCGCAAAATATTTTTTTGATCCAAAAACCTATCTTTTTGTGGGTGGGGAAATTCATCAGGTATTGGGCATCACGCCCGGTGGCACCCAAAAGCCAATGATGAATTTAAACGTGGGTCTGGGCAAAGAAGTAAAATCCAACCTGTTTTTGGAACTTCAGTATAAACCAGGTCTGGGCGTTCCCAGCCCAACGGCTGTTCCAGGGACCTTTAAGAACAAGCATAATGCCCTGAATTTTAAAGCGAGGTTTTAAGGGGTAGGTTGCTGGCCACCACATAACCTCTTTGATCTTACAGGAATTAGCGTGGTATCACCAACACCGCCGCTGGGAGAGGGTCACGCTCGTACCGGAGCGTTTGGTCAAAACCAAGTACTCCTGTCCAAGATGCGGCCCTTCCAAATCCAGAGGTCCATTTCTCTTATGTTGTTCAGACATCGCAAAGGGATAGGTGTTTTCTTCGTTAAAGGTGTTGCCGCTTACCGGGGTGTGGCATAAGCGGAACGCTTGCGCCAGCGTGCGTTTACAGATGCGCTGCACTAAGAATTACCCTACGCCAAAACACAGTGCGAACCATTGGCACGGTCGGGACGCTAGCGCCAGTGGGTAGCTTTCCGTAATGATGAACATAATATGGATAGGTAAAATTTTAAACCATATTTTTGATGAGCGCGTATTTTGGCGTTCAGCGCATCAGGCATATCGTAGTATATTTCTTTTCTTCTTTTTGAGATAGTGTCCAAAGGTTGGTCCAGACGTCCAAAAACATCGTCTTTTGAACGGTATTTTATCTTGCTTGAATTGATGAAGTTAAGGTTGTTGAAGTAATACCTTTTCGTCGATGAAGCCATGGTACCCAG
The DNA here is from genome assembly GCF_047345505.1 of Maribacter aquimarinus. NCBI lineage: Bacteria > Pseudomonadati > Bacteroidota > Flavobacteriia > Flavobacteriales > Flavobacteriaceae > Maribacter > Maribacter aquimarinus. The sequence goes on along the minus strand of NZ_JBLFEO010000001.1, from coordinate 229,590 downwards.
TAAAATCGGTTTCATTGCCGTTGGCCTGGGCCCTGCAACATAGGTGGTTTATGCACAGTAGTAATGCCAGGGCCATGCCCAAGCGAGTCATCTTGATTCTTTTATGGCTCAAGTTACATAAAGATTTAAAAAGAGTTGGAGGCCCGCCAATGGGGGCTCCACGATCGCAGCGAAATAACGTTGTCAGCGTTTCCCAAAAACACATCGAGGTCCAAGCTTGCCATTGGATGGTAGCGTATCCTTCTGCGTGCATTAAAAACCATAACAAAGGGGATGGGCCTCCGAGCTACCGAATAGGGAGCGCACAAATATCAAGACACGGCACCCCAGGAAACAGGCCCAAGGCGATGTCCCAGAGCTTCCTTTCAACGATACATCCATCATCTCACTTGGGCTCCAGCACCACAAACGGAATGATCATTTCCTCCAGGCTTACCCCGCCGTGCTGGTAGGTGTTCCGGTAGTAGCTCACATAATGGTTGTAATTGTTGGGATAGGCAAAAAACAGATCGTTCTTGGCAAAGATATAGGAGCTGCTCACGTTTATGTTGGGCAAATGGATGCGCTTGGGGTCCTTGGCGGCCAGCACATCGGCATCGTCATAGGTGAGGCTCCTTCCGGTCTTGTAGCGCAGGTTTAGGCTGGTCTCCCGATCGCCGATCACCTTGGAGGGCGATTTTACGTTAATGGTGCCGTGATCGGTGGTAATGATCAGCTTCATCCCCATCTGCTGTGCTTGCTGTATGATCTCCAACAAGGGCGAGTTCCGGAACCAGCTCTTGGTCAGGGAGCGGTAGGCCTTGTCATTGCTGGCCAATTCCTTGATCACCTCCATCTCGGTCCTGGCGTGGGAGAGCATGTCCACAAAATTGTACACAATGGCCGTGAGGTCGTTGTCCTTGTGCGCCCTAAAGTTCTGGGAGAGCTGCTTGCCCTGTTTTAAGCTGCTTATCTTGTGGTAGTCCCACTTCATGTCCTTGCCCAGGCGCTTCAGCTGTTCGCCCAGAAACTCGGCCTCAAACAGGTTCTTGCCGCCTTCCTCGGTATCGTTCTTCCACCATTTGGGATATTTTTTTTCCATATCCAGCGGCGTAAGTCCGGAAAAAAGGGCATTCCTTGCATATTGGGTGGCCGTGGGCAGGAGGCTGTAATAGCTGTGTTCCTTCGTCTTTTTGTAAAAGGGGGACAGGATGTCCTCAAAGGCGTACCACTGATCGTACCTAAGGTTGTCCACCACAATGAGCAGGGTGTTGGCTCCCTCCATTTCGGGGGCGATCCATTTTTTAAAGAGGGTGTGGGACATTACGGGGCCGTCCGCGTCGGTGAACCAATCTTCATAGTGGCGGTCCACAAACTTGCCAAATTGTTGGTTGGCCTCCACCTTTTGGGACTCCAGGATGCCAAACATGCCACTGTCCTCGATCTGCTCCAGTTGCAGTTCCCAATAAATGAGCTTTTTGTAGAGCTCGGCCCATTCGCCGTGGGTGTTCACCATGGAAAGGTCCATGGCTATTTTCCTGAACTCTTGTTGGTAGTTGCTGGTGGTCTTTTCGGAAATGAGACGGGAATGGTCCAAATTTTTCTTTAGCGAAAGCAAGATTTGGTTCGGGTTCACGGGCTTAATGAGATAGTCGGCTATTTTGGAGCCTATGGCCTCTTCCATGATGAACTCTTCCTCGCTCTTGGTGATCATGATCACCGGGAGGGAGGCGTTCCCCATTTTTATTTCGGACAGGGTCTCCAGTCCCGAGATGCCCGGCATGTTCTCGTCCAGGAAAACAATGTCCACAGGGCGTTCTTCCAAGTATTCCAGCGCTTCCTGGCCACTCTTGCAGCTGTGCACTACATAATCCTTGCTTTCCAGGAAAAGGATGTGGGGCTTCAGTAGATCGATCTCGTCATCTACCCAGAGGATCTGTATTTTGCTCATATCATGTTCTCTTTTGGCGTTGCTCTCTTTGGTATGTACGCAACAATGGGGCCAATGGTCTTTTGCGGGCGGCAAACATTTAAGCTATGGCGGTGCGGCCAATTTGCCTAAATTTGCCCTTAATTGAATTAGAACCCCACTGTTTTGGCAAGCCCCAACAAACTAAAAATTTTCAACGATCCAATTTACGGATTTATACCCATACCCAGTCCGCTCATTTTTGATCTTATAGACCATCCCTATTTTCAGCGGCTGCGGCGCATTTCCCAAATGGGACTGTCCTATCTGGTCTATCCCGGCGCCCACCACACCCGGTTTCACCACGCCCTGGGCAGCATGTACCTCATGCAGCGCGCCGTACAGGTGCTTCAGTTCAAGGGCGTGGCCATTACCGATCGGGAACGGGAGGGCCTCTTCGTTGCCATTCTCCTGCATGACATTGGCCACGGTCCCTTTTCCCATGCCATGGAGCACAGTTTGGCCAAAGGGGTGGACCACGAGTACATTTCCCTGCAGTTCATGAAGGCGCTCAATGAGCAATTTAAGGGCAAACTGTCCTTGGCCATTGCCATCTTTACGGGAAAGCACCCCAAGAAGTTCTTGAACCAGTTGGTGTCCAGTCAGTTGGACATGGATCGGTTGGACTATCTAAAGCGCGACAGTTTTTACACGGGTGTGGCCGAGGGGAACACCAATGCCGAACGGCTCATAACCATGCTCAATGTGGTGGACGGCCATTTGGTGGTGGAGGAAAAGGGGATTTATTCGGTGGAAAAGTTCCTGCTCGCCCGGAGGTTCATGTACTGGCAGGTCTATCTGCACAAGACCGGGGTGGCCGCGGAACAGCTCTTGATCAACATTTTAAAACGGGCCAGGGAACTCATGCAAGAAGGGGGCAGCCTATCGGTTAACGGTGCCTTGCGCTTTTTTCTGGAAAACCAGGTGAACCGCTCCAATTTTGATGCAAAAACCTTGCAGGTGTTCAGCGAGTTGGATGATATTGATATCCTCAGCGCTTTAAAACAGTGGCGGCACCATCCGGATAGGGTGCTGTCTAGACTCTGCGGCATGGTCATAGACAGGAACCTGCAGCACATAAAACTGAGAAAGGAACCCATGGCCCGGGACAAGTTTCAGAAAAAGTTCGATGCCGTGCGCAAAAAATACCAGCTCAGTACCAATGAAACCTCCTATTTTGTGTTTCGGGGAAAGGTGTCCAACAGGGCCTATGACAAAGACCGGCAGAACATCAATATCCTGAAAAAGAACGGGAACATTCGCGATGTGGCCAAGTTGAGCGACAATCTGGTGCTTACCGCCCTGGCCGAGACCGTGACCAAATACTACGTGTGCTACCCCAAGGATTCCATTTAGTGCGAAGCGATTAGAGGTATAACTATTTTTCTTACTTTTGCTCCTATGGTATTTACAGCAGCTCAGATCGCAGGCATTTTGGAAGGCGAAGTGCAGGGAAACCCAGAAGTAGCCGTCCATAAATTGGCCAAGATCGAGGAGGGTGAAAAGGGGTCGCTTACCTTTTTGGCCAATCCAAAGTACACCCCTTACATTTACAAGACCAAGGCCTCCATTACCATTGTGAACAAGGATTTTGTGGCCGATCAAGAATTGAGCACCACCCTGATCAAGGTGGCCGATGCCTACACCTCTTTCTCCAAATTGCTGGAGTACTACAACCAAGTGAAAAACAACAAAACCGGCGTGGAAGACCCCGTGTTCCGCTCCGAAACCGCCACCTTCGGGAAGGACCTTTATTTGGGTGCCTTTGCCTACGTGGGCAACAATGTAAAGGTGGGCAACAACGTAAAGATCTACCCCAACGCCTACATTGGAGACAATGTTACCATTGGCCATGGCGTTACCGTGTTCGCCGGCGCCAAGATCTATTCAGAAAGCGTCATTGGCAACGGCTGCGTGATCCATAGCGGATCGGTCATTGGTGCAGATGGCTTTGGCTTTACCCCCAACGGTGAAGGTGCCTTTACCAAGGTGCCCCAAACGGGCAACGTGATCCTGGAGGACGATGTGGAGATCGGGGCCGGCACCACCATTGATCGCGCCACCTTGGGCGCCACCATTTTGCGCAAAGGGGTAAAATTGGACAACCAGATACAGATCGCCCACAACGTGGAGATCGGGGAGCACACCGTTATCGCGGCCCAGACGGGCATTGCCGGATCCACAAAAATTGGCAAGCACTGCATGATCGGCGGCCAGGTGGGCATTGTGGGGCACATTGTGATCGGGGACCACGTAAAGATCCAGGCCCAGAGCGGCATTGGCAGAAATGTAAAGGACCACGAGGTACTGCAAGGTTCCCCTGCCCTGAGTTATGGCGATTACAATAAATCTTATGTGCACTTTAAAAACCTGCCCAAAATAGTGAGCAGATTGGACAATCTTGAAAATAAGGATTGATGATGAAGACACCCCAGAAACAAAGAACCATAGCAAAACCGGTGACGCTCACGGGAGTGGGCCTGCATACCGGTGAGAGCGTTACCCTAAAGTTTGTGCCCGCTGCGGAGAACTACGGGTATGCCTTTAAAAGGGTTGACTTGGAGGGCGAGCCGGTCATTGAGGCAGATGCCAATTACGTGGTAAACACCCAACGGGGCACCAATCTGGAGAAGCGCGGGGTCAAGATCCAGACCTCGGAGCACGTCCTCGCCGCTTTGGTGGGACTGGAGATAGACAATGTGATCATGGAGCTCAATGCCCCGGAACCCCCAATAATGGACGGTTCCGCGAAGTATTTTGTGCAGGCCCTGGAAGAGGCGGGCATTGTGGAGCAGGAAGCCGATCGGGAGGTCTTTGTGGTCAAGGATATCATTTCCTATAAGGACGAGGCCACCGGAAGCGAGATCACCGTGATCCCATCAAAAGAATATCAAGTGACCACCATGGTCGATTTTGGCACCAAGGTGCTGGGCACCCAAAACGCCACCTTGGAACACTTGTCCGATTTCAAAGAGGAGATTTCCGCGGCAAGGACCTTCAGTTTTTTGCACGAGCTGGAAATGCTCTTGGAAAACGGCCTGATCAAGGGGGGAGACCTCAACAACGCCATTGTCTATGTGGACAAGGAAATTTCCGAGGGCACCATGAAAAAACTGGAAAAGGCCTTTAACAAAAAAAAGCTCTCGGTAAAGCCCAATGGTATCCTGGACAACCTTACCCTGCACCAGCCCAATGAGGCCGCACGCCATAAATTGTTGGACGTGGTGGGAGACCTGGCCCTGGTGGGAACCCGTATCCAGGGAAAGGTCATTGCCACCAAGCCCGGGCATTTTGTGAACACCCAGTTCGCCAAGAAGTTGGCCAAGATCATTAAGCTGGAAAAGCGCAACAATGTGCCCACTTACGATCTCAACGCCCAACCCTTGATGGACATTCACCAGATCATGGCCATGCTTCCGCACCGGCCGCCCTTTCTCCTGATCGATCGTATCCTGGAGCTCACGGACCAGCATGTGGTGGGGATGAAGAACGTGACCATGAACGAGCCCTTTTTTGTGGGACATTTTCCCGGGGCACCCGTGATGCCGGGAGTCTTGCAGGTAGAGGCCATGGCCCAGACCGGGGGCATCTTGGTGCTGAGCACCGTGCCAGATCCGGAAAATTACCTTACCCTGTTCATGAAGATCGATAAGGTGAAGTTTAAACGTCAAGTACTGCCTGGAGACACCCTGATCTTCCACTGCAGCCTCATATCTCCCATACGTAGGGGCATTTGCCACATGCAGGCCTATGCCTACGCCAATGGCAAACTGGTCAGCGAGGCCGAGATGATGGCCCAAATCGTTAAAAAGAACCAAAAATGAATCAGCCGCTGGCGTACATCCACCCGGGAGCAAAAATTGCCAAGAACGTAGTGGTGGAGCCCTTTACCACCATACACAACAATGTGGTCATTGGGGACGGCACCTGGATCGGGTCCAACGTGACCATTATGGAGGGCGCCAGAATAGGAAAGAACTGCAACATCTTCCCCGGGGCCGTGATCAGTGCCCCGCCACAGGACCTGAAATACGATGGCGAGGACACCACCGTGCACATTGGCAACGGAACCACCATACGCGAGTGCGCCACCATACACAAGGGCACCAATGACCGCATGAAGACCGTGATCGGAAAAAATTGCCTCATCATGGCCTATTGCCACATTGCCCATGACTGTCTGGTGGGCGATCACTGCATCTTTTCCAACAACAGCACCCTGGCCGGGCATGTCACCATCGGGGACAATGTGATCCTCGCGGGCCTTGTGGCCGTACATCAATTTGTGTCCATTGGCCAACACGCCTTTGTTACCGGGGGCAGTCTTGTGCGCAAGGATGTGCCGCCCTTTGTAAAGGCCGCCCGTGAGCCCTTGTCCTATGTGGGCATCAACTCCGTTGGCCTCCGCAGAAGGGGCTTCCCATCTGACAAGATCAGGGAAATTCAGAACATCTATCGCATTTTGTACCAAAAGAATTACAACAATACCCAGGCTGTCCAGATCATAGAGGCAGAAATGGAGGCCACCCCGGAGCGGGACGAGATTCTTCAGTTTATCCGGGATTCGCAACGCGGCATCATGAAAGGCTATTTCAGTGCCAGTTAAGGACATCCAAAGACAACATCAACATAAAAACATAACCAAAGAAAGGCATGGCATCCACATCAGACATTAGAAAGGGACTTTGCATCCGCTACAACAACGACATTTACAAGATCATAGAGTTTCTGCACGTAAAACCGGGCAAGGGCCCCGCCTTTGTGCGCACCAAGCTCAAGAGCATTTCCACCGGTAAGGTACTGGACAATACCTTTTCTGCCGGCCACAAGATAGAGGATGTGCGCGTGGAGACCCGCAGCTACCAGTTTTTGTACGCCGAGGGGCAGACCTATCATTTTATGAATACGGAAGACTACAACCAAATATCCCTGCAAGAGGGGGCCCTGGATGCCCCGGGCCTCTTGAAGGAGGGCGAGGTGGTAAAGATCATGTTCAACACCGAGGACAGCATGCCCCTCTCCGTGGAGATGCCCCCCAGTGTGGTCTTGGAGGTCACCTATGCCGAACCGGGCGTTAAGGGCAACACGGCCACCAATGCCACCAAGCCCGCCAAGGTGGAGACCGGGGCAGAGGTCAACGTGCCCCTGTTCATAAACGAGGGCGATAAGGTTAAGATAGACACCTCCAACGGGGCCTATATGGAACGCGTTAAGGAATAAACACTCCGCCCTTGAAATTTCCCACCCCATTTACCCTAAAGCAAATTGCCGACATCATTGGCACCCCCTATGTGGGCCCGGCCGATTTTCCCGTCACGGGAATGAACGAGATCCACGTGGTGGAAGCGGGTGACATTGTCTTTGTGGACCACCCAAAGTATTACGGCAAGGCCCTGGAAAGCAAGGCCACCGTGATCTTGATCGATAAGGAAGTGGACTGCCCTAACGGGAAGGCCCTGCTGGTCTCCAAGGACCCCTTCAATGATTTCAATGCGCTGAGCCGTTTTTTCAGGCCCTTTGCCAAAGCCGATGGCCCTTTGGCAAAAACGGCCACCATTGGCGAAAATTCGGTGGTGCAGCCCAATGTGTTCATTGGGAACCATGTGGTGATCGGAAAGGACTGCCTTATCCACGCCAATGTGGTGCTCAATGACCATACCGTGCTGGGCGATCGGGTCATTGTGCACGCCGGATCCGTGCTCGGGGGCGATGCCTTTTATTACAAGAACAGGCCATCTGGTCATGACAAGTTGCTCTCCGCCGGGAGGGTGGTGATCGAGGACGATGTGGAAATTGGGGCCCTGTGCACCATAGACAAGGGCATTGGAGGCGATACCACCATTGGGGCCGGTACCAAGCTGGACAACCAAGTGCACGTGGGCCACGATACCCGCATTGGCAAGAAATGCCTCATTGCCTCGCAGACCGGCATCGCCGGATGTGTGGTAATTGAGGACGAGGTGATCCTCTGGGGGCAAGTGGGCACCAACAGTGGCATTACCATTGGAAAAAAAGCCGTGGTCATGGGGCAGACCGGGGTAACCAAGTCCGTGAAGGGCGGTACCTCCTATTTTGGCACCCCCGTGGAAAAAAGTAGGGAAAAACTGAAACAGCTGGCACTCCTAAAGCAATTGCCCGAACTGTTGAGACGCCTGGAGGACAAATAACCATCCTGTTTGCTTTAAAAATCATTAACAAACCTATATTTTTGCACAACCAAATAAAAAATCAACAGCAATATGAGCGTTTTAGTCAATAAGGATTCCAAAATAATTGTTCAAGGCTTCACCGGGAGCGAAGGCACCTTTCACGCCGAACAAATGATCGAGTACGGGACCAACATTGTGGGGGGCGTTACCCCGGGCAAGGGAGGTCAGGAGCACTTGGGCAAGCCCGTGTTCAATACCGTGCAGGAAGCTGTTGAAAAAGTGGGCGCGGACACCACCATTATCTTTGTGCCGCCCGCCTTTGCCGCAGATGCCATCATGGAAGCGGCCAACGCGGGCATTAAGGTGGTGATCACCATTACGGAGGGCATCCCCGTGGCCGACATGGTCAAGGCGGCCGACTATCTAAAGGACAAGGACTGTAGGCTGATCGGGCCCAACTGTCCCGGTGTGATCACGCCAGGGGAGGCCAAGGTGGGCATCATGCCCGGCTTTGTCTTCAAGAAGGGCAATGTGGGCATCGTTTCCAAATCAGGGACGCTTACCTATGAGGCCGCGGACCAAGTGGTGCGCCAGGGATTGGGCATTACCACGGCGATCGGCATTGGTGGGGATCCCATAATCGGCACCACCACCAAGGAGGCCGTGCAACTGCTCATTAACGATCCCGAAACGGAATGTGTGGTCATGATCGGTGAGATAGGCGGCCAATTGGAGGCCGATGCCGCAAAATGGTACAAGGAAAGTGGCAGTAAAAAGCCCATTGTGGGCTTCATAGCGGGCGAAACCGCACCTGCGGGCCGCACGATGGGCCACGCCGGGGCCATTGTGGGCGGTAGCGATGATACCGCACAGGCCAAGAAGGCCATCATGAGGGAATCTGGCATCCACGTGGTGGACTCGCCCGCCGAGATTGGCCTCAAAGTGAAGGAAGTAATGGCCTAAAAGGCTGTTAAAACCATACTAAATCCCGTTCATAGCGGGATTTTTTTTATCCATGTCCAAGGAACAAAAGGTATCTTTGAAAAACTGATAAGACCAAACAAAATGAAATTACTGCAAGGAAAAAACGTCATTATCACCGGGGCCAGCAGGGGCATCGGAAAAGGAATTGCCCAGGTGTTCGCAGACCACGGGGCCAACATTGCCTTTACCTACAGTTCCAGCGAGGCGCCTGCCCTGGAATTGGAGAAGGAACTTACCGCCAAGGGCGTCAAGGCGAAGGCCTACAAGAGCAATGCCGCCAGTTTTACCGCCGCCGAGGAATTGGTGGCCCAAGTGCTGTCCGATTTTGACGGGAAGATAGACGTACTGATCAACAACGCCGGCATTACCAAGGACAACTTGCTGATGCGCATGAGCGAGGCCGATTTTGATGCCGTGATGGACATCAACCTAAAATCGGTCTTTAACATGACCAAGGCGGTGCAGCGCACCTTGCTGAAGCAACGCCAGGGCTCCATCATTAACATGAGCAGTGTGGTGGGCGTAAAGGGCAACGCCGGCCAGACCAACTATGCCGCCTCCAAGGCGGGAATGATCGGGTTTACCAAATCCGTGGCCCTGGAGCTGGGATCTAGAAACATACGGTGCAACGCCATAGCCCCGGGCTTCATTGAAACCGAAATGACCGATAAACTGGACGAGAAGGTGGTGCAGGGATGGCGAGACGGCATTCCGCTGAAGAGAGGGGGCAGTACCGAGGACATTGCCAATGCCTGTCTGTTCTTTGCATCCGATTTGTCTGCCTATGTCACTGGACAGGTACTGAACGTGGACGGTGGCATGCTCACCTAGGGGCAACATAAGGAAAAGCACTTGCGCTGGCCATCCCAGTATGCTTTAAGGAACGGATAACAAAGGGTTTATGGATGCCATCACGGTAGTATTGATCGTTGTCTCAGCCCTCGTGGCGGCGGCCGTTGGGTATGTCCACTATTTTTTCAAGGAACGGGCAAGGGGTGCCCTTTCCGGGTGGTTGGCCCTTTTACGGGGTCTGGCCGTCTTTGGGGTGTTGCTGCTTCTCATCAACCCCAAAATGAGCACTGAAAGCTACAGCCTGCAAAAGCCCAATTTGGCCGTGGTGGTGGACAATTCCTCCTCCGTGGGCACCAGCGGAACCAGCATTGCGGAGATGGTGGCCCGGCTGCGTTCGGATGCCGACCTCAAGGAGCGTTTCCAGATCAGTGCCTTCCAATTCTCGGATGGATTGCGGGCTTTGGACACCCTTGATTTTTCCGGAAAGCAGACCAAGGTGAACGGGGCGCTCTCCCAACTGAAAAAAATCTATGCCCGCGAGCCCACGGCGGTAGTGCTCATCACCGATGGCAACCAGACCCTTGGTGCCGACTATGGCTATTTGCCCATGGACGAAAAGATGGACATCCACAGCGTGACCGTGGGCGACACCACCCGCTATCAAGACCTTAGGGTGGGAGACATCAACACCAACACCTATGCTTTCCTAAAGAACAAATTCCCCATTGCCACCTTTGTGACCTATCAGGGACAGGGCCAGGTGCGCAGCCAGCTCAGCATCAAGGTGGATGGGAGAACTGTGCACACCGAAGCGGTACAGCTCTCCGACAGCAAAAAGATACAGAATGTGCTGGTGAACGTCACGGCCGGTTCGGTGGGCGACAAGGAGATCGTGGTTACCGTGAACGCCCTTCCCTCGGAGAGGAACCGGGCCAACAATACCCGGCGGGCCAACCTGGAGGTACTGGATGAAAAGACCAACATAGCGCTGATATCAGATGTCCTGCACCCCGATATGGGGGCATTGAAAAAGTCCATAGAGAGCAATGAACAGCGCCAGGTGGTGCTATTGCCCTCCAATACGCCGCCCGAACGGCTATCTCAAATGGATGTGTTCATCCTTTATCAACCCACGGCAAAGCATGCCGGGATCTTTGAGACCATACGGGCAAAGGGCGCCAGTTACCTGATCATAACGGGCAGCCATACGGATTATAATTTCCTGAACAACGCCCAAACAGATTTTTCCACCACCTTGGGCTATCCCGAACAAGAGGTACTTCCGGTAAGCAATAGGGCCTTTGGGCTTTTTGATATCTCCGGTCTCAGCACAGACAACTTCCCTCCGCTGCTGAGCAAGGCCGGGCCCATCTCTTGGAACGTGCCCCACGAGCCTTTGATGGAGGCCCAGGTAAAGGGCGTGGCGTTGAATACCGCCCTGATGGCGGTGTATGCCGAAGGGGAACAGAAAAAAGCGTTGTTGTTGGGTGAAGGGCTCTGGAAATGGCGCATGCAGGTGTACAGGGAAAATGACAACTTTGATGCCTTTGACGCCTTTATGGGAAACCTAATGCGCTATATGGGCCAAAACACGGCTAAGGACCGCCTTAACATAAGCTACGAAAAACGCTTCGAGGGCAACAACGCGGCCAAGGTCACCGCAACCTATTTTGACGAAGCCTTCGTTTTTGACCCCAATGCCAACCTTACCACCAGGGTGCGGGCCCAAGACAGTGAAACGGACAAGGAATTCCCCATGATCATGAAAGAGGGGTTCTATGAGGCGGACCTGAGCAGTTTGCCCCCGGGCGGTTACACCTTTGAGGTTGGGGTGCAGGGACAACCTTTTGTAAAAACGGGACGCTTTGTCATCTCTGATTTTGATATGGAAAAGCAGTTCGCGGCCAGTGACCATGCCAAACTGCAACAGTTGTCCCAAAGAACCGGCGGAACCCACCACTTTTTGGACAATTATGCCGCTCTCATGACCCAATTGAAGACGAACGCTGCGTACGTGCCCACCCAGAAAAGCCAAGAAAATATCGTATCTTTGGTGGATTACAAATGGGTGTTGGCCCTCATTGTCTTGGCCTTTGCCCTGGAATGGTTCATAAGAAAGTACAACGGATTAATTTAATAAAAAGAAGCATATGGATAAGTTACCTAAAATTGCATTGCCGGCAGTGTTTATTGCCATTGTCGTATTTATAATCATTTCAAAATCTGCCATTACCATTGGCTCCGGGGAGGCGGGAGTGCTCTACAAAACCTTCGGGGGCGGTGTGGTCACGGATGAGGCGCCCCTGGGTGAGGGTTTCCATATCGTGGCACCTTGGAACAAGGTGTACATCTATGAGGTGAGGCAGCAAGAAGTGCTGGAAAAGATGAACGTGCTCTCCAGCAACGGTCTGGACATTAAGTTGGAGGCTTCCGCCTGGTTCCAGCCCATTGCCACAGAGCTGGGCAAACTGCACCAAGAGAAGGGAGAGGCCTACGTGCAGCGGGTACTGCTCCCCACCATACGCTCTGCCGCAAGATCTGTGGTGGGCCGTTATACCCCAGAACAACTGTACTCTACCAAAAGGGATGCGATCCAACAGGAAATTTTTGACGAGACCAAGAAAATTGTGGAAGATGAGTACATCCAGCTCAACGAGATCTTGGTCAGGGACGTGACCCTGCCGCCCACCATCAAGGACGCGATTGAGCGCAAGTTGAAGCAGGAACAGGAATCCCTGGAATATGAATTCCGTTTGGTCACAGCTTCCAAAGAAGCGGAAAAAGTGCGTATAGAGGCCCAAGGAAAGGCCGATGCCAACCGGATCTTAAGTGCCTCCCTGACCGATAAGATTTTGCAGGACAAGGGCATCGATGCCACCATGAAGTTGGCAGAATCGCCCAATAGCAAGGTCATTGTTGTGGGCGGCGGCGAGTCTGGATTGCCCATTATTCTCGGGAACAATTAATTGGGAATGGGGCAGGCCCCAAAATTTTTTCCTGAGGATCTTTGTAAAATGAAAAATACATTTTACTTTTACCCTGTAATGAAAAACAAGAGCACACACCATCATTTCCATACGCGCGGCCAAGCGAGGTAGGAAGGATATGTGCTGTAACAACATATTTTACGAACCCGTTTGAGCAATCAAACGGGTTTTGTTTTTCGTCCGTTTATGAAGGCTCAAAGAAACGAACAGCAGATGACAAAAATTAGAATTGCGATCCAAAAAGCGGGTCGGCTCAATCAAGATTCCCTATCCATATTAAAGGATTGCGGCATATCCATAGACAACGGAAAGGACCAACTGAAGGCCAGCGCCCGAAACTTTCCCCTGGAAGTGTTTTACCTCCGCAACGGAGACATACCCCAATACCTGAAAGACGGCGTGGTGGACATTGCCATTATCGGTGAGAACGTGCTCATTGAGAAGGGTGCCGGCATCGAGGTGGCAGAAAAGTTGGGCTTCTCCCGCTGCAAGGTGAGCCTTGCCGTGCCCAAGGGCGTGAAATATGAAGGTCTGGCCTATTTTGAGGGAAAGCGCATTGCCACCAGCTACCCCCACACCGTACAGACCTTTTTAAGGGAAAAGGGGGTGAATGCCGATGTGCACATCATCAACGGTTCCGTTGAAATTGCCCCAAACATTGGTCTTGCCGATGGCATTTGCGACATAGTATCCAGTGGAAGCACCCTTTTCAAGAACAATTTGAAAGAGGTGGAGGTGATGCTCAAGAGCGAGGCGGTATTGGCGGTTTCCCCAAAGATATCCCGGCAGCGCAGGGAAATTCTGGAAAAGATGCAGTTCCGCATTCAATCCGTGCTCCGGGCACGCAAGTCCAAGTACGTGCTGCTCAATGCGCCCAACGATCGCTTGGATGCCATTGTGTCCCTGTTGCCCGGGATGCGCAGCCCCACGGTGCTGCCCCTGGCCGATAAGGGCTGGAGCTCCGTGCACACGGTCATAGATCAAGACACCTTTTGGGAGGTGATCGATGAGTTGAAACAGGCAGGGGCCGAGGGCATCTTGGTCTGCCCCATTGAAAAAATGGTGCTTTAAAAGGAAAACGGGCCCACCAACGGACCTCTGTTGAACGGGTTGTAGGACCGGTGGGAAGGGCACGTTCCCCGGGACAGATGAAGGAGGTTTTTTTAGCTGCAAAGGAGATGTAACAAGATGTGAAATGAGCCATGACCATGCTGGATACCCACCGAAATGTTGATCGGCGAATGACACCCGCCTGAAACGAAACGGGCAGGTCTGACCTTAAAAAGCAAATAAATATCAACGGATGAAAAAGGTAAACAACCCACCCCGATCGGAGTGGAAACAGGTATTGCAAAGACCCACGCAGACCGTGGCGGACATAGAGCGGACCGTGAACGAGATCTTCGCCAAAGTGCGGCAAGATGGTGACGCCGCCATTGGGCAGTGCACCGAAAAATTCGATGGGGTAAAGCTGTCGTCCCTCTTGGTGTCCAAGGCCGAGATCGAGAAGGCGGAAGAGGGGGTTCCGGAAGAACTAAAACAGGCCATACAACTGGCCAAGGCCAATATAGAAACCTTTCACAAGGCACAGATCATCGGAAAAACGGAAGTGGAAACCACCAAAGGCGTACACTGCTGGCAAGAGAAAAGACCGATCCAAAAGGTGGGGCTCTATATCCCTGGCGGAACGGCTCCGCTGTTTTCCACCATCCTCATGTTGGCGGTTCCCGCCATGATTGCGGGCTGTGGGGAAATTGTGCTCTGTTCCCCGCCCAACAAAGAGGGCAACCTGCACCCGGCCATTCTATACACGGCCCGGTTGTGCGGTGTCACCAAAATCGTTAAGGCGGGGGGCATCCAGGCCATTGCCGGAATGACCTTTGGCACGGCAAGCATACCGCAGGTGTACAAGATCTTCGGCCCCGGCAACCAGTTCGTTACCGTGGCCAAGCAGATAGCGACCAAATACGGTGTGGCCATGGACATGCCGGCAGGGCCCAGCGAATTGTTGGTGGTGGCAGATGATACGGCCAATGCCGCGTTTGTGGCCTCGGATCTACTGAGCCAGGCAGAACACGGAACGGACAGTCAGGTCATTCTCGTGTCCACCTCAAAGACCCTGATAGGGCAAGTGGAGCGGGAAGTGGATCGGCAAATGCGGGCGTTGCCCAGAAAGGCCATTGCCGAAAAGGCCATGGCCAATAGTAAGCTCATCTTTGTTAAAGATGACCAAACCGCCATAGATTTAATAAACGAATACGGCCCGGAGCACTATATTGTCTGTGTGGCCAATGAGGATTTTTATGTGGAGCACACGGTCAATGCCGGATCGGTGTTCATAGGGAACTATACCCCGGAAAGTGCGGGGGACTATGCCTCGGGCACCAACCATACCTTGCCTACCAACGGCTATGCCAAGCAGTACAGTGGGGTTAACCTGGACAGTTTTATGAAGAGCATGACCTTTCAAAAAATAACCAAGGAAGGCCTCCGGGCCATAGGGAAGGCCGTTGAGGTCATGGCGGAGGCAGAGGGCTTGCAGGCACATAAAAATGCCGTGAGCTTGCGTTTGGAGAGCCTGTCTTGAGCCTCGCCCAAGGGATGGGGACAGTTTTGAAATGATTTTGATCCGCCGGTATGGCCAGTGGAATAATGGACCTTAAATTATAAGGAGCATGAGTTTTGATTTAGATGCGATAACACGGGACAACGTAAAGGGCCTGAGCCCTTATTCCTCGGCGCGGGACGAATATGTTTCGGATGGCTCCAAGATGGTGTTCTTGGACGCCAACGAGAACCCGTACGACAATGGGGTGAACCGATACCCCGATCCCAAGCAACGCAACCTTAAGGGCCTTTTGGCGCAACGGAAGGGCATAACGGAGGCCAACCTGCTGCTGGGCAATGGCAGTGACGAGGTGCTGGACCTGCTCTTCCGTGCCTTTTGTGAGCCGGGCATGGACAACATCATTACCCTGCCGCCCACCTACGGAATGTACAAGGTGCTCTCTGGGATCAACGGGGTGGAGAACAGGGAAGTGCTCTTGGATGCGGATTTTCAGCCCAAGCTGTCAGAGATCTTGGCCACGGCGGATGGGCATTCCAAAATGCTATTTCTCTGTTCACCCAACAATCCCACCGGGAACACCATATCGGCCCAGGGCATTGCCCATCTCCTAGAACATTTTAAGGGTCTGGTGGTGATGGACGAAGCCTATATCGATTTCTCGTCCCAAGCGAGTTGGGTGGGCCAATGGTCCCAATATCCCAACTTGGTGGTGACCCAAACACTGTCCAAGGCCTACGGCATGGCCGGAATACGCTTGGGAATCTGTATGGCATCCGTAGCAATCATTTCCGTTCTCAATAAGATCAAACCGCCCTATAACGTAAACGAACTCACGCAGCAACGGGCACTGGAACGCGTGTTGGACCAACAAGCGGTGCAACGGGAAATAACGGCCATACTCGCCGAACGGCAGCGACTGTACAACGTACTGCAGGAGGTTCCCTTTGTTTCCAAGGTCCATCCCACGGAGGCCAACTTCATATTGGCACAAGTGGACAATGCCACCCTGCGCTACGATCAGCTCCTTAAAAAAGGAATCGTGGTGCGCAATAGAACCGCGCAGCCCTTATGCCACAACACCCTGCGCTTTACCGTGGGCACACCAGAAGAGAACCAAACACTAATTGCAGCATTAAACCAATTGTCATGAGTACACCAGGGAAAGATAAGGATTTGGCCCTCACCCACACAGAGGGCACAAGGGCACGCCGTGTGCTGTTCATAGACCGTGACGGCACCATCATCAAGGAAACCGTGGACGAGCAGATAGACGCCTTTGAAAAAATGGTGTTCTACCCCAAGGCTTTTACATTTCTGGGAAAAATAGCCAAGGAGCTGGATTATGAACTGGTCATGATCACCAACCAAGACGGCCTGGGAACGGAGGCCTTCCCCGAGGACACCTTTTGGCCCGTGCACCACTTTATTCTAAAATCCTTTGAAAACGAAGGCGTTGTCTTTGACAAGGTTTTTCTGGACCGCACGTTTCCGCAGGAAAATTCGAGCACAAGAAAGCCGGGAACAGGGTTGTTGACCGATTATTTTTCGGAGGACTACAACTTGGAGAATTCCTTTGTCATCGGTGATCGCCTGACCGATATGGAACTGGCCAAAAACCTTGGGGCCAAAGGCATTTTCATCAATGACCATACCCAACTGGGCACCGGTGAGATCACCGTAAAAAAAGAGGAACTGGACCCTGTCATTGCCCTGGAAACCAACGATTGGGAAAAAATATATGGGTTTTTAAAACTGAAGGAAAGAACAGCTGCGGTAAGCAGGAAAACGAACGAAACGGACATTCACATTAAACTGAACCTGGACGGAACGGGCCAAAGCGATATCAACACCGGGCTGGCCTTTTTTGATCACATGCTGGACCAGCTGGCGCGGCACGGCCAAATGGATCTGGAGATCAAGGTCAAGGGCGATCTGGAAGTGGATGAGCACCATACCATTGAGGATACCGGAATTGCCCTGGGGGAAGTGTTTCACAGCGCATTGGGAAACAAACTGGGCATAGAGCGCTACGGGTTCTGTCTTCCCATGGACGACTGTTTGGCCCAAGTGGCCCTAGATTTTGGCGGCCGGAACTGGCTGGTCTGGGAAGCCGATTTCAAGCGGGAAAAAGTGGGGGACATGCCCACGGAAATGTTCCATCACTTTTTTAAGTCCTTTACCGATGGGGCCAAGGCCAATTTGAACATTAAGGCCCAGGGCACCAACGAACACCATAAGATCGAGGCCATTTTCAAGGCCTTTGCCAAGGCCATAAAAATGGCGGTAAAGCGCGACGTGGAAAAAATGGTTTTGCCCAGTACCAAGGGCATGTTGTAGAGGCAGCCTGACCCCCAAAAGGGAAACTTTAATACTATTGAAAAACGGTTGCAGTAGGCAACTTTATTCCGAAAAGGAAACATAAAAAAACGATGAACGAAAATAAATGGACACCCCATAGGGATGAAAGCGACTCTTTTAATGACGGTGAGGGCGTGGTCATCATCAATTACGGAGCGGGAAACATCCAGAGCATCAAGTTTGCGCTTCAGCGTTTGGGACACCATGCGGTGTTGAGCAATGATGCAGCGACCATACGAAATGCAAAAAAAGTGATTTTCCCGGGCGTGGGAGAGGCCAGTTCGGCCATGGCGAAACTGTGGGAAAGCGGTCTGCACGACCTTATCCCCACCCTAACACAGCCCGTCTTGGGCATTTGCCTGGGCATGCAGTTAATGTGCAGGTCCAGCGAAGAGGGCGATACCAAAGGCTTGGGTATTTTTGAGGTGCCCGTCTTGAAATTTGATGCCACCAGGGTAAAAGTGCCCCAGATCGGATGGAACCAAATCAGGGGCCTAAAATCCAACTTGTTCACCGGTATTGCCGAAGCCGAACACATTTACATGGTGCACAGCTTTTACGCGCCCCTGTGTTCCGAAACCATAGCGGAGACCCACTACGGGTTGGACTATAGCGCCGCCTTGCGGAAAGACCATTTTTACGGCACCCAGTTCCACCCAGAAAAAAGCGGCGATGTGGGAGAACAGATCCTGAATAATTTTTTGAACTTATGAAATGGGAAATGGGAAATGGGAAATGGGAAATTTGAAGTGGTGAAGCTGGGGTGTAAAATAGCAATATGAGTGCCGAATTAAAGGAAAGAACAAAACGTTTTTCGTTAGATTGTTGGTATCTGTGCCATAAACTGCCTAAAAACAGGGAATTTGATGCTTATGTGAGGCAATTGATCAGAAGTTCCAGTTCTGTAGGAGCCAATTATAGAGCAGCCTTAAGGGCAAAATCCACCAGGGATGTTATCAATAAATTGAAAACAGTTAAGGATGAAACCGATGAGCGTATGTTTTGGCTGGAGCTCTTTCAGGAAATTGAAAATGACAATACAATGGTAATCAAAGGGCTGGTCATGGAGGCCAATGAATTGCTGGCCATAGTGGTGGCTTCCATAAATACAGCTAAACGAAAACTGCAGAACACATGATTCATATTTCTAATCTCTAATTTCTTATTTCAGTATGAGAATCATTCCCGCCATAGACATCATAGACGGCAAATGCGTGCGCCTCTCCAAGGGGGACTACGACACCAAGAAGATATACAACGAGCATCCCTTGGAGGTGGCCAAGGCCTTTGAGGCCAGTGGCATCCAATACCTGCATTTGGTAGATTTGGACGGGGCCAAGAGCAAACACATTGTAAACCACAAGGTCTTGGAGAACATCGCTGCGCGCACCGGCCTGCACATCGATTTTGGGGGCGGCCTAAAGACCCATCAGGACCTGCGCATTGCCTTTGAAAGCGGTGCCCACCAAGTTACCGGGGGCAGCATCGCCGTAAAGGACCCGGGAACATTCACGGGCTGGATCGACACCTACGGGGCACACAAGATCATTTTGGGCGCCGACGCCATGGACCAAAAGGTGGCCGTTTCCGGATGGCAGGAGGAATCCAAGGAAGCCCTGCTGCCCTTTATACAGGGCTACTTGAAAAAAGGGATCGAGTACGTGATCTGCACCGACATCAGCAAGGACGGGATGCTACAAGGGCCTTCGTTCGGTCTGTATCAAAAAATAATGGCCCAGACCACTGGCATCAAGCTCATTGCCTCGGGTGGGATATCCACCTTTGACGAGTTGCCCAAATTGGCGGAAATAGGTTGTGAGGGCGTCATTATTGGGAAGGCCATTTATGAAAACCGCATCAGCCTAAAACAATTGGAAACCTATATTCTGGGACACTGATGGACAAGGAAGCAGCTTTACGGGAAACCTTGTTGGAGAATGCCGTGTTCCGTATGGATGAAAGTACCCGGATGATACGCAAAAGCCTAGAGCAGGTCACGGAAGAAGAAGTCTGGCAAAAGCCCAACCCTTCCCTGAACTCCTTAGGGAACCTCATACTGCATGTTTGCGGCAATATGACCCAATACATCATTTCTACCCTGGGCAACACCGAGCATCGCAGAAACCGGCCCGCTGAATTTGAAGCTTATAAAACGGCCAACAAAGATGCCCTAATGGACCAACTGCTGCATACCGTGGACGCCGCCAAAAAGGTGCTTTTTGATGCGAAAACCGCTCATTTGTTGCGCGTTTACCGCGTACAGGGCTTTTCCCTTACTGGCGTGGGACTGGTGCTGCACGCCGTGGAGCATTACAGCTACCATAGCGGACAGATCGCTTTTTGGGTAAAACAAATGAAAAACGTGGATCTGGGGTTTTATGATGGAAAAAAGCTATAATTGAAGAAGTTTGAACGTAGATTTACGATTTAACCCAAAACATGCATTGCAAATGCCATTGTAGCCACGAGCTACTGCACATAGGATCGCTGATCCGTTTTTTTTCTTTTTCACCGCAGTGGTGCAAGGCTTAGCACGATAAAAAGTCCATACTTTTTTAATCTCGCGCTTTATAACACAGTTGCACTACATCATTTGGGTTTAAGAAGAAGCACAACGACACTAAGCGTGGATAGTATTATATTGGAGATATGAAATGAGCCGCAACCAATCTTGTTGCCCACAAAGACGTTTGTTGGCGAATTACACCCGTTTGTACCAGAACGGGCAGGTCCGATCTATAAAGAACAATAAATATAAACAGGTGAAAAATGAGTTAAAGAACCGAATGCAGGATTTCGCTTTCAATTGTTGGAAATTGTGCAGTGTGCTACCAAAATCACGCGAATATGATGCATGGGTTCGCCAGCTCATCAGAGCTTCGAGTTCTGTGGGCGCGAACTACAGAGCGGCTTGTCGTGCTAAATCCGATCGTGACTTCATCAATAAGTTAAAGATGGTGGAAGAGGAAGCAGACGAAAGTATGTATTGGATCGAATTGTTTTTAAAAACGAGGTTACAAGATAAAGCGGAGTTTAAAACACTGTGGAAAGAAGCCAATGAGTTGCTCGCCATAACGGTTAGTTCCATCAATACGGTAAGAAAGCGTATTTCATGAACTCAGCTATTTTTAAGTGCTCGGGGAGCTTGTTCGTTTACATTGTGGTCATCCCTATCATATTTTATTCCTATCCTGTGATATTAAGAATCAGTTAATCGAATAATTTTAAGTTTTAATCTTCATTTTAAAATCTAACTTCTAAATTACTACTGTGTTAGCCAAAAGAATCATACCCTGTTTGGATATTAAGGATGGCCGTACGGTCAAGGGCGTAAATTTTGTCGACCTTCGCGATGCCGGCGACCCGGTGGAACTGGCAGAAATCTACAGTCGGGAAGGGGCAGACGAGCTGGTCTTTCTGGATATCTCCGCCACGGAGCAGAAACGCAAGACCCTGGCCGATCTGGTGTATCGCATTGGCGAGAAAATAAACATACCCTTTACCGTGGGAGGCGGCATTTCTTCCGTGGAGGATGTGGATGTCCTGCTGCAAAACGGGGCGGACAAGGTTTCCATTAATTCCTCGGCGGTAAAGAACCCGCAGTTGATCAATGACCTGGTGGCCAAGTTTGGTTCGCAATGTATTGTCGTGGCCATAGATGCCAAACAAGTGGACGGTAAGTGGATGGTGCACCTGGTGGGGGGCAAAGTGCCCACTGAGGTAGAGCTCTTCTCCTGGGCCAAGGAGGTGGAACTCCGGGGGGCGGGCGAAATTCTGTTCACCTCAATGGACCATGACGGTACCAAGGGCGGTTTTGCCAATGGGGCCTTGGCGCGTTTGTCTTCCGAACGGAACATTCCCATCATTGCCTCCGGTGGTGCCGGAACCATACAGCACTTTGCCGATGCCTTCACAAAAGGAAGGGCAGATGCGGCCCTGGCGGCCAGCGTTTTCCATTTTAAGGAGATCGAAATCAAAGACCTCAAAGCGGCCTTGGGGAAAGGGAACATCCCCGTGAGACAGTGAGGTGTGATCCGCATGGTGGTCCCCGGGAGGGCGGCAAGGCCATCCATTTGGCCAAGATGTCTTAAGTTTGCACCCCTTTTGCAGGGTTTGGGATGATGAAGCTGCACCCGATCGAGAACAATGGCCCAGGGGCGAGGACGGGCACGCCGCCCTTGCGGCACCCAATTTTTGCCCCGGTGGCATTGAAATATAGTGAATGAACCAGGTGTTCCCAAAGCGGACACGGAAAAATGAAGCGCATGCAGATTGACTTTAGCAAAAACCCAGACGGGTTGGTTCCCGCCATCATCCAAGACGCACGTACCAAAAACGTCTTGATGCTGGGGTACATGAACCGGGAAAGTTTGGAAAAGACCCAGCAGACCGGCAAGGTCACCTTTTACAGTCGCACTAAAAAAAGATTGTGGACCAAGGGCGAAGAGAGCGGAAACTTTTTGCAGCTGGTCTCCATCTCCAACGACTGTGATGGGGACACCCTGCTCATTTTCGTGCACCCTGCCGGCCCCACCTGCCACAAGGGAACGGATACGTGTTGGGGCGATGAAAACGCTCCAAATTTCGGTTTTTTCTCCCATCTGGAAGAGGTGATCGCAGCACGGCGTGCCGCGGGCGAGGAAGAAAAATCGTATGTGGCCTCCCTTTTTAAAAAGGGCATTAACAAAATAGCCCAAAAAGTGGGAGAGGAGGCCGTGGAAACCGTGATAGAGGCTATGGACAATAAGGACGAGCTCTTTTTGTACGAAAGTGCCGATCTGCTTTTCCACTATATGGTGTTGTTGCAGGCCAAGGGCTTCCGATTGGAAGATATTGAAAAAGAACTGATGTCCAGGGAAAAATAATCCCCGATCTATCCTTAAAATAGGTGCTTTATGCGTTTAATGATGCCCATGGGCAGGGTATAGGGCGGGTACCGCACAGGGGCTTCGAACCAATTGGCCTTTTTAACAATGCTCTTGTGGTGGCTAAAAAGATCGAACGATCTTTTTCCATGATAGGCGCCAATGCCGCTGTTGCCCACACCGCCAAAGGGCAGGCGCTTGTTGGTGATCTGTATTACCGTATCGTTTATGGCGCCCCCGCCAAAGCTGTGGTTCTCAATGATTTTTTTCTGAAAGGATTTTCGGGTGGAGAACACGTAGGTGGCCAGTGGCTTTCCGTAGCGTTCCAAATAGGGGGTAAGATCTTCTTCCTTTTCATAGGAAATGATGGGGAGAATGGGGCCAAATATTTCCCCTTCCATCAGCTTGCTGTCCCATTTGGGTTCGTTCACCAAGGTGGGGGCCACAAAATTATCGGTGGCATCGGTTTGTCCTCCAAAAAGAATTTCCTCGCCCTGTAGCATTTCCTTCAATCCCCCAAAATGCTCGGCGCTCACCGTCCTCGCATAGTCGTTGGAGTTGGAAGCGTCTTCTCCGTAGGCGGCAGTAATGCTCTTTTTAAGCTCGGCAATGAGCTGTTCCTTTACGGAGCGGTGCACTAGAATATAATCTGTGGCAATACAGGTCTGGCCTGCATTGAGAAACTTTCCCCAGACAATGCGCTTGGCGGCCTTGGCAATGGCCGCGGTCCCATCTACAATGGTGGGGTTTTTGCCGCCCAGTTCCAGGGTAACCGGGGTCAGGTGCTTTGCCGCACTTTCATACACGATCTTCCCCACCCGGGTACTTCCCGTAAAAAAGATGTAGTCCCATTTTTGGGCAAGTAGGGCTTGGGACGTGTCCACACCACCTTGTACCACGGCCACATGGGCCGCATCAAAACTGGCCTTAATGATGGCCTCAATGATATTGGCGGTGTGGGGCGTAACCTCCGAAGGTTTCACAATGGCGGTGTTCCCGGCCGCCACGGCGGCGATCAATGGGGCCAGGGCCAACTGAAAGGGGTAGTTCCAGGGCGCAATGATCAGGACATTGCCATAGGGCTCTTTGTAAATGTAATCGGAAGAGGGCCAGTTCATAAGGCTGCCGTGCACCCTTTCGGGAGCGGCCCAATAGTGCAGCTTTTTCAAGGTGTTCTTTATTTCCGCGAGCACAAATTGGGTCTCGGCCGCCAAGGTCTCGAACTTTGGTTTTTTAAAATCGGCGTACAGGGCATCGCAGATGGCATCTTCCCGAGCCACAATTTCCTCTTGTAACCTTTTTAAGGCCTTTTTTCGGAAACCAAGATCCTTGGTGTTCTGGTTTTTAAAAAAAATGCGTTGTTGTTCCAGTTGCTGCATGGTAAGGATATGTTATGGGCGGTTCCTCCAAAAATACGGAAAGCTTGCCATCCATTTCGGATTTATGGGCCCTAAAGGTTTTTTGGCCGTCCGTGGCCCACAAGGGGCACCGTGGGGAAGGAGATGTTCAATTGGCCGCCTCCCCCGTGATACAAGGTCCATGATCGTTTTGACCCCGGATGAAGCAGTGGAAATTCCACTACGGCTTCAAATCCCTGCAAAACCGATCGCTGCATTGACTTTTGCTCAATCCCCATAGCGAATGTGCCGTTCGGCACGGGCCCGCCCGACACTGTCCTTCAGGCGGGCCCCTCAATTGCAAAAGTCTTGATTTTATTGGTCCCGAGTGCTCGGGATGCACCCTGATGACGAAAGTCCAGGGCATCATCTGGGCTGTATGAATGTACGGGGTCTTGGCAATGGGCGCTTTGGGTTGTCTTCATTTTTGTGTCAGAGGGCTTCCAAGGATAAATGGAACAAGAGGGTGGGCTTGTCAAAAACGGTAGGTTCCGTATGGATGCCAAGTGCCACGTTCATGGTGGTCTCTGTAATGTCCTTTAAGATGACCACGGTACTGGCATCCTTGAAGCCCAGGTACTCCCCCAAGATCAATTGCCGTTTCCCGGTGAACTGCACCGGCCCGGTCGCGGCATCAATGGTAAAATCGCCTTCAAACAGCTCCCAAGTGGCATTGGACGCCGGGGTGTACAGCACATTGGCCAAGGGCACATTGTTCACATCTGCGGATACCGCGGTGATGTTTGCCCCTTCAAAGATACTGGCATACACCAGTCCCATAAGGCTTTGACCGTCCTTGTTGTCCACAATGTAGGAGCCGTCATGCACAAAGGTAAAGGTGTCCTCGTAGGAAGTGCCCAAGCCCACGGCGTCCAAGAGATTGTCAAAGGAGGGGAGAAGAATTCCCAGGCCATCCGTAACCGGACCCGCTCCTTCCTTACCGGATGTAAAGGCTTTTTTAAGGCGCCATGACTTTCCTTCCGGTCTTGCCGCCCCTCCGGTGAGCAAAAGGTCCAAAGATGGTAGAATGGTCACTTGTTTGGTTTCCGAAAAACTGCCGTTGGGACCGCTTACCGTCATCACCACGTCAAAGGTACCCGCATTGGCATAGATGTGCACCGGATCTTCCTCGGAGCTACTGGCCCCATCCCCAAAATCCCATTGAATGGTATTGGCATTGGCCACGGTGCCATTGAAGGTCACTTGGGTGTCTTCCACCAAGAACTGAAAATCTGCAAGGGCCATTGGCGGGGCGTCATCGGTATCGCATGCCCAGACCATTATGGCCAACAGGACCATTTGCACTAATCTCCTATTCTTCATTTTTTAAGTAGTTTATGGTTGTAAATCTTCCTTCTTGTGGCGCCTTTTTTAAAACAACGGTTCCATATCTGTTCCATTCCATTGGGCTTTGCTTCAACATATTTCCTTGTGCTCAGTTCTTGTCCCACCAAATGGGGGTGTCTATTTTATTGGGGCCTTGCCGGGCAATGGCCGCGGTCACGTTCTCATTGTTGGTGGCCAGCTCAAAGGACGAATATAAAAATCGTGTGGGCAGCACTCCGTTGGTTACCCCGGGAGAGAGGTTATCTGCCGTGCGCTGTGCTATGACCGGAAACCCCGTGCGCCGTATCTGGGTCCATCCCTCAAAATAGTTGGGCACAACGGCCAACCAAAGCTGCGTGCCTATTTGTTCCTCATCATTGGTTCCGGAAAGGCTTGCTTCCGGGGAGTCCATGAACGCCGTTGCTTCCGCTGGATCGATCTGCCATTGGCCCAGGGCGGTTTCCAAACCTTGTCTATATAGGAGATTGGCCGTAGCCGGATCACCGTCGTACACCAAGGCTGCCTCGGCGCGCAATAGCCAGGTTTCGGCCGCACTTAAGAGGTAGATCTTACTTTCTGGAGAGGACAGGGGCACCCCCATGTCCGATTTGCTCTGGAAGTTGGCGTTTCCAAAGGCCGTATCACTGAGGCCATTGGTAATGCCGCTATAATTACCGTTCGCGTCCAGACTCACAAATACCCCCAACCTGGGATCTGCCGTGCCCTGCAATTGATCTATGAGCTTGGTGGACATCTTTACGGAGGGGAATCCCGTCCTGGCCAAGAACCAGGGATTGCCCGCACCTTCCGTCTGTACCAGGTAGGCGTTGTGCGCATTGGTCTCCATTAAAGGAGCGGTAAGGCATTGTGCCACGGTGGCCCTGGAAAGGGCGTTGTCCGAAAAGCGTATGCGCATGGCCAAACGTAGGCGCACACTATTGGCAAAGCGTACCCATTTGTCCATATCATTGTTAAAGATAGGGTCCGAGTTGGGGTAGCCCAGCGCGGGATCTGCACCCTGTAACACTGGGATGCTCTGGCTGAGCCTGGTGATCAGGTCGCGGTAAATGCTCTCTTGTGCATCATACTCGGGTTGCAGTACACCATCCGTTTTTCCTTTGCCCCCTTGGGTATAGGGAATGTCCCCAAAGGCATCGGTGGCTTTGGCGTAGCCCAGCACCGCAATGATATTGGCCATGGCACTGCGAACCCGGTTTTCGGTGTCCGGTGCCGAGGTAATGACCAGGACTTCCTCAATATGTCGTATGGTGCCACCGTACATCTGATCGAACATACCGTTGTAATTGGGGTCGAACCCATCTCTATACTGATCGGGCGGTCGGGCGGTGCTCCCGGCCACGAAATAGTGTCCGTAGTGTCCCGAAAACCGCACGGCAGATTGTCCCGTGGTCTCCAGAAACAAGCTGCGCACAGCTTTCGTGAAAAGGGCGGCATCGTCTATGGTGGTCACCGCATTGGGGTTGTCGTACAGGTCGTCCAACCTTTTTTCGCATGAAATGAATGCACTGGCAGTTATGAAAACCACCAGTACCCTTGTAAAAATAGTGTGTATTGCCCGCATGATGATGGTTTAAAAGTTTAGTTTAAGGTTAAGTCCGTAACTCCGGGTAGAGGGGAGGGAAGAGTGCTCAAAGGCGGTACCGGCCGGCCCGCTACTGTACCCTGCCTCGGGGTCTATGTCCCCGGCCGCATTGTACAAAAAGAACAGGTTTCTCCCAATGGCAGAGAGGCTGGCAGACTGGATAAAGGTGTCCTTGAGCATCTTGTTGGGAAAATTATAGGTAAGTGTTACCTCACGAAGCTTTACGTTGCTCGCATCCAAGATCTGGTCCCTGGACACTTCGTTGCCAAAGATGTCCGTGAACTGTTTAAGAAACGCAGGGGCGGCCACATCGTTCTGAAAGCCCGTGTTTTCGTTTATGCCGTCTTCTACAATGCCCGTTTCCCGTCCTTCCAGGCTTCTGGCATCGGTACCAAAGAACATGCGGTAGGCCCTTCCATAAGAGTAGAACTCGCCACCTTGCTGTACACTCACCAGGGTGCTCAAAGAGAGGTTTTTATAGCGGAAGGTATTGCTTATGCCCCCAAACCAGTCCGGGTTTATGTTGCCCATCAAGACCCTTTCCCCACGCTGGGTAAGCCCATCGTCCGTAATGAGCTTTCGTCCAAAGTTGTCCCGTTTGAAGTCGTTGCCGTAAAGACCGCCAAACTCCTCGCCCGGCCTAGCTTCCACGGAAACGGACCAAAGGCGGTTCAGTTCTATACTGGTGAGTCCTTCGTTCAAGGATTCCACCATGGAATTGTTTGTGGTAAAGTTTACCCCGAGGTTCCATTCAAAATTATCGGTTTCCACGGGAATCAGGTTCAGTTGTGCCTCCAAACCACGGTTGGTGATGTTTCCCGCGTTGACCACAACACTCTCAAACCCCGTAGATCCCGAGATGGGCACGGCCTGTATCTGGTCTTTGGTATCGGTCTGAAAGTAGGTAAGGTCCAGCAGGATCCGGTTGTTGAAGAATCCCAGCTCGGCACCAATTTCCCAAGATTGCGATCGCTCTGGCCTAAGATCAAAGGAGGGCAGACTTCCGGGTATGGAGGCCACGGTGTAGGGCAGGGTCACCGTTTGGTCCACAGTGTAAAACGCCTGTGTCCTGTAGGCACCGGTATCGTTGCCCACCTCTGCATAGGAGGCCCTTAGCTTGCCCTTGCTTATGTATTTTGGATTAAGGTCAAAGGCCCTGGAGAACAAAAAGCTGATGTTCTCGGAGTGGTACCAATACGAATTGTTGTCCTTTGGCAGTGCCGATGAGTTATCGTTTCTGAGAGAGGCATCAAAATACAGATAGCCCCCCAGTTGAAAAGTGCCCAAAGCGTAGTAGGAGGTAATGGCCTTTTTGGTGATGCGCTCATTGCTAAAGGTGTTCACATAATTGCTGATGTTGTAAAAATCGCGCACCTTGCTCTCAAAGCCAAAGATGCGCTGGTTGCTAAAGGCTTCGTCCCGGTGCATGGCGCCCAGGCTGGTGCTTATCTTTACATTGCCCAGTTGGGCCCGGTAGGTGGCGAGCACATCTGAGTTCCAGATTCTGCTTTTTCCGCTCTCGTGGCTGTAATTGCCCAGGCCGTTGTCTTCGGAACGGGCACCACGGGCGGCATGGGAATAGTAGTTGAACACGGTTTGGTCCATTCCTGTCCTGGCCGTTACGGAAACATTTTTAAACACCTCCCAATCTAGGGCCAAGAGTCCCTGGAACCTGTCCCTATCGTCCCGGTTACGGATGTTGTCCAAGGCCCAATAGGGGTTGTTGAAGGTGTTGTCCAGATTCCATTTTATCTCTTCACCCTGTGCATTTATGGTGTTGTTGCGCACGTCTTGCAGGCGTATGTCCCTGGGCATCAAGCTCAGTTGCAGGGCGGTGTTTCCACCTCCTTCGGCCAGGTCCGGCCTATTTTGTACTTCGGAGGTAATGTAGGTCATCTTCCCGTCAATGCTCAGCTTATTGGTGAGCTGGGACCTTCCCCTGATGTTAAAGGTTTGTTTGGCCAAGGTGTTGTTGGCCACAATGCCCTGGATATCCTCGTCCGTGATGGACATGCGGAACGACCCCTTTTCGCTTCCGCCTTCAAAGGAAATGGTATTGGCAATGCTGTAGCCGGTCTGGTAAAAGTCCTCATAAGGATTTCCCTGTGGGGAGAAGGTGTCTGTTTGCCCCAGCCAATTGGTATAGGGCTGCCCTTCCATCTTGGGGCCCCAGCTCCAAGAGAAGGGATAGTCCAAAACGGGTCTGCCGTCCACGTTTATGGGGGCAAAGTCATTGAAAAAACCTGTTCCGTATTCGTTTTGGAAGTCCGGGGTGAGCATGATATCGGTAAAGTTGAAGGTAGAGTTCAGGGATATGCCCACGCCCGGTCTGTTGGCGCCCCTTTTGGTGGTGATGAGTATAACGCCGTTTATGCCCAAGGATCCGTAGGCCGCTGAAGCACCGGCCCCTTTGAGCACGCTGATCGATTCCACATCATCCGGATTGATGTCCGAAAGGGCGTCCCCGCGATCCACACCACCGTTGGAGCCCGCACCGCCGGAACCATTTTCTATGGGGATGCCATCTATGACCACCAAGGGCCTGTTGCTGCCGCTAATGGTGGTAATGCCCCTTAGCACCACCCTGCTGGATCCATCCACCCCGGTGTTGGATTGGGTGATCTGAAGCCCCGTGACCTTTCCGTTCAAAGAGTTCATCACGTTGTTTTCACGGGCCACGTTCACTTCGCTGGCATCTACCTGGGATATGGAGTAGCCCAGGGACTCCTTGTCCCGTTCAATGTTCAGTGCCGTTACCACTACCTCAGTGAGCTGTTCACTGTCTTCTTCCATCGCCAGGTTCACAACCGTGCGCCCGGCCAAGGCGGCGGTCACGGTCTTGAAGCCTATGGAAGAAAACTCCAGCGTGGCATTCTCGGGAACGTTGTTCAATTGGTAATTGCCGTCAAAATCTGTGGTGGTCCCCTTGCTGGTCCCCTGAACAACGACGCTCACCCCGAGCAATGGGGTGCCTGTGCCTTTTTCAGATACCTTGCCGGAAACGGAGCGTTGTGCCATACCGGTGGCACAGGTTAGCATTGCGAACAAGAACAGTGTTCTTTTTGTCATAAGAGTTTGGTTATGGGTTATTTGTGGTTGTTTGGTAGGTAAGCCTTTTTAAAAAGGTCAGTGGGTGGCTGTTGCCGGCCTTTAGGGTTCCAAGGCCAAGATATATTCTGCCACGGCTATCTTGGCCGCTTCGTCCAAGTGATCTTGCGGGGGCATTTCTGGATAGTCTTCCCTTAGGTTTTTTGGGTTGTTCATATAGTCCACAATACCCTGTGGGTTGCCGTTGTGTATGGCCTGGATAATTTCGGTGGGCGGTCCGATCAAACGGTTTCCAAAGGCATGGCAGCCAGCACAGACCCCGTAATACGTAAGTTCGCCCAATTCCTCTGCCGTGACCTCCCTGATGGGCACGGGCTCTGGTAGCATGTAGGTGAGAATGTCCTTGGTGTCCGTAATGGGGGCGGGCCCCCAATCATCTATGCCAAAAGTGCGGTATTTGTTCTTGTCGCGTATGGTGCTTCCCGTGCCGCCGCCATAAGCAAAGATGTCCGGACCCTTGGTGTCCATTTTGGTGAGCATTACGGCTTTGAGTTCCCCAGTGGGGTTGTTGCCATTGTTGAACATCATATTGTCCAGAAACACCACCCGGTCCGGATTGCCCTCGGAATTGGGATCGTTGGCCTTGGGTGCCCCCGTGGCAAGGTCCACAACGGTAACCCCAGCATTGTCATTGCCCGAAATAATGTTGTTTTCCACAATGACATCGTCCGCAGCCATGATCAGAATACCGGTTCCCTTTGGAATCCCCGCCACGGTAGAGCCGGGTGCGGCAAAGTTCTCGTGGTTGTTGTTCACCACGAAATTGTTCCTGAAAATAACGTCAAATGTGGTCTTTATGGGCAGCCCCGGGGTCACAAATGCCAGAAGTCCACCGGTATTGTTGTGCACATAATTGTTTTCTACCAGGCAGTGTCTTGAATTTTCTATTTCAATCCCGGCAACATTGGCAAATGCCTCGTTGTGGCGCACATCCACATTATCGCACATGCCCACATAAATGGCGGCATCCGCAATTTTGCTCAGTACATTGTGCTCAATGAGCCCGTTCTTTCCGTATTGGGGGAAAATACCATAGACCCCCGTGTCAATGATCCAATTGTTTCGGAGCACAAAATTGTTTCCTGCCTGCCCCATGATGCCATTGCCCTTGTAGTTTATTATCTTGAAATTCTCAATGAGAATGCCGTTTCCGGAGTACAGAAAGGCATCATTGATCTCCCCTTTGCCGTCCAGGGTGGGCCATTCGCCCTCAATGACCACACCTTGCAGCCCAATGTTGTCCTTGTCTATGTACACATTTTCATGGTAGGTGCCCGGAAAAACCCGGATAAGGTCTCCGGGATTGGCCCTTTTTACCGCAGCTTGGATGGATGCCCCGTCTTTTACCGCAATGATCTCCCCGTCATAGGAAGTGGTCTTTACGGTTAGGCTGTCCGAGGTAGCGCCGGAGGTACGGTAGCCCATATTGGTGGGCAGGGGAACGGCACTCTCACTGTTGGAACCAAAAAAGGATTTGCCAACAAAAACACCTATGGCCAATAGGGCCGCGGCACCAATGATTTTAAAAAAAGTCGATTTCATATCAATTGTGTTTCAAGTTGTTAAAGAGCGGGCTCAAGGCCAGACGGCAACTGCTCCGGAATTTGGGGCGTAAAGGATTCATCCGTCAAGGTTTTCAGAAAATCCACCAGTCTGTCCAGTTCGGTGTCAGATAGATCGGGTTCCCAAATGTGCCAATGGATAATGAGGTCCTCACCTTCCGGCACGGCGTGTCCACGGCCCTTGGTGTAAAATTCCACCGCTTCCCTCAAGGTTTCAAAGCGGCCCGAGTGCATGTAGGGTGCCGTTTTTGCTATGTTCCGAAGGCTGGGCACTTTAAAAGCACCCCTTAGGGTGGAATCTTGGAAGGGTACCTGGGCACCGGGGTCCAAGGGTAGGCCGTTTGGCTCTGGGGTCCCGATGACGGCAAATTGTTGGTTGGTGAACAGGGGCGGTGTATGGCACTCTGCGCATCGGGCCACGAAGGATCGGAAAACATTGAGTCCCTCAATCTCATTCAGGGTAAGCGCGTCATGGTAGCCATGGGCATACTGGTCATAACGGCTGTTCAAGGACACCAAAGAGGCCTGGAAGCCGGCCAGGGCGGTGTAAATTTCATCCAAGGCAATGGCTTGCGCCTTCGGTCGCTCGGGATAGGCCTCTGCAAAAAGCGATCTGTAGTTTTCAATGGCATTTAGACTTTGCAAAAGGTTTTCTGGGGTATTGTCCATTTCATTGTGGGCAAACAGGGGCTCCTGCATCTGATCTTCCAAGCTCTTGGAGCGGCCGTCCCAAAACAGTTTTTTCAGATAGCCCACGTTCCAGAGGGTAGGGGCGGAGCGCGTCCCTTTTTCCCCGTTCATCCCGGTGCTCGTGGCCATGCCGTCAGAGAATCCTTTGCCCGGGTCGTGACAGGTGGCGCAGGAAATGGTTTGGTTTCCAGACAGCACGGGATCAAAAAAGAGATAGCGGCCCAGGTCTATTTCCTGGGGAGAGAAGCCATCCCTGATTTCTGGCAATCCGGTCTGCAGTCCCCCCACACCATTGTCATGGGGGGAATCGTATTGCTGATACAGGTTAATGGCCATACATTCGTTGTTCTTGTTCTTTTTAAAACCAGGTGGGCATTGGGTCTTCAATTTGGGTACGGGCGCGTAGCTGGTGCTCACCTTTGGACTCATAACAAAGAATAGAAGCACCACCAGGACCATTCCCGATATACCGGACTTGATAATTGTTCCCTTGTTGGGCATAAGAAAAAGGGTGTTGAAATCTTAAAATTTTAACAGTATATGAAGAAAAACATTTTCTTTCCCATATTTAAATGAGAAATCCATTTTGTGATGAAAAGGGCCTATAGCGTGATCAGTGGGCTGGGTGTATGGCCATCTTTTTTTCAAAAAGTGCCTTGTGGCCGGAAGAAACGGGAATGACCAGATCAGGAATGTCCCTCATGATCAAGGTGTAGCCTTTTGAGGTTTTTTGAAAGGAGGAAATATGGCCGGTATGCACCAGGAAAGAGCGGTGAACGCGCACTATGGCAGGGTGGGCTATGTTGGCCTCTACTTCTTTTAAGCGCATCCTTACCAATTCCCTCACGGGCAGCTTCCCCTTTAAATAATGAATTTCAAGGTAGTTTCCAGACGATTTGATAAAGCGAAGCTCGGCATAATCAATGGCCAACACCACCTTATCATTTTCCGTTTTAAAGCGTAAGAGGGTGTCTTGCCCGGGATCTGGGGTGAATGCTGAAGCTATTTCAAGTTTACTGTAAGAGGACATTTTATTCCGCATTCCCAAAATCCAGACAAAGAAGAGATAGGGGCCGGGCACCACTAGGGCCACATACCTCCAGGTAAGTTGGTATTCTGCCGCCTTCTCTGCCAGTGTGGGAAAACTTGGGCTAAAGGCAAGGTAAAGGCCAAAGGTGATCAAAAAAACATCGAACATGCACCAGAGCACCAAGCTTAAATTGGTGAGCACGGCCAGTCCAAACAGGGGCCTGATGACAAAGTGGCTCAACAGCATGGCCAAACCGCCCACTAGGGCATAACCCAGAAAAAGGCGCTTGTCCCAGTTATCCATATTAAAAGGGGCGTACACGACCAGAAATGTAAGCACAAACAGCATCAGGAACCCAATGAGCATCAACTTGTTCTTGGGCAGGGCGAAAAAAGCAATTTCTTGCCGAAAAAATGTGGCTATGTTGTCCATAACGGTACAGTAAGTGCCTCTTGGTCTTGTCCGCTCTGGGCACGACCTTTCCAGTGCTTTTGCGGTGTTGGGATATAAAAATTTGTGCGATTTTGTCTTCCTGTCCCAACAATTGACCCCTTGAAGGTATAAAAAAAATGTAAGGCTGAGCAGAAAGGGAGGGTAAGAAAGATAATGGGCCGAGCGCTCGCTGCCTAGATGAAAACCCCGTTTTCAAACAGTCAGAAACTGGCGCACATTGCAAAAAAACAAGTCTCTTTTGCTTTCAAAAACCAAAATGATGCACTTCGTGGGAGACGAGCCTGTACTTACCTTTGCTCCTTATGGGCCATTGGCACCGGAAAATTTCGGCTATATGGAACGCGACACCTCCTTGGTGATGATTCCAGGCAGACCGCTTGCCCCTGACCCTCGGTAATACGGCGGTTAAAAGGCAAAATTCTACCAAGACACACCTCTTACCAATGGGATAAAATTCTGTGGCACCGCCAAAGGGTTTGATACTCCAAGGCTTGCCTGAAAATTAAAATTCGGTTTCTTGTCAATGTCCCGTGGGCTTGTCCCGCCGTAGTTTACTTTATGTTTAGGGATTTCTGTGTGTGGCCAAAGCTGTATTTGTTTCCAAGGATTCCAAATCTGGCCCACCCCAGATGTTTTTCCTGTTTTGTATGGGGCACTTCCAATAAAAAGGATGTGTTTCAAAAAAAACATTGAGGTCAGTACTTAGGTACCTATTACAGAGCCCATTATTGACACAAATGTCAGGCTGAGCGCAGTCGAAGTCTCCCTTGGCTGGTAAATGGTTCTCGACTGCGCTCGAACTGACAATAGTAAAAATTACTAACCATTTAATAATCAAATAATTACCTTGTTTGATGGATAGGTATTTATCTACTGACCTCTAAAAAAACATATCAATCTTTGGTTGCGTGGAGGGGGGGCAGGACAGGGCAAACTGTTTCTTGATACAAAAAAAAGAGACCGCAACGGGGCCTCTTTTTGGATTTAGGTTGGTGGTTTTTTGTTCAACTTTTTCCCATGGCACCCTTAATGGCGCCAACGATGGCCATCAGGACACCGCCACCAACACCACCACCGGCCACACTGCCAAGTACCCCGGCGATGTCAAAACCGCCATCTGCACCGGCCGCAGCTCCAGCACCGAGGCCAAGCATGCCAAGAAGTTGGCCGCCCAGTCCGCCACCCAAAATACCGGCTACGGAATTTCCTAGCGTCCCTAGATTGAGTTTGGGCAAAATTTTTGCCACAATGTTTCCTCCGGCGGCACCGGAGACTAATTGAATGATCAACGGTAAGTATTCTTCCATTTTTACAAAAGTTAATTGGTTATATGTCAATAAATTAACAATATTAAAATATGATATGCAACTATTTTTGTCTTTAATGTATCATTTTGTGGTAAAACTGCCCCTCTTTAAGAGATGTTCAAAACCGTTCGATGTACTTTGGATGGTGGTTCGGTCACACATCCATCCCCCGAAGAACGAATGGCTAAAAGGGTAAGTTTTTTTATGGGTACTCCGGTTCTTTAAATGGGCGGATCGCTCTAATCGTTTTGAACTATTGCCGAAACCAAACAAAAGGGGCACATTAAAAAGAACCAATTCCACAAATAATGGGCTCACAAGGCGCATGTTCACCAAACCAAGGTGATGCTCGTTATTGACCTCTTTATGGCGCTGCCAAAACCTTCATTGAAGAGATGTTGGGGCCATGTTGTAATTGCCTCTTGTTGGTGCACCATATCGCGGCCTTCTTCCCCCGGTTACCTGCCATAGCGGCATTGCCAAACTGCACTTCGCGGAGTAACCAAGCAAGAGGGTGCCCGGAAGATGCTGCTGGGGCAATTGCGCACCTTTGCCGCCAGAGGTGGGAAAAAGTTTCAAACAATCATAAGTTAGCGCACATCACAAAAAACAAGTATCTTTTGCTTTCCAAACAATGATGCTGTACTTCGTGAGATTCCTAAACTGTCTATTCCTTTTATGGGCCACGTGCCTTTGGGCCCAGGAACTTCCTCCCATCCAGAACTTCGCGCCCAGGGATTATATGGGGGAAAACCAGAATTGGGCCATTGCCCAGGGCGGCAACGGGCATATCTATGTGGCCAATAACCATGCCTTGCTCACTTTCAACGGTGCCGAATGGCATCAATATCCCTCTCCCAACAACAGTGTCATACGTTCCGTTCACGTCAGGGGCAATAAGGTTTTTACGGGACACTACATGCAGTTTGGGTACTGGGAGCGAGATGCTGTTGGCCAATTGGCCTATCGTTCCATTTCGGATGACCTCAAGGTGCCCATGCTGGAGGACGAAGCGTTTTGGAACATTATATCCGTGGATGATTGGGTCCTTTTCCAATCCCTGGACCGCATTTACAGCTACCACATCGGGTCTGGGGAGTTCAAGGTCATGGAGGCCAAAACCAGCAAGGCCCACATTTTTAAGATAGACGGCGCCGTTTTTTTTCAGGACGATGCAGTGGGACTGGTGCAGATTGAGGACGGAAAGCCCAAAACTGCCATTTCCAAGCAGGCGCTGGGCAACAACGGGGTGGTGGGAATGTATGCTTCCGCCAAGGGCACGGTGCTTATTTTGGACAATGGTGAGTTTTTGGGCTACGCCAATGGTGAGGCCGCTACCTGGTCCATTGCGGCAGCACCGGACCTGGTGGATGTGAACGTGTACACCACCGCACAACTGTCCGACGGTTCCTTTGTTTTGGGCACCATTGCCAACGGCCTGATCCAAATAGATGCCCAGGGCAATTTGGTGCGAAAGGTGAACCGAAAAAACGGCCTGCAGAACAATACCGTATTGGCCACCTTCCAAGATCGCGATGATAACCTATGGCTGGGACTGGACCACGGTATTGCCCTGCTCAACATGAACTCGCCTTTTTATGAGTATGTGGATGGGAGCGGCAACCTCGGCGTGGTCTATGCCGCGGCCCGCCATCAAAATAGGTTGTATCTGGGAACCAATCAGGGCCTTTTTATGATGGGGCGGTCCAATGAAGCCAAGTTTAGCCTGGTCAAGGGCACCAGGGGACAGGTATGGAGCCTAAACGTAATAGACGGCACCTTGTTCTGCGGGCACAACAAGGGCACCTTTGCCGTGGCCAATGGCGAGGCATCCCTCATTTCCAGTTTTCCCGGCACTTGGGACATCAAGGTGGTGAACAACAGGCCCAACCTCTTGTTGCAAGGAAACTTCAACGGACTTTCCACCCTCAAAAAAGAAAATGGCCGTTGGGGTTTTGGAAACGTGATTTCGGGTTTTGACATCTCTAGCCGCTTCTTTGAACTTACCGGGCCCAATGAGATTGTGGTAAATCATGAACTTAAGGGGCTTTTTCAATTATCACTGGATGAAGACTTTACCAGGGTACAACAAATGGCCACGCACCCGCAGATGGGGTACAGCTCCAGTCTGGCCCAATATGACGGGAAACTGCGCTACACCACGGTGGAAGGGGCATTTGTAAAACGGGCCGATAGTCTTGCCTTTGCACCGGATTCGGTTCTGACCGATCTGTTGTTCAAAAAATCGGGCGGCATTACCAGCATTGTACTGGGAGACAGGTCAATGGACGCCCTATGGTACTTTACGGAAGGTGGGCTATCCAAGGTCTTTCCGGACCAGTTCAGTGGCACCTTGGGGGTAACCACGGTGCCCATCCCCCCATTTTTTAAGCGCAGCCTTGGGGTGGCGGGGTTTGAGAACATGACGCACCTACAGGGCAACAAATATCTTTTTGGTGCCAACAATGGCTTTGTGACCCTGAATCTGGATGCGTTGGAACCGGTCTCATATGCCATTGGCATTGATGGGGTTGGCAGTAGTTTGGGCAATACCGCCCAATCTCTTCCACTGCCCCTATCGGAAGAGGCGAGCTTGCCCTACCGGGCCCAAACAACGCTGTCGTTTTCCTTCAGCGTCCCGGCCTTTGAAAAGTATCGGGAAGTCCTTTACCAGTACCGGCTTCAAGGACTTTCACCGGATTGGGGGCCTTGGAGCACCGAGCCCCGGGCAGATTTTAACAATTTGGATCACGGCAACTACCTTTTCCAGGTGCGTGCCAAAGTGGGCAACACCCTTACCAACAATGTGGCCTCTTTTAAGTTTGTCATTGCCAAGCCCTGGTACCTATCCGTTTGGGCCATCATCGGTTACCTTCTGTTGCTTTTGCTTCTGGGGGCACTGGTGCACCGCTCTTACAAACGTTACTATACCAACAAACAAAATGCAAGGCTCAATGAGGAAATTAAAATACAGCGGCGCAAGCAACTGCTGGCCGAAAAAGAACTCATTGAAATAAAGAATGAGAAACTCAATGCGGAGATTGAGGGAAAAAACCGAGAGCTTGCCGTGGCAACGATGAGCCTGATCAAAAAGAATGAGTTTTTGGCAAGTGTTAAAAAAGAACTTTCGGACAGTACGAACGCACAACAGGTGAAAAGGGTGGTACGTACCATAGACCGCAACATCAGTAACGAGGACGATTGGAAGTTTTTTGAAAAGGCCTTTAACAATGCGGACAAGGATTTTCTACAGAACATAAAGGAAGCGCATCCGGAACTTACCCCAAACGACTTAAAATTATGTGCTTATCTGCGGCTAAACCTACCCTCCAAGGAGATTGCCCCGCTGCTCAACATTTCGGTAAAGAGCGTGGAGGTTAAACGCTATCGTTTGCGAAAAAAAATGGACCTTCCCAGGGAGATGGGCCTTACCAAGTACATTATGGACCTGTAGGCGCCCATACAAACCCAAAAAAAAACACTACACTACCACTACAAGAGACCATTTTATGTGTGTAAGGGGCCGTTAAAGGGCGGTTTATCTTCTTGTCATATCCATTGTTTACGGGGTAAAATCCATTGATTCCTTAAAATTAGCCCCATTTTTTTGTCAATGTATGTTTTTTGTTGGGGCGCTTTGTTGGGGCAGGCCATTAAGATGAACTACTTTGCCTGTTCAAAATCATACTACAAATGAGGCAAGTCATCTTATTTCTGTTCATCGGTTTTTGGGCCACGGCGGCCACAGCACAATCGCTCACCATTTCGGGTACGGTAAAGGATGCCACCCTGGATGAGCCCTTGCCCGGGGTCAGTGTGGTGGTCAAGGGAACCACCAATGGCACGGCCGCGGATTTTGATGGAAATTTCACCATTTCCGATGTGCCGCCGGGGAGCACCTTGATGTTTTCCTACATAGGATATACCACGGTGGAAATCGTGGTGACCACGGATGAGGACCTCAACGTGACCATGGTGGAGGATGTGAGCACGCTGGATGAGGTGGTGGTCATAGGCTATGGCACCCAGACCAAGAAGGAAGTGACCGGTGCCGTGGCGGTGGTGGGTGCAGAGACCATAGAGGACCTGAACCCCACCCAGGTGGAACAGGCGCTCCAGGGTCAGGTGGCCGGGGTGAACGTAACGGCCTCTTCGGGCTCTCCCGGGAGTGGCTCCAACATCAGGATTCGGGGCATTTCCACCAACGGCGACAACCGGCCCTTGATTTTGGTGGATGGAAACGTCATCGAAGACCTGAGCGTGCTCAGTCCAGGTGATATAGAGAGCATTAACGTGCTCAAGGATGCCACGGCCGGTATTTATGGCGTTAGGGCGGCCAATGGGGTCATCTTGGTCACCACCAAGACAGGTCGTAAAAACCAGGAGCTCCAGTTCACCTATGATGCCTTTGGCGGCTTTCAGGAAACATCGCGCCGCATTCCCGTGCTCAATGCCACGGAATACGCGCTGCTGGCCAATGAGGCCTTCGCCGCTGGTGGCCAGCCCAATCCGTTCCCCAATGTTGCGGGTCTGGGAGCGGGCACCAACTGGCAAGACGAGGTGTTCCAGACGGCACCCATAATCAACCAGAACATTACCATCTCCGGAGGAACGGAAAAGTCACGTTTTTCCTTTGGGGCGGGCCTGCTTACCCAAGATGGCATCGTGGGGGGCAACAAGTCCAACTTTACGCGGCTCACCTCCAGGATCAACTTCAATACGGACCTTCTGGAAAACCTGAAACTTACCGCAAACGTCCTATATACCGGAACCACTAGGCGCACCTTGTCCGAAAACGGCATAGGTTCGGTACTTTTCAATGCGCTCAACAATGCGCCCACCCTGCCCGTTCGGAATCCGGATGGTGCCTTTTCCATCTCAGAGGGCTTGGGCAACGAGGTGATCAACCCCCTGGCCCAGGTGGCCAATACGTTCAATGGCACCGAGGTGGACCGCATTAGCGGAAAACTGGGCCTCAACTATTCCTTTTGGGACAATTTTACGGTAGAGTCCAGCCTGCAGTTCAACTACGCCGAGGTGCAGGGACGCAACTTTGTGCCCACCCTGTTCTTTGGGTCCGGAAAGGTGTTCAACAATACCGGCCGGCCATTCTTAAATGTGAACAAGGATATCTTCAAGGACTATACGTTTGATTCCTTTGTCAACTACAACAAGACCTTTGGAGAGGACCACAACCTACAGGCCACCTTGGGTACGTCCGTGTTTCGGACCCAAGGCCAGTTCTCCGGTACCACCCAGGGGTTCTTTGAACGGCCGGTAAGCTTCCCCAATGCAGATATAAACAATGCGGTGGATCTGCTCAACACCAGGATAGAGCAGGGACTCAGCGGTAAGTTCGATGAGCGTTTGCTTTCCTATTTCACCCGTATCCAATATGGCTACAAGGGAAGGTATTTGTTCTCGGGCGTGCTGCGCCGGGACGGATCCACCAAATTTGGACCGGAAAATCGCTTTGGTTGGTTCCCCTCCGCTTCCCTGGGCTGGATCGCCTCGGACGAGTCCTTTCTGGCCGAGAGCAAAAACATCGACTTCCTAAAATTCAGGGCCAGTTATGGTATTTTGGGCAACGACCGCATTCCCGGAAATGCCTTCCGGTCCATCTTGAACGGGGAGGCCACCTATGTCTTCAACGATCAGCTGGCCTTTGGGCAAGCGGTTGGGGTGCTCAGCAACCCCGCCATACAGTGGGAGCAGCAAGAGACCTTGAACATTGGCTTAGATCTGAGACTGTTTAACAATAGGGTTGACATCACTGCAGATTATTTTACCCGCAACACGGACGGCCTGTTGCTACAGCCCCAAGTATCGGGAATTTTGGGAGGCAATGCCCCAGGGGCACAGGTGCCGGTGGTGAACGGGGGCGCCGTGGAAAACTCCGGCTTTGAGTTTGCCATTGGCTACACTTTTGTGGGCAACGATGATTTTTCCTTTGGAATCAACTACAACGCCACCATCCTGAGCAACGAGGTCACTGAAGTGAACAATGACGCCGGATTCTTGCAAGGTGGTTCTTTTGGGGTGGGCCAAGACCCGCCGGCTCGGATGGAGGCTGGTAAACCCATAGGATATTTCTTTGGCCTGGAGACCGATGGGGTCTTCCAGAACAGTGCCGATGTGGCCGCACACGCCACCCAGCTCAACTCCGGCCCCGGGGACCTCAGGTTCGTGGACCAGAACAATGATGGGGTCATCAATGCC
This sequence comes from Maribacter aquimarinus, assembly GCF_047345505.1. Taxonomy (NCBI): domain Bacteria; kingdom Pseudomonadati; phylum Bacteroidota; class Flavobacteriia; order Flavobacteriales; family Flavobacteriaceae; genus Maribacter; species Maribacter aquimarinus. Next base: position 188,243 of record NZ_JBLFEO010000001.1, on the reverse strand, counting down.
GAGGACAGGGTGGATATTGGCAACCCCATCCCCGATGCCACCATGGGCCTGAACCTCACCGTGGATTATGGGAACTTTGACTTTCGGGCCTATACCTTTGCCTCCCTGGGCAATGACATCGCCAGAAATTACGAACGTAATCAGCCTTTGGTGAACCGTTCCGTGTACACCCTGAACCGGTGGACGGGCGAGGGCACCTCCAACACGGAGCCTAGGCTCACCACAGGGGCCACCTCCAATGTGCTGTTCTCGGACTATTTTGTGGAAGATGGCTCTTTTGCCCGCATTCAGAACGCCCAAGTGGGTTATACCTTTGGCAATGATTTTATGGAGCGATTTGGGGCAGACAAGCTTCGCGTCTATGTCTCTGCCAACAATATTTACACCTTTACCAGGTACCGGGGCTATGACCCCAGTGCCTCCTCTGGGGCTCCCATTGGGGCGGGCATAGACCCTGGGTTCTATCCTGTGCCCAGAACCTATATGTTGGGTGTTAACCTTAAATTTTAAGCAATGAAGACCACCTCTAAATACCTAAGGCAAATGAAAAGAAAACTATTGGCTTTGGCGCTCAGTACGGCTGTTTTGGCCTGTACCGATGATTTTGTGGATGTGGATTCCTTTGATGAGGATTCCGAGAATTTCTTCAATTCTGAAGAAGATTACCAAGACGCCCTCATTGGGGCCTATGACCTGTTGCAGAGCACCTACATCAATGTGCTGCTCGGGGAGATCGCATCGGACAATACCTTGGCCGGCGGCGAGAGCGCGGTGGACGTGCCCGGCATACAGGAGATAGACGATATGTTGCACAACCCACTGAACCAGCAGCTGCGCGACCTCTTCACTTGGATGTTCGCCGGGGTAAACCGGGCCAATTATGTGCTGGAATTCAAGGATAAGCTGGATTTTCCCGGCAAACAGAGCGTTATCGCGGAAGCCACCTTTCTAAGGGCCTACTATTATTTTGAGCTGGTAAAGTGGTTTGGCGATGTGCCCTTGGCCGTGGATGAGCGTTTGCTCTTCGGAGACCAGGATGTGGTGGAGCGCACCCCAAAGGAAGAGGTTTATGCCCAGATAGAGCAAGACCTCCAATTTGCCGCGGCCAACCTGCCCACCACCCAGACAGATGTGGGGCGGGTAACCAAGGGTGCGGCGCAGGCCCTACTGGGCAAGGTATATCTATATCAAGATAAGTTTGCCGAAGCGGCACCCGTTTTGGTGGAGGTCATTGAGAGCGGCGTCTATGACCTGGTGATGGATTATGACACCCTTTTTGAAAACGATAACGAGAACAACGAAGAATCGGTCTTCGAGGTACAGTACTCGGACATTGAGGGCGCCGGATTTGGCTGCCTGCAGTGCAGCGAGGGCAATGTGGCCGTGGGCTTCAATGGCATACGGAACTATACCGGGCCAAAATTTGAATCGGGCTTCAGTTTTAACGTGCCCACCCAAGAAGCTTATGATGCCTTTGAGGAGGGTGATCTGAGAAGGGACGTGGCCATCCTGGACATCAATGCGTGGGCGGCCGCCAACCCTGGGGTTACCTTTGTGGAAGGCTTTGAGCATACCGGATTTTACAACAGAAAATACCTGGCCCGTCAGGGCGATCTCAACACCGGAGATGCCAACCTCACCAACCCCAACAATTATAGGGCCATACGTTTTGCAGATGTCCTTCTCATGGCCGCAGAGGCATTGAACCGCGGCAATCTGGACGATGCTGCGGCCCAGGGCTATCTAAATCGGGTGCGCGGGCGCGCCGGTCTTGCGGCCGTGACCCTCACAGGGACCGACCTTACCGAAGCCATACTGCGGGAGCGTCGGGTGGAACTGGTGGGAGAGGGCCATCGCTTTTTTGACCTGGTGAGAACGGGCAGGGCAGCGGCGGCCATAGACGGTTTCCAGACCAACAAGCATGAACTGTTTCCCCTGCCGTCCATAGAAATAGAATTGGCGGGCAACCGCTGGGAACAAAATCCAGGATACTAAACACTAAAATTTACAATGATGGGAATATTTAAGAGAGTAACGGTTTTCTTTATGATCGCAGCGTTTTTTGGCGCCTGTGAAGAAAGTGAGGAGGTGTCCTTTGCACTTCAGGACATATCGGCACCCACCAATGTCAGTGCTGTTTTTAACATTGCCCAGGACGATACCGGTACGGTCACCGTAACGCCCACCGCGGAGGGAGCCTCTATTTTTCAGGTGTTCTTTGGCGATGTGGAAAACGAAACGGCCACCGAAGTGGCACCGGGGGAAACGGTGACCAAAGTGTACGGCGAGGGCGATTTTAACCTGCGCATTGTGGCCGTTGGTGCCACGGGCCTTACCAGTGAACTGGTGCGGGTGGTGAGCATTTCCTTTGCCGCCCCTACGGCCCTACAGCCCGGGGTTCAGGTCTCCGGCACCGACAATTTCCAGGTTTCCGTGACCCCTACCGCAGACAATGCCACCGTGTTCGATGTGTTTTTTGGCGAAGTCCAGGATGAGGAGCCCGTGACCATCATGGTCGGGGAGACGGCAGAATACACCTATGGCATGGCCGGTGACTACACCATTAGGGTGGTGGCCCGGGGCGCTGGTGCCGCCACAGCGGAAGCCACGGAGACCGTGACCATAGTACCCTCTGCCTCCGTGACCGCGGCAGATTTTGTGGGCACCTGGATAATGGCCCCAGAGGCCGGTTCCCTGGGGGTGGGCCCCGCCATAGGGGATGTAAGTTTCTTTGCCATAGATGCCCAAGGGGTCATAGATCGGGCCTGCTATTATGATGATGAGTATGTCTTTGGCGCCGATGGTTCCTTTGCCAATGTGCTGGGCAACGAAACATGGATCGAGGGCTGGCAGGGAGGCAGTGACGCCTGTGGCGCCCCGGTGGCGCCCCATGACGGTACCGCCGATGCCACGTATAGCTATGACGATGCCACCAAGGCCCTGACCATTATCGGTCCGGGGGCCTATATTGGCCTGCCCAAGGCCAATAACCAAGGGGAACTCCCCAATGTGGACGTGCCCGCACAGATTGTGTACACGGTAACCTTGAGCGGGGACAAGAACACCATGAACGTGGTGGTTGAAATTGGTGCCGGTTCTGGAGTGTTCTGGCAGTACAAACTCATTAAGGGCGAAAACGCACCAGTACCCATTACCGAGGCAGATTTCCACGGGAGTTGGGTCATGGCCCCCGAGGCCGGTTCCCTGGGCGTGGGCCCCGCCGTGGGCGATGTGAGCTTCTTTGCCATAGATGCCCAAGGGGTCATTGACCGTGCCTGTTATTTTGATGATGTCTATGTCTTTGGTACCGATGGGTCCTTTGCCAACGTGCTCGGAGCCGATACCTGGATCGAGGGTTGGCAGGGCGGTGGCGATGCCTGCGGGGCCCCGGTGCCCCCCCATGACGGCAGCGCCCAGGCCACTTTCTCCTATGATGCCGCCACGGGCCAGCTCACCATTACGGGAGCCGGGGCATACATTGGGCTGCCCAAGGCCAACAACCAAGGAGAGCTGCCCAATGTGCCGCTTCCCGATGCCATTGTCTATGATGTGGTGCTGAGCGATGATCGGAGCACCATGAACGTGGTGGTGGAAATCGGTGCGGGTTCCGGGGTGTTCTGGCAGTATAAATTGGTCAAGGCACCTTCACAGAGCGCCCCCGAAATAGCGGGTACATGGCGCATGGCCCCCGAGGCGGGCTCCCTGGGCGTGGGCCCCGCGGTGGGCGATGTGAGCTTCTTTGCCATTGACGCCCAAGGGCTCATTGACCGTGCCTGTTATTTTGATGATACCTATGTCTTTGGTACCGACGGATCTTTTGCCAATGTGCTCGGCGCGGATACCTGGATCGAGGGCTGGCAAGGTGGTTCGGATGCCTGTGGTGCCCCCGTGGCGCCCCACGATGGTTCCGCGGCCGCTACCTACACCTATGATGCCAATGCCGGTACGATCACCCTTTCCGGGGCCGGGGCCTACATAGGACTGCCCAAGGCAAACAACCAGGGCGAACTGCCCAATGTTCCGCTTCCCGATACCATTGTTTACGATGTGGTGCTCAGCGATGGCGGCAACACCATGAACGTGGTGGTGGAGATCGGAGCCGGTTCGGGCGTCTTCTGGCAGTACAAATTAATCAAGGACTAAACCCGCAAGCGATGAAGAAGATCAGCTATTTTTTCTATACCTTATTTCTGTTGATGTCCTTTGGATGTCAGGAGGAAGAACCCACCCTGGGCACCATTTTGGTGCCAACGGACCTGGAGGTGAGCACGGTGGTGAGCACCGACGGCTCGGGCTTTGTGGAGTTCAGTGCCAGTGCCAACAACGCCATTACCTATATATTTAAATTTAGTGATGGGGAACAGATCACCAGTCCGGACGGGACGGCCACAAAGCGCTTTACCCGGGTGGGCCTTAACACTTACACCTATTCGGTGGTGGCCTACGGACGCGGCGGGGTAAGCTCATCCGCCACTTTTGAGGTGGATGTGGAAAGCGATTTTTCCGATTTTGAGGCCTTGGAACTGCTCACCGGGGGCGATGTCGATGTTGAGGGCAACGTGGTCACCGAGGCCTCCAAGGTCTGGTACCTGGCCGCATCACAGCCGGGTCACCTCGGCGTTGGGGCCACCCTGGCCTTTTTGCCCGATCAATTTTGGTTCCCCGCTTTTTTTGCGGCGGCCCCCTTTGAGCGCTGTGCGGATGAGGCCACCAGCTGCCTCTGTGACGATGAGCTTACCTTTGCCCTGAACAGTGGGGACAATGCCCTTACCTATGAACTAAACAACAATGGCAGTACCTTTTTCAATGCCGGACACCAGGATATTGTTGGTGGTGAAGGCGGTGGCGACGCTTGCTTTGCCTTTGATACCTCCGGCACCAGCATCGTTTCCCTGGCGCCCACCTCGGTGGACTGGTCTCAAGTGCCAGACCCGGCCTTTAGTTCCCGGGGCACGGTGATGAACTTTAGCAACAATGCCTTTATGGGCTACTATGTGAGTTCTTCCAGTTATGAGATTCTCGAGATCACGGACGATTTCCTTTACGTCAGGACCATTGATGGCAAGGACCCCAACTTGGCTTGGTACCATAAATTTTCCACCACCCCGGTGGCGGACCAAGGCGGCACCCCACCGGAGGACAATACCTTGCAGACCGTGTTCAATACCTTGGTGTGGTCCGATGAATTCGATGTGCCGGGCGCCCCAAACCCTGCCAACTGGACCTATGATCTGGGTACCGGGGACAATGGCTGGGGCAACCAAGAGGTGCAGACCTACACCGATGCGGCCGATAATGTCATCGTGGAGGACGATGTGCTGAAAATTACCTTAAAAGCCGTGGAAGAGGGTGATGCCGTCTATTATTATGATGATTTTCAACTGGTGGATGCCAACGGCGATGTGCAACAGACCATTGCCGACTTTGAAGGGGCAGACCCAGGGTTTGAATCTTTTGAGGGTGCGGCCTCCGAGGTCATTGACAATCCGGACAGCTCCGGGCTAAACACCTCGGCCAGAGTGGCCCAGTTCACCAAAAGCCCGGGAGCGGCCACCTTTGCCGGATCCCTGTTCAATTTGGGCGCGGCCTTGGACCTATCCGTGAACAAACAGATGAACCTCAAGGCATGGTCTCCCAAAATGGGGGCCACCGTGCGCCTCAAGATAGAGAACACGGCCAATGCGAACGAGTTCTTTGAGGTGGATGCCACTACCCAGACCACCAATGCCTGGGAACTGCTTTCCTTTGATTTGGCTGCGGCGCCGGACTTCACGTATGACCGTATGGTCATCTTCTTTGATTTTGGCGTTCCCGGGGGCTCGGGCGCGGCCTTCACCTCGGCCAGGGTAAAGACCCAAGGCCTGCAACAGTTCACCTATGGCCGTGTGGAGGCAAGGGCAAAACTGCCCACGGGCGGTGGTACCTGGCCCGCCATCTGGATGCTCGGCGCGGACATTGAGACCAATCCCTGGCCGGGTGCCGGCGAGATGGACATTATGGAACATGTGGGCAATCAGCAAGACGTTATTTTTGGTTCCACCCACGATCCCAACAATTTCGCCGGCAATGCCCGTACGGGATCGGTGACCGTGGCCGGCGTGTCGGACGAATTCAAAGTGTATGAAATGGAATGGACGGCAGAGCAAATCCAATTTGCCGTGGACGGGGAAGTGTTCTTCACCGTGCCCAACGATGCCAGCCTACCCTTTAACAAAGATTTTTTCTTTATCATGAACGTGGCCATGGGCGGCACCTTTGGCGGGGACGTGGATCCCAATTTTGTGGAATCGACCATGGAGGTAGATTACATTAGAATGTATCAGTAGCATCTTGGCCAAGACTTCCGATCAAAGGCCAGACCTGTATCTGGCCTTTTTTTTGTCGGGTCCCGCCAACGGGTTCCGCAGGAAAAATCGGTCCACAACATCAACCTAAAAAATGCATGCAACAAGCATTTGAAATGAACATGGAGCACCTTAAAATAGATAACGAGCACTTTTACAAAATTTCCAACAGCGACCGGATGCGGCCCTTCTTCATGAGCGTGGTGAGCGATGCTGATCATTGGATGTTCGTGTCCAGTAATGGCGGACTTTCGGCAGGGCGAAAGAACAGCGCGCATGCACTTTTTCCGTACTATACGGATGATAAGCTCACGGAAGCCTATGAAATAACCGGAAGCAAGACCGTGGTACAATGGGTGGACAATAGGGCCACCAAAAACTGGTGTCCGTTTTCGGACCGGTTTACGGGCGCTTTCAATATCAGCAGAAACCTCTACAAGAACGAGCTGGGCAATTCCGTGATCTTTGAAGAGGTGAACCACAGCCTGCAGCTCACCTTCCGCTATCAGTGGAACAACAGCAATATCTTCGGCTTTGTAAAAAAAAGTACCCTTGAAAACTACGGAACGGCAAACAGGGAGCTCAGGGTGCTGGACGGGCTACAGAACCTGATGCCCTTTGGGGTGGACCCCGACCTGCAACAGAGCAGCAGCAATCTGGTGGATGCCTATAAAAAGAACGAGTTGTTGGAGCCGGCCGGTCTGGGCATCTATTCCCTCAGTGCCATCATTGTGGACAAAGCGGAGCCCAGCGAGGCCCTCAAGGCCAATACGGTTTGGAGCCTGGGAATGGACCAAGCCACTTTTTTGCTGAGCACCTTGCAGTTGCCCGCTTTTCTGGAAGGAAAGGAAGTGGTTCAGGAAACCGATGTAAGGGCAGAAAAAGGAGCCTATCTCGGGGTCAGGGAAATGCAACTTTCCGGGGGTGGCAAAAACGAATGGCGCTTCATGGCCGATGTGGGCCAGAGCACCGCACAGGTCATTGATCTGGGCCAACGCATTGTCAATGACAAGGGCTTGGCGGCAGTGGTAGAACGCGACATTGCCCGGGGAAGTGGGCAACTCATGGCCCTCACGGCAGCCGCCGATGCCCGGCAGACCACGGCCAATAGGCGTAAGAACACCCGGCACCATGCCAATGTGCTCTTCAATTGCATGCGGGGCGGCATCTTTGACGATCATTATACCATTGGGAAAAAGGACTTTGTACGCTATCTCTCCAAGGCCAACCGCAGGGTGTGCCAAGAGAGCAGGCCCCAATGGGAAGCCCTGCCCAACACCTTTTCCCTCCGGGAGCTGAGAACCTTGGCCTGGGCCAGCAAAAACAAGGATTTTACACGATTGTGCGTGGAGTACCTACCGCTCAAGTTCAGTCGGCGGCACGGAGATCCCAGCAGGCCTTGGAACAAGTTTTCCATTAACCTTCGTAGTGAAAAAGATGGTTCCAAAGTGCTGGATTATGAAGGAAATTGGCGCGATATCTTTCAGAATTGGGAGGCCTTGGCGCATTCCTACCCTGAATTTATGGAGGGCATGCTGCACAAGTTCCTCAACGCTTCCACCTTTGATGGGTACAATCCCTACCGGGTGACCAAGGACGGTTTTGACTGGGAGACCATTGAACCGGACGATCCCTGGTCCTATATCGGGTACTGGGGAGACCACCAGATCATATACCTGCTCAAGTTTCTTGAATTTATGGAGCGCCACTACCCCGGTAGGCTGGCCCAATATGGAAACCAGGCCCTTTTTGTCTATGCCCAAGTGCCCTACCGCATCAAGGGTTACGGAGCTATCCTGGCCAACCCCAAGGACACCATTGTCTTTGATGCCCAGTGGGACAGGGCCATTAGGGACAAGAGAGGGGAGCTGGGTGCGGATGGCGCCCTGTGGGACATTGCCGGGAAGGGCATATACCACGTGAGCCTGATGGAAAAATTGTTGGCCACCCTGCTTGCCAAATGTTCTAATTTTATTCCTGAAGGGGGCATTTGGATGAACACCCAAAGGCCGGAATGGAACGATGCCAACAACGCCCTGGTGGGCAATGGGGTCTCCATGGTTACCCTGTACTACATGCGCCGCTTCCTCGGGTTTTTTGGGGGCATCATCCGCAGCACCAAAGAGGATGTCTTCGCCGTATCGGAAGAACTGGGGCTCTTTTTCACCGAAATGATGAACGGTTTGGATCAGCAAGGCCCGGCCTTGGGGCGCGGATGGGACGGCACCGCCCGCCGTGCTTTGATGGATGTGTTGGGAACAGCGGCGAGCTGGTACCGGCAAGGGATTTATGACAATGGGTTTTCTGGACGGCAAATGGAGGTGCAAAAACAAATGCTCTTGGTCTTCGTGAAAAGGATGTTGGCCCTTACGGACCAGAGCATCACCGCCAACCGGCGGGAAGATGGACTCTACCACGCCTACAACCTTATGACGGTAGAAAAAGACCAATCGGTATCCATTGGGCACCTCAGTGAAATGTTGGAGGGCCAAGTGGCCGTTCTCAGCAGTGGATTCTTGGATGCCTCCCAATCCCTTGACGTATTGGATGCGCTGAAAGAAAGTGCCCTTTTTCGTGAAGATCAATACAGTTACCTACTATACCCCAATAAGACATTGCCCCGGTTCGTAGATCGAAACACCCTACCCAAGGAAGCCCTTGACCGTTCGGCCCTATTGCTTAGGCTCGTGGAAGAGGGCAATACCCAAATCATTGAAAAAGATAGTCTTGGAGGTATTCACTTCAACGGACATTTCAATAATGTAAAAAGCTTGGAACGGGCCTTGAAAGATCTGGACGAGACCTACCAGGCCTTGGCCAAAAAGGAAGCCCCCCTTTTGGCCCAGCTCTTTGAGGAGGTCTTTAACCACAAGGCCTTTACGGGACGGTCCGGAACCTTTTATGGGTACGAGGGCCTGGGCTCCATTTACTGGCACATGGTTTCCAAACTGTTGTTGGCGGTGCAGGAGTGTTGCCTGGCGGCCTTGGAAAAGGGGGAATCCAAAGAAGTGGCGGGCAGGCTCCTGGAGCATTACTTTGAGATCAACGCGGGTATCGGGGTACATAAATCGCCCGGGCTGTACGGTGCCTTTCCCACCGATCCCTACTCGCACACGCCCGGCGGAAAGGGTGCCCAGCAACCCGGGATGACAGGTCAGGTGAAAGAGGACATTTTGAGCAGATTTGGCGAGTTGGGGGTTTTTGTGCGGGGCGGACAACTGCATTTTAGGCCGTATTTGTTGCTCAAGGATGAATTTTTGAAAGAAGCCTCACATTTTGAATATGTTGCCTTGAATGGCAGCGTGCAAAGTATGGCCCTGGAAAAAGATACCCTGGGCTTCACCTATTGCCAGATTCCCATAAAATACCGTCTGTTTGAAGAGGAAGGCATCCTTGTCCATTTCTCCAACGGAACGCAAAAGTTGCTGGCAGGACATGCACTGGACCCTGAACTGAGCGCCTCGGTCTTTGGACGAACAGGAGCTATCGACCGCATTGAGGTAAACATCATCAAACCATAAAAAATGAGAACACCGTTGTCCATTTCTGTAGGTGGTGTCCTTCTGATGCTCTCGTTGTCCCTATCCTGTGGCACACAAGACAGAAAAGGGGACAAGCCTTTAGGGAGTGGGAGCGGGGTGGCCCTCAAGGCCCGGGAAATTTTGGGCCACCCGGACTACTTGGCCATTTCCTATGGCGGGTACAGGCAGGACGCGCGGGACGTGCAGCCCACTGTGGCCCAGATCAAGGAAGATATGCGCTTGCTATCCGCTATGGGCATTGGGCTGTTGCGCACCTATAATGTGCACTTGCCCCACGCGGCCAATGTGCTCAAGGCCATTTCCGAATTAAAGGAAGAGCGGCCCCAGTTTGAAATGTACGTGATGCTCGGGGCTTGGATCGATTGCAAAAATGCCTGGACCGATCGGGAGCTGGTGCGTACCGAGAACAGTGAACGCAACGCGGTGGAGATAGCCGAAGCGGTACGCTTGGCCAATGCCCATCCGGACATTGTTAAAGTGATCGCCGTGGGCAATGAGGCCATGGTTAAATGGGCCAGTGGCTATTATGTGGAACCCCAGATCGTATTGTCTTGGGTGAACCATTTGCAAGGGCTCAAGGCCAAGGGCCAACTGCTGCCCGATGTATGGATCACCAGCTCGGACAATTTCGCTGCTTGGGGCAGGGGCGGCGCAGAATACCATGTGCCCGCACTGGAAGAGCTGATCCACGCGGTAGATTTTCTTTCGGTACATACCTATCCCATGCACGATACCCACTACAATCCGGGGTTTTGGGAACGGCCCATGCCCAAATCTGACCTGACCAAAGAAGAAAAAATCGAGGTGGCCATGCTTCGGGCCCGGGACCATGCCATGGCCCAGTACCAGGCCGTGTACGATTACATGCGCAGCATTGGGGCCAACAAGCCCATCCATATTGGGGAGACCGGTTGGGCCACCGTTTCCAATGCTTTTTACGGCCCCAAAGGTTCGCGGGCCACGGATGAGTACAAACAGGCACTCTACTACCGGCACATGCGCAGTTGGACCCGCGAGGCCGGGATGGCCTGTTTTTATTTTGAAGCCTTTGACGAGCCTTGGAAAGATGCTGGGAACCCCTTTGGTTCCGAAAACCACTTTGGCCTTTTTACCGTATCCGGACAGGCCAAATACGCCCTATGGCCCTTGGTGGATGAACGACTGTTTCAAGGTTTGGGCCGCAACGGGGTGCATGTGGCAAAGACCTTTAACGGTCGTTTGGATTCCCTTATGGCCACCGTCATGCCTCCTCCCGAACCTAAAACACCAGAATAATGGAACGTTGCAGACATTTGGCCATAGCGGTGATCGGGTCCGTTGGCAGCATTTTTCTCTTGGGTTTGGTGCTGGTCATTGGTTGTGTTCCAGTGGCCGAACCCAATGCCATAACCGTGTCTGGAAGGCAGATTTTGCTCAACGGCGCCCCTTATACCATCAAGGGCATTTGTTACCATCCCGTGCCCCGGGGAAGCAGCACAAGGAGTTTTGACCACTTGGACAAGGACCTGGACCTCATGGTGGAGGCCGGCATCAATACCATCAGGGTCTATGAGCCCATAACCGACAGCGACGTCTTGGACGCCATCGCGGCCAAAGGTCTAAAAGTGATCATTGGCTTTGGCTATGACCAAGGGGGGCGGTTCGATGTGCGCAGTGGCACCTATGTGGATTACGTGAAGGCATACAAGGACCATCCGTCCATTTTAATGTGGGAGCTGGGAAATGAGTACAATTACCATCCCAAATGGTTTGGGGACGATATCCGTAACTGGTACACGGCCATGAACCGTGCCGCCGCGGTCCTTAAGCAGGAAGATGCCAACCATCCCGTGACCACGGCCCACGGGGAACTTCCCGATTCCCTGGCCCTGGCCATGAACCCCAATATCGATGTTTGGGGAATGAACGTGTACCGTTGGGACGATCCCAGCGCCATTTTCAGGGAATGGCAGCAAAAGAGCAATGCCCCGATGTACCTCTCCGAAGCGGGAGCCGATAGTTTTATGGCCATTGAAAAAAACGGCTATGCCCAAGGGCTTAACCAAAAGGCCCAGGCAGACGCCAATGCCAAGATCTTGCAGTCCGTTTTTAACCATCGCGACATTTGTTCCGGTGTGGCCGTTTTTCAGTTTACCGATGGTTGGTGGAAATCGGGCAACAATGGGCAACAAGATCAAGGTGGTTGGGCACCCAACAGCAGTGGGGTTCCCTATGATGGGGCACCCAACGAGGAGCACTGGGGCATCGTGGACCTGGAACGAAACAAAAAAGCCACCTTTTCCGTGGTCAAGAAAGCCTACCAAGGCCCATAAGGGGAAACAATGGGGAAGCTCCGAACCTCTGTACAGCGGATAAGAACCAAAAACAAAAGCAATGAAAGAACAAGTACAATCCATTAAAAGCCCCGTGCCCTTTGGCCAAAAAGTGGCCTTTGGGGTGGGCATGTTGGCCAACCAAATGTTCCCCGCGGTCATTGGCATCTTCATTGTGGTCTTGGTGCAGGACCTTGGTTTTCCCGGCTGGATGTGGGGCGTGGTGTCCCTTGCCCCCCGGTTCTTTGACTCCATTACCGATCCCATTATGGGGTTTATTTCAGACAACACAAAATCCAAATGGGGAAGAAGGCGCCAGTACGTTTTTATAGGGGCCCTGATCATGGGTATTTCTTTTGTGGTCATGTGGCAGTTGTTCCGGGAGAATGGTGTGGATTATAATTTCGCCTATTTTTTGTTGTGGTCCTTTGTGTTCTATCTGGGGCTCACCATTTTTAGCGTGCCCTACGTGGCCATGGGATATGAAATGAGCAACGATTTTCACGAACGTACCGATATTATGGCCGTTGCCCAGTGGATCGGACAGTGGGCGTGGGTGGTGGCCCCTTGGTTCTGGGTCATTATGTACGATCAGACCTGGTTTGTTTCGGCCGAGGTGGCGGTGAGGGAGCTGGCCGTTTGGGTGGGCATCATCTGTATGCTGTTTGCCATGGTGCCCGCTATTTTCATCAAGAGCGAATCTACCTTGGAAAAGGATTACTCGCCCCTAACGCTAAAGAACATTGGCGGTAGCCTTAATGAGATCGTGCTGGGCTTTAAGGAGGCCTTTACCTCCGCGCCGTTCAGGAAACTCTGTATCTCTACCTTTTTTATCTTCAACGCCTTCAATACGGTGGCCAGCTTCACCTTTTTCATTATCGTTTACCACCTTTTTGCCGGGGACACCGGGGCCGCTGGGATATGGCCCACCCTTTTTGGGAGCGTTGGTGCCTTGGTCACCACTTTTTTGGTGATTCCCATTGTGGCAAAAATGTCCAAGGCCATGGGCAAGAAACGGGCGTTTTTGGTTTCCCAGGGCATTTCCATTATGGGCTATGTCATGTTCTGGTTTTTGTTTGTGCCGGGCAAACCCTATCTCTTTCTCTTTGCCCTTCCCTTCTTTTCCTTTGGCATTGGCGGCCTCTTTACCCTTATGATGTCCATGACCGCAGACGTCATCGATCTGGACGAGTTGCACACCGGACAGCGCAGGGAGGGCATTTTTGGAGCTATTTATTGGTGGATGGTAAAGTTTGGCTTTGCCATTGCGGGCGGTCTCAGTGGCGCCATCCTTTCGGTGGTGGGCTTCACCTCCGGGGCAGACGCCCAGCCGGAAAGTGCCATATTTGGATTGCGCCTCTTCTTTTCCGGACTACCCATTGTGGGCACCCTCATTGCCATTTGGATCATGTGGGACTATGATGTTACCGAGGAAAAGGCAAACGAGGTACGGGCCACTTTGGAAGCGAGAAAGGAAAACCGATAAAGCCCATTGTTCATGGTCCTGTGCCTGGATGGCCACAAAGGGTTCATTGAGCACGAAAACGCTGATCAGCGTTCTGCAAATTATCTCCAAAATAGATTCACCTAACGCCCATCGCTCGTCTTTTTAGGGCCGGGCCTGTACTCACGGGGCACCTTTTCATTGGCGGATGGTTGTTCAGTGGATTTTCGTATTTTTAAGGTGAAAGTAAACTACCTCGGGGGCAAGACCAAGAGGCATTGACAAGAAACTGAATTTTAATTTCTAGGCAACCCTCAGATTACAAAACCCTTTGGCGGTGCCAATCAATTATTTTTCAACCTAAAAAATACATTATGCCATTTATCACGAACACTGCGGACAAAGAGAAGGTAGATTTGTTTTATGAAGATTACGGTGAGGGCCAGCCTGTGGTCCTGATCCACGGATGGCCTTTGGGAAGAAAGGTTTGGGAGCATCAGGTATGGCGGTTGGTACAGGAGGGATATCGGTGCATTTCTTATGATCGAAGGGGCTTCGGTGCCTCCTCCGCACCCTGGAACGGTTATGATTACGATGGCCTTGCCTCGGACCTTCACGCCATAATGACGCAACTGGACCTAAAAGAGGCCATTTTGGTGGGCTTTTCCATGGGCGGTGGGGAAGTGGTGCGGTATTTTACCAATTATGGAGCAGACCGCATTGCCAAAGCGGTGTTGGTCAGTTCCATTATTCCCCTGGTGAAGCAAAAAGACGACAATCCCAACGGGGTGCCCCTTGAGGTTTTGGATGGCATCAAGGAAGCCCTTTGGAAGGATCGGGTTGGATTTCTAAAGAACTTTCACAAGGGCTTTTACAATTATGACCAGCTGAATGGAGAACGGGTAAGTGCCGCCCAGTTGGACTATGATTTTGCCATTGCCTCCATGGCCTCGCCCAGGGCCACCGTGCAGGCGGCCCTCTCTTGGATGCATACCGATTTTAGGCCGGAGCTGCACCATATGAGCGTTCCCACCCTTATTGTGCATGGGGCGGCCGATCAAACCGTGCCCATGGCCACGGCTTCGGACCAAGCGGCCAAGGGCATCAAAAACAATGAGTACGAAGTGATTCCCGGGGCTCCCCACGGACTTAACGTGACCCACGCCAAGGAGTTGAACGAACTGTTGGTGGCGTTTTTTAAAAAGAAGGGGTGAGATTCCCACTGGCAAACAGCCTTGGTACGGGAAGAATGGATTGGATTTAAAAACCGTTTTGCCCATTGAGGCATGAAAGTAGGTCCCATTGGGAACGGATGGGGTTCAGGGCGTTTCAGAAAAATGGATGCTCCACATTCCGCGTACCTCGTTCACTTTGTAATCTACCGCCAGATCCTTTGGGTAAAGTTGTTTTATGCCCTGATGTACCTCAGAGGATATGTCCTTATTGGGCACACCATGGCACTGCAGACATTTGGTGTTGGTAATGATCGGATAGTAGAAATGGACGTCTGTTCCGTCTTCTTCCACAATGGGTTCGTACGTTTCCCCACGGGCCAGTGCCAACTTGAACCGTTCAATGTGCTTGCGCTCTTTTGCGCTTGCCTTGTTTTCAGGATTTCTGGGCCTGTCCGACACCCTTTTAATGCGTGCCCCGTACACTGTGGCCATGCTGTCCGTTAGCGGATATGCCTGTACGTTGCAAAATTCCAGGGCGGCCATGGTTCCCTTTTTTTGTATGGTGCCCATGAGGTTTTTTCCCAGCAATTGCTTGGTGGTACTGGCATAGTGCATGCCCAGTTCAGTAGGGGTTTTGGCCTCTTCTTTGTCTGTTTGCCAAGGTTTCCCTTGTTGTTGGTAGTTGCCATCCCCGTGGCGCTCGTTCCAATGGGCGGCAAACCAGGAGGGCTCCTCGACCTCGTAATCGTACAGAAAGGCGGCCACGTTTTTGATCTTGGTCTGCTCATAGTGTTGGTAGGGCATCAGTCCAAAGCGACGAACCGCTCCTTTCATCAGGGCCTTTTCTTCACTTGGTTTTTCCACAAAACGCCAGAGGGCAGCGACAAAGTCGGACTTCTCGGGGTATTCCATTACATACCGTGCTTTGATGGCCGCCATGGGCGGGCCAATGCGTTCGGCTTCCGTTGCTGTGGGGCTATGGCAAACGTAACATTGGTTTTCCATTGTTTTTTTGCCTGCCAAGTAATGGTTTGTGGCGGTAAGTGCCGTTTCGGTAGTGTCCCCTGCAAGGTCTTTTTCTTTTTGGTTTGGACCTTCTTTGCATCCTAGGGTCAAAATGATACCCAGCACCCAGGAGGCCCGTACCATAAGGGGAAATGTCTTGTGGTTATCCATTGCCGTCCATTTTTCCTTTGGCACAGCTCAGGTAAGACTTGGCCTTGGCCATCAGGGGGTTGTCCTGGCCCACGGCGGGGTAGCCCATTTTTCGCAGTGATTCCTTCAACTTTGTGATCACCTTTTCGTTGTTGGCCTCAAAGGAAACCTGGGAGGTGTCCCGATCAATTTGCAAATGGGCCAGGCCGGGTAGGGAGCGCAGGTTTTTGGTGATGGTGTTGGCGCACCCACCGCATTTTAAGTTTTGTAGGGTCAGGGTTGTTTTCATTGTTTGTCTTTTTGGGTTGAAGCGCTTTTGGAGGCACCGCTATGGCGTTGCCGCCAGGAATCAATGAGGCCAGCGCAGATAGCCCCCTCTGAGGTCGTAGATCTCCGTAAAGCCCATGGCCACCAGTTTTTTGGCCGCCATACGGCTGCGGGCACCCGAGCGGCAATAGAGGTACACCGGCTGTTCTCGGCTCATTTTTTCACACACTTGGGCAAAGAATGCCGGGTTGGAGACATCGGCATTGGTCGCATTTTTAATGTGTCCGCCGCGGTACTCGCCCGCGGTCCTGACGTCAATGAGCTGTGTTTTTTTGGAGCGTATTCCCGTTTCAAAATCTTGGGGCTCCAATATTTTTATATGCTCTGAAGTAGTGGATTTCCCTAAAAGCTTGCTAAAAAATGACATGGTTCTTGTTTAAGTTGAATGATTTACGCCGCGCTGTTTTTTTTTTTTTTTTTTTGATGTTTTTGTTTCAAAAAAGTCAACTTGCCCATTGGTGGCAACTTGCTCTTTGTTGGTTTGGTTTTTGGCCATTATGTTGAAGTTGCCCCCTTGGGCCATCAAATAATGGGGTCCATTTATAAAAAAAGGAAAACGGCCCCTAATCACTAAGACCGTTTTCCTAAAACAACCAACCAAAATCGTAGGTTTTGCACCGTATTTTTATCTCTTGTTCCAAGCAATGGCATCGCATTTGCACAGGGTTTGTCTGTCTTGTAATGTGGTACTGGCACAAAGATAGGTACCGGGCTTCTTCCATACTGTGACCTAGGTCACATAGCTCCAATAAAATCAGATGATGCCTTAAAAATTCCATCATGGCCGTACCTCCCTGCAAAACCGATCGCCCTGACGTGCGCCCGATGCCCCTGGCCAATGGCCACACCGCCATTGAAAAGGTCTTGATCGGGGGCACCCTAATGACCAAAGTCCGTTACATCATCTGGAAAAAAAAGGTGCCTCATTCCGGGATTGGGGCGGTCCCCGTGTTCGGATGCCCGTGTTGCCAAAAGGAGACAAAGGCAAAGGGCCCCGCAGGTCATGGTCCGCAGGGCCCCTTGGGCATTGCCAAAACAAAAAACCTCGCTTTTATGCCGTGCCCACTACAACAGGGTTGTGGGGCAGACATAGTCGGTCTTTGGAATGCCGGTCTTCACCATATCGGCAAAACCGCCTTCCACGTCCGTGAAATTGTCCCATCCCCGTTGTTTCAGTATGGAGGCGGCGATCATGCTGCGGTATCCGCCCGCACAGTGCAGGGTAAAGGCCCTGTCTTTTGGGAACCGTGCCAGATGCTGGTTTATTTCGTTAAGCGGCACGTGTATGGCACCCACCATATGCTCGGAATCGTATTCGCTCTTTTTTCTGACATCGAACACCATGAGGCCATTGGCTTGGAGCGCTGCCTCCAATTGTTTCGCCGAGATGCGGTCCAAGTGGTCCGTTTCCTTTCCCGAGGCCTTCCAGGCTTCAAATCCGCCTTTGAGGTAGCCCAGGGTCTGGTCATAGCCCACCCTGGAGAGCCGGGTAATGGCCTCTTCCTCTGCGCCGGGATAGGTGACCAGGAGAATGGGCTGTTTTACGTCTGGGACCATCTCGCCCACCCACTGGGCAAAACTTCCCTCAAGACCAATGTTAATGCTATTTGGAATGAAGTTTTTGGAAAAGTCGCCCGCCCCTCTTGTGTCCAGGACCAGGGCCCCGGTCTCATTGGCCGCCGCTTCAAAGGCATCCGGGTCCAGGGCGGTGGTGCCGCGTTCCATTATGGTATCCAGGCTTTCGTATCCCTTTATGTTCATGAGTACGTTCTGCGGAAAGTATCCCGGAGGTGCGGTGAGCCCCGTGAGCAGCTCCTTGATGAACTCCTCCTTGGTCATGTCTGCCCTAAGGGCATAGTTCGTTTTTTTCTGATTGCCCAAGGTATCGGTGGTCTCCGTGCTCATCTTTTTTCCACAGGCAGATCCGGCGCCGTGGTTGGGATACACAATGAGGTCATCGTCCAGTGGCATGATCTTGTTGCGCAAGGAGTCGTACAGATGTCCGGCCAGCTTTTCCTCGGTAAGGTCGGCCACCACGTGCTGGGCTAGGTCGGGCCGCCCAACATCCCCAATAAAGAGGGTGTCTCCCGTAATGATGCCGTGTTCCTTCCCGTGCTCATCCAAGAGCAGGTAGGTGGTGCTTTCCATGGTATGTCCCGGGGTGTGGATCACCTTGATGCCATAACCGCCCACCTTAAATAGCTGTCCGTCCTCGGCTATGATGGCTTCGTATCCCGGTTGGGCCAGGGGACCAAAGACAATGTCTGCCCCGGTCTTTTTTCTCAGGTCCAGATGTCCGCTCACAAAATCGGCGTGGAAGTGGGTCTCGAAGACATATTTAATGGTGGCCTTGTCCTTCTGGGCACGTTGCAGGTAGGGCCCCACTTCGCGCAGGGGGTCAAAAATGGCAGCCTCGCCATTGTGCTCAATGTAATAGGCCGCGTGGGCCAGGCATCCGGTATAGATCTGTTCAACTTTCATGATATGGGTTTTTATGGGGTTGTTTCATGGCTTGGAAGCAACCTGGGAAAACCGCCCAGGTCGTCTTCCCTTTTCTTAACGGTTCCATGCAAAAATAGGGCGTTTTGGGGGCGTGCAAAGTGACTTGGGTCACACAAGGGCGCGACATGGGCTCCCTTGCCCTTGGGTTGCCCAACAACAGTTTGGGGCTTTGTTCATAGGGTGTGCAGTTCAATGTAATTCCGGTGCAGGGATATTTTGCCCATTTGCTCCAGTTTTTTCAGCAGCCTGGAAATGACCACCCTGCTGCTGTGCAGCTCATAGGCGATCTCTTGGTGGGTGTTGTTGATGCGCTGGTTCTCGGTGATGCGCGCTTTTTCCTTCAGATAGTTCACCAGGCGCATGTCCAATCTGTGAAATGCGATGCCGTCCAAAGTGGCAAGGAGTTCATTGAACCGGTTCTGGTAACTGTTAAAGACAAAATTGCGCCAGGACGTGTACTTTGCCGTCCATTCATCCATTTTCTGTACAGGTACCATCACCAGCTGGGTGTCCGTTTCGGCAATGGCCCTGATTTCACTCTTGGTATGGCCCATGCAACAGGTCAGGGTCATCGAGCAGGTTTCGCCCTGCTCCAGATAATAGAGCAATAGCTCATTGCCCTCCTCGTCTTCCCGCAGCACTTTTATGGCACCGGTAAGCAGCAAGGGCATTCCCTTGATATAGGATCCAATGTCCATTAACTTGCCGTTGGCGGGAACCTCCTTTAAGTGGCCCACCTCCTGAATCTCGTTCAATAGCGCCTCCTCAAAAAAAGCGCCGTAAGTATCGTGTAACAACTGCTGCATAGCTCTTGGGTTTAAGACCTTGCAAGATAGGGCGGGAGCTCGGTAAACCCAAACCTTTTAGCAGTAATCCCCCGCCCTTTTCGTAAACAGGGGGGGCTCTGTTTTTAAGGGCGTAACCCGGGCAGCGTTGTCATGATGGCCGTGACACCCTCTCCAAGGTGCATCTGCACCAACATATGGAAGACGTACGGGACCTCACAAAACCTTTGAAGGGCAAACCCTGGTTTGGGATTCCTTGAATTAGTGTTATTTTTAGCAGATGATGAAGGTCAAAATGAAATGAGCCATAACAATGCTGGATACCAACCGAAATGTTGATGGGCGAATTACACCCGCCTGAACCGGAATGGGTAGGTCTGACCTTGAAAAATCAAATAAATATCAACAGATGAAAAACAACAACGGGCGGCGGGCTTTTATTGGCCAGTTTGCCGCTGCCGCCACCCTTATCACCTCAACGGGGGTCAAGAACCTATGGGCTGCGGGCCCTTTGTCCTGGGAATCAGACGTGGCCCTGCGGTTTGTGGTGGCCTCGGATGCGCACTACGGGCAGCCCAAAACCCCGTACAGGGCCATGGCCAAACAGCTGGTGCGAAAACTGAACGCATTTCACGACCGCCTCCCCGTGGCCTTCTGTGTGCTCAATGGCGATATTATCCACGATGACCCCAAATTTATGCCCAAGGCCCAAAAAAGGTTTTCCAAGCTCCGTATGCCGGTTTACGCCACCCAGGGCAACCATGACCGCATACCGGCCGCACAATGGGAGGCCATTTGGGGCACGCCCGTGAACCACCGTATAGATGTGGAGAACCAGACCATGCTCTTAATGACCACCAGCAATGAGGTGGGAGAATATTTGTCTCCAGACCTGCAGTGGCTGGAAGGCGCCTTGGAAGCGTCTTCCGATCAAAACGTTTTTCTCTTTCTGCACATTCCTCAGAAAAAATGGACCGAGCACGCCATAGATACCCCGGCCCTGTTTCAACTGCTGTCCGCATATCCACAGGTGAAGGCCATTTTCCACGGTCATGAACACGAGGAAGATGGCATCTATATGGAACAGGGGCTGCCCTGTATCTTTGATTCGCACGTGGGAGGTAGCTGGGGCACCGCG
Organism: Maribacter aquimarinus; assembly: GCF_047345505.1. NCBI lineage: Bacteria > Pseudomonadati > Bacteroidota > Flavobacteriia > Flavobacteriales > Flavobacteriaceae > Maribacter > Maribacter aquimarinus. The sequence goes on along the minus strand of NZ_JBLFEO010000001.1, from coordinate 167,519 downwards.
TACCGGGGCTTTCGGGTGGTGGAGGTCTTGGAGAACGGCAACATTATCACCTATATGATGGATCCAGATAAAGAGATCAGCCGGGACACCCTCGTTTAGTTTAGGGCAACCACTCTGCGAGTGTGGGCCCATATTTAATGTTGGCCCGCCCTTGACATTCCCTTTGACAATGGCCGCCGGGGGGCTTTCATCTTCTTTGGACTTCCCTTTCAGGGTGTTCGGGTCAAAAATTCCGTTTTACAGGGCCCAATTTATTTTTCTTAGGGCGATAAATCAGGTATCTTTGAGCCCAAATTTAACAAAACCAATAGCGTACCTCAGTAAGTATTAAGCAATGAGCAAAAATCCAGATCATTTAGCCGCAGACAATATTAGGGCCTTGGCCATAGCCATGGTGGAAAAGGCCAATTCCGGCCACCCCGGTGGGCCCATGGGCGGGGCCGATTTCATGCACATCCTCTACTCAGAATTTTTCAATTACGATCCCACGGACATGCACTGGCCGTTTCGGGATCGTTTCTTTATGGACGCGGGACACCTTTCTTCCCTAATGTACGCCCAATACTACCTTTTGGGCCTCTACCAAAAAGAAGATATTGCCAATTTTAGGCAGTGGGGCTCCGTGACCCCAGGGCACCCGGAGGTGGATGTGGCCCGGGGCGTGGAGAATACCTCGGGACCGCTGGGGCAAGGCCATACCATGGGAGTGGGCGCGGCCATAGCGGCGAAGTTCCTGGCCGCCCGGTTTGGAAATTGGATGGACCACAAGGTGTACGGATTTATTTCGGACGGTGGGGTACAGGAAGAGATTTCCCAAGGAGCGGGAAGGTTGGCGGGACATTTGGGGCTTAACAACTTCATCATGTTCTATGACAGCAATGACGTGCAACTTTCCTCAAAGACCGATGAGGTCACTTCCGAGGATACCGCAAAAAAATACGAGGCTTGGGGCTGGAAGGTGGTGACCATTGATGGCCACGATCACGCACAGATCAGAAAAGCCCTGAAAGATGCCCGGGCCGAGACCGAAAAACCCACCCTGATCATTGGTCAGACCATTATGGGGAAGGGGTGTGTCACTGCCGATGGCAGTCCCTATGAGGGCCATACGGAACTGCACGGAAAACCCATTGGTGCCACCGGCGCCGATTATCCGATGACCATGAAGCACCTGGGTGCCCGTGTGGACCGACCCTTTGATGTTTTTGCCGAGGTGAAACCGTTCTATGATGCCATTTTGGAGCGCAAGAAACAGGCTGCCGCCCAAAAGAAGGCCCAAATTGCCCAGTGGCGAAAGGAGCACACGGCCCTGGCCGATAAACTGGACCATTTCCTTTCCGGAACCTTGCCGGAACTGGATTTCAAGGGCATTGCCCATAAAGAGGGCTTGGCCACCCGAGCGGCCTCTTCTGCCGTTTTGGGATATCTGGCAGATCATGTGGAGAACATGATCGTTTCTTCTGCAGACCTCTCCAACAGTGATAAGACCGATGGATTCCTTAAAAAGACCACCATTCTCAAAAAAGGGGATTTCTCAGGGGCCTTTTTGCAATCTGGCGTGGCAGAGCTCACCATGGCGGCCATAGCCAACGGGATCGCACTGCACGGTGGGGTGATCCCCGTCGTGGCCACGTTCTTTGTCTTTTCGGATTATATGAAACCGGCCATTAGGCTCAGTTGCATACAAGAGCTTCCCGTAAAATACGTTTGGACCCATGATGCCTTTAGGGTAGGGGAAGATGGACCCACCCACCAGCCCATTGAACAGGAAGCACAGATACGCTTGTTGGAAAAGGTGCAGAACCACAGTCACCAACAGAGTTTTGTGGCCATACGTCCGGCAGATTCCGCCGAGACCAACATCGCCTGGAAAATGGCCATGGAAAACTCCAGCACGCCCACCGGGCTCATTTTGTCCCGACAGGGCATCAAGGATGTGTCGGCCATGGACGGTGATCGCTACCAAGCGGCCCAACAAGCGGAAAAGGGCGGCTATCTGGTACAGGAAACGTCCGATCCGGACGTGGTGCTCATTGCAAACGGCTCCGAAGTGTCCACCTTGGTCGATGCCGCCGCCTTGTTGAAGGAAAAAGCCGGCCTCAAGGTAAACATTGCCTCCATACCCTCAGAGGGCATCTTTAGGCAGCAGCCCAGGGAGTACCAACAGAAGGTGATTCCAACGGACAGGCCCATATTTGGACTCACCGCCGGCCTGCCCATTAATTTGGAACCCTTGGCGGGCCCCAACGGCAAGGTCTTTGGCTTGGGCCATTTTGGGCACTCGGCCCCGGCCACCGTGTTGGATGAAAAGTTCGGCTTCACGGGAGAGCAGGTGTTTGGGCAGGTAATGGATTTTTTAAAGTAACACTAACATATAAAAGCGAAAAAGATGAAATTTTTTATAGATACAGCAAACCTGGAAGAGATCAAGGAAGCCCAGGATATGGGGGTGTTGGACGGGGTCACCACCAACCCCTCCCTGATGGCCAAGGAGGGCATTACGGGGGCCGATAACATTTTGGAGCACTATAAGAAGATCTGTGGCCTGGTGGATGGCCACGTGAGCGCCGAGGTGATTTCCACGGATTTTGACGGTATGGTGGCCGAGGGCGAAAAGTTGGCGGCCCTGAACCCACAGATCGTGGTGAAGTTGCCCATGATCGCCGATGGTGTAAAGGCGTGCAAGTACTTCTCCGATAAGGGCATAAAGACCAATGTTACCCTAGTGTTCTCTGCCGGACAGGCCCTGCTGGCCGCCAAGGCCGGGGCCACTTACGTGTCTCCCTTCATCGGTAGGTTGGACGATATTTCCACAGATGGCCTGGAGCTTATTGCAGATATTAGGCTCATCTATGACAACTATGGCTATGGAACCGAGATCCTGGCCGCCTCCGTGCGCCACGTGATGCATGTGGTAAACTGCGCCAAAATTGGTGCCGATGTCATGACCGGCGGATTGGCTTCCATTAAAGGACTCCTAAAACACCCGCTTACCGATAGCGGACTGGCCAAATTCTTGGCCGATTACAAAAAAGGAAACTAAGGTTAAGTTAAGCCAAGTTCGTCGCGTGATGCAATGCTTCTTTTGCGGCATATTGTCGTTAAAAAATAATTCCGTAACTACTGCAATGCCTTGCCTTCGCAGCATCTCGCCCATAGCACTTGCTATGTCGTGCCCAAATCTGCCACAAAATCCACTCCCGCACCTGCGGGAGCCTTATACACCAATCCAGCTTTAACTTAACACTAAATTGTTTTCTCAAGGTTGATAAAATGAAAAAACGCACCGTGGCCACGGTGCGTTTTTTTATAACAGCCAGCTTAGTAAAAAAACCAATAGGGCACAGCAAACACCTACCAGTAAAGCCCCTGTGGTATAAAGGCGGTATCCTGTTTTTACGTCCATCCCCGTCATTTGGGTAAGCACCCAAAAGGCGCTGTCATTGGCGTGGGAGATCACCAAGCCCCCGGCACCAATGGCCACGACCATCAGGGCGCGGTCCATGTCGCTTTCCAGGCCCATGGGCCCCACCATCGGTGCCATGATGGAGGCCGCCGTAATGAGGGCCACGGTGGACGAACCCTGCGCGGTCTTGAGGGCGGCCGCAATGAGAAAGGGCAGTGCTATGCCCAGGGTGCTGCCCTGTAACGAGTTTGCCAGGACATCCCCGATGGCGGAGTTCTGCAAAATGGCCCCAAAAATACCCCCGGCCCCGGTAATGAGCAGGATGCTGGAGGCACTCAGCAAGGCCTTGCCCGCCCAACCGGATTCGGACAGCATGGCACGGTCAAATTTTTTGGGAAGGAGAAAAGCAAAGAGCGTTCCAATGATGAGGGCAATAACGGGGGCGCCCAAAAAATCGATCAGCACGTGCAACGTATTCTTTTCCGGGATGTCCCGCCAGACAAAGTTCACGACCGATTTCAGTACGATCAGCACAATGGGCACCACAATGGGCAAAAAGGAAACAAAGGTGCTCGGGGCCTGGGCCATTTTTTGTGCGATCTCCTCATCGTCCACATTGGGCCTGGGATCTATATAGGTGGATCCCGCAACGTGCTTGGCAAAGGCAATGCCCACCAGCAGCCCAACGCTGCCAATGCCCAGGCCCAGGCCCATGACCAAGCCAATGTTGGCCTCCAAGATCCCCGCGGCCGCAATGGGACCTGGAGTGGGCGGCACCATGACGTGGGTGATCATAAGGCCCAGCATCAGGGCAACGGCCGTCCCCGCCAAAGAGAGTTTGGCCCGTTTGGTGAGCGATTTGTTCAGGGGGTCCAAAATAATAAAACCACTGTCGGCAAAGACCGGTATGGAGACCACGTAGCCAATGAGGGCCATGGCCGCATGCACCTTTTTTGGGCCTATGAGCCTCAAAACCGCATTGGCCATCTTATAGGCTGCGCCCGTGTGTTCCAAAAAAGCCCCGATGATGACACCGAGCAGGATCACCAGGCCAATTTTGCCCAAAGTGCCCCCAAACCCGGTTTCAATGGAGGTCAGGATGGCGCCCAACGGCATGCCGCTGCCAAGGGCATAACAGAGGGAGGCGCATAAAAGGGCCAAGAACGGATGCACCTTCCACTTGGCGGTCAAGAAAATAATGAGGGCCACACTGGCCAAAAGTAAGAGGAGCAGCACCTAAGGAGTAGGGTATTTGGTTATCGTTTTAAAAATAAGCAATCTCGTGTTAAGTTAAGCCAAATTCGTCGCATGATCCAATGCTTCTTTTGCGGCATATTGTCGTTAAAAAAAAATTCCGTAACTACTGCCATGCCTTGCCTTCGCAGCATCTCGCCCATAGCACTTGCTATGTCGTGCCTAAATCTGCCACAAAATCCACTCCCGCACCTGCGGGAGCCTTATACGCCAATTCAGCTTTAACTTAACACTAGGTGATTTATGGGGGCATTTTTCTGCCCCAGCCCTTCGGGTACGGTGGCAAAGAACCATTACAAAATATTTTTGCGGGAAAACTGCCCATCCAATTTTGGCGGGACCATGACAAAGGTGGGTAAATACTCTTGTTTTCCGTGTGACTTAAAACGGCAAGACCTAAGACGTTGGATTTTATATTTGTCGCCCTATAAATTACATGGATTTACTTTCCGGGTGATTGTAATCGGGCCTATTTTTGGTCATACATCTTAGAGGCCTATGTCTGGCCAATACCATTTTCGTTTTCACAATATGGGTGGTAGAACCCCAATTTTGAGGGAAGTACAAATGGGGGGCGAACCACGCCCGCGTCCCGTGCCAAGGAACCGACTGCCATAGGCCATGGGGCTGGTTTCTTTCTGGGTATGGAGTTCAAAAAATGGCACGGCCTTTGGTTCCGGCAAGCGCCTCACGGACATCATTGGTCATGTTTGGGATGTGCTCTAGGGTTGGCCTAGGTGGGCAAACAAATTTTTATCTCACCACATTAAGATTTACCTTTGGTTTTTGTCCGCTTGGGGCAAGACCAAAAGAACACAGTATGGCCGGAAACAGTTTTGGACACCTTTTTAGGGTAACCACCTTTGGGGAATCGCACGGAAGTGCCATTGGCGGGGTATTGGACGGATGTCCCGCGGGGATTGCCCTGGACCTGGAAGCGGTGCAAAAAGAGCTCAATAGAAGAAAACCGGGCCAGTCGGCCATCGTCACCCAACGCAAGGAACCCGATGCCGTGGAGTTCTTTTCGGGTATTTTTGAGGGCAAGACCACCGGAACGCCCATTGGTTTCGCCATTTACAACACCAATCAGAAATCCAAGGACTACGGGCACATCAAGGACTCTTACCGCCCTTCGCATGCCGATTATGTGTACGACAAAAAATATGGCTTCCGCGATTATCGAGGTGGTGGCCGTAGCTCTGCCAGGGAAACGGCCAGTAGGGTGGTGGCCGGGGCCATTGCCAAGCAGTTTCTGCAAGGGGTGGCCATTAATGCCTACGTTTCCCAGGTGGGCCCTTTGACCTTGGAAAAAGGGTACCAGGAGTTGGACCTTTCTTTGGTTGAGAGCAATCCCGTCCGTTGTCCGGATGCGGAAATGGCCGCGAAAATGGAAGAACACATCAAGGCGGTACGGAAAGAGGGCGATACCATTGGCGGTGTCATTACCTGTGTGGCCAAAAACGTCCCGGTGGGCCTTGGCGAACCGGTTTTTGATAAGTTGCATGCCGAACTGGGAAAAGCCATGCTCTCCATCAACGCCGTAAAGGGGTTTGAATATGGCAGTGGCTTTGCGGGCGTAAAAATGAAGGGCAGCGAACACAACGACAAATTTAGGCCAGACGGCTCCACGGAATCCAATCACAGTGGTGGCATTCAAGGAGGTATAAGCAACGGGATGGACATTTACTTTAAGGTGGCCTTTAAGCCCGTGGCCACCGTAATTCAGGGATACGAGACCATAGACAGGCAAGGGAACATGGTGCAGACAAAGGGCAAGGGCAGGCACGATCCCTGCGTGGTGCCAAGGGCCGTGCCCATTGTGGAGGCCATGACCGCCCTGGTGCTGGCAGATCATGCCTTGATCAACAGGACCATCAAGACCACGCCTTGAGCTTGGCGCGGGTAGGGCCCAGAGTAAGGGGTCCCCGCCCGAGGGGAAATCTATTGGTTTTTTTCTTTTTGGGGTTCAGTAACATGGGGTAGTGATCGGCAAGGGGGAGAGGTGGCCACTATGGGGATGGCGGCCGAGAACAAGATGTTTTTGGGACATCGTTCCCAATACTTCGCATATAAATATTATCTTACCCTCCGAACCAAATTTGTTTTATGAGGAAACTGGAATTGCACTGGCAAATCCTGATTGGAATGCTGTTGGGCCTTCTTTTCGGGTTTGGAATGACGTTTTTGTCCGGCGGGGCAGCTTTTGTTAACGACTGGATCAACCCCATTGGGACCATTTTTGTGAAGCTCTTGAAGCTCATTGCCATTCCCCTGATACTGGCTTCCCTCGTAAAGGGCATATCGGACCTCAAGGACATCTCCAAGTTCAGGGACATTGGTCTGCGCACCATTGTCATTTATGTGGCCACCACGGTAGTGGCCATTACCATTGGCCTGTTGTTGGTAAATCTTTTGAAACCGGGAAACGGCATCGGGGAAGACACCATTGCCAAGCTCACGGAAACTTATGGCGGGGATAGTGGCGTTACCGCTAAACTGGAAGAAGCTTCGCGCCAAAAGGACAGCGGCCCGCTGCAGTTTCTGGAAGACATTGTGCCGGACAACGCCTTTGCCGCCCTCAGTGACAACGCCCTGATGCTTCAGGTCATTTTTTTCACCATATTTTTGGGAATTTCCATGTTGCTCATAGGAGAGGAGCGCTCCAAGCCCCTAAAGGATTTTTTTGATGCCCTGAACGAGGTGGTGCTCAAAATGGTGGACCTTATCATGCTCACGGCCCCGGTGGCCGTGTTCGCCCTTTTGGCCAATGTGGTGGTCTCCTCGGGCGACCCCGATCTTTTGGTGGCCCTCTTAAAGTATGCCGGGGTGGTGGTTTTGGGGCTCTCCTTAATGATCGTCTTTTACAGCGTGGTGGTTTCCGTCTTTACCCGGTACAATCCCTTTAATTTTTTGAGCAAGATCAGTCCGGCCCAGCTTTTGGCCTTTTCCACCAGCAGCAGTGCGGCCACCCTTCCGGTGACCATGGAGCGGGTAGAGGAGCATATTGGGGTGCACAAGGAAGTGAGCAGTTTTGTACTGCCCGTGGGGGCCACCATTAATATGGACGGCACCAGCCTCTACCAAGGGGTGGCCGCCGTGTTCATATCCCAGGCCCTGGGCTTTGACCTTACGTTCGGCGATCAGCTCACCATTGTGCTCACGGCCCTTTTGGCCTCCATTGGCTCGGCGGCCGTTCCCGGTGCGGGAATGGTCATGTTGGTCATTGTGCTGGAATCCATTGGTTTCCCTCCGGATAAGCTCGCCATAGGCCTGGCCCTGATCTTTGCGGTAGATCGGCCCTTGGACATGTGCCGCACCGTGGTGAACGTTACCGGAGATGCCTGTGTGTCCATGATGGTGGCCAAGTCCGTGGGCAAGTTGGGCAAACCCCGGGTAAAGCATTGGGACGACCATTACCACAAGGTAAAATAGGGCGGCTCGGACTGGGTTTCACGTTTGGTGGCGGAGCGCTGGGCACCAGAGCTTCCCGTATGGGCAAGTATTTGCCATGGAAAGCTTCCGAAGCCCCAAGATTTGCTATTTTTAGAAAACCCAAACCCATCAGCTTATGAACATTTGTTTTTTAATGTACCCCTGGGAGGAAATAGATGCGGAGAACGATACCAGCTTGGCCCTGATCCACGAGTGCGTAAAAAGAAAGCACGGGGTTGCCCTTTGTTCTCCCGCAAATCTCACCATCCGCAACAGCGTTACCAATGCCTTTTGTACGGTACTGAACAGAACGGAAAAGGTGTCTGCCAGCTTAAAATCGTTTTATAAGCAGACCACCTTGAGGGAAGAAATGTTGCCCTTGGCCGGTTTCGATGTCATCTTTATGCGGGCCAATCCGCCCCTGGACCCATTAATGCTCAACTTTTTGGACTCCGTAAAGGATGATGTCTTCATCATGAACTCCCTCCAGGGCCTGCGTGAGGCCAACAATAAGCTCTACACGGCGGCCTTTGGCGATTCGCACAGCAACATCATACCCGCCACCCACGTATCCAAAAACAAAAACTACCTCATACGCCAGATCAAGGAATCCAAGGCGGACAAGATGATCCTAAAGCCCTTGAACGGTTTTGGCGGTTCTGGGGTGATATTGATCGAAAAATCGGCCATGAGCAGCATTAAGTCCCTGTTGGATTTTTACATCACCAATGCAGATGGGACCTCCAATTACGTGATCCTACAAGAATACATTGAGGGGGCGGACCAAGGAGACGTCAGGGTACTGATGCTCAATGGCGAGGTCATTGGGGCCATGAAGCGCGTTCCGGGCTCGGACGATCATCGTTCCAATGTATCTGCCGGTGGCACGGTGGCCAAACATGCACTGACCAAGCAGGAGAAGGCCCTTTGCAAACAGATCGGGCCCAAATTGGTCAAGGACGGCCTCTTTTTTGTGGGCATTGACGTCATAGGGGGCAAGTTGGTGGAAGTGAACGTCATGAGCCCCGGTGGCGTAACCTATATGAACAAGGTGTACAAGACCAAGATACAGGCCAAGGTCATTGATTTTGTGGAGAGCAAGGTGCTGGACAAGCTGCAGGCCTTTGATCGGCGCTCCCGACTGCGAAACGAGGTGGACAATGCTTAGGCTCCCTGCCACGGAGATGGTGGCCCGCATCCGCGACAAGGAATGTTTCCATGCCGTTTGCGACGATTATTCCTTTACCCTTAAGATCGAAGACTACGCGCCCTATGTCTGTGCCGCCGTGCATGACGGGCACCAGTTTAGGCCATCGCTCTGGGAGCATTGCCTGCATACGGAGCACGAACGCTGGTACGAGGAAGACCCCTGTACCAAACAGATGGTGGATGCCCACCCCATTGTGCTGGCCGGATGCGACAGCAGATTCGAGTACGACTTGAACAGGCCGCCTGAAACGGCCATATACACAGATGCTTGGGGAAAAAAACTTTGGCGAAACCCCTTGCCCGAAACCGAGCGGCGCAAGAGCCTGGAAAAGCATGGGGCCTTCTATGGGGTGGTGCATGCCCTTATCGGCACATTGGAAGCGATGCACGGCAAGCTTTTGGTTTTTGACATGCACAGCTACAACTGGAAGCGATGGGACCGCCCAGTGCCCACTTGGAACTTGGGCACCGCCAATGTGGACGGTGCGCGATATGCGGAGACCATCCGCAGCTGGAGCAAAAGATTGGGCGGTATCACGTTGCCGCACGGCATTCCCGAAACTTCCGGCATCAACGACACCTTTCAGGGCAACGGCCACTTTCTAAAGTACATTACCGGACACTTTGGCCATACCCTGGTGCTGGCCACTGAAGTGGCCAAGGTGTACTGTGACGAGCACACGGGAACCATTTTTCCGGAGGTGGTGCAGGCCGTGGCCTCCCAATTGAAAGAATTGATACCTTTACAGGCATCTGAATTTCATAAAAGAACATGATCGCCACCCCACATTCCATTGCCTTGCATAAAACCCACGAACCTTTGTTCGAGATCGATGGCAACTTAGATCGGCTCATCCGTAAAATTGAGCTGTTGAGCTACGTGAACCCCTTGAACATAGAAAAGGAGAAGCAACTCTTCTTCGCTTCAAAATATACGGCAAACCCTACCTTTCGTTATCCGAAATTAAAATTCCAGCCCTACAAACTGCACCGCTTGTTCTTTTCCCAGCGCTTGGAGCGCATAGCGGACGATGAACTGCGGGCCATGTACGAAGAAACCATATACTATTACGCCAATATGGTGCAGTGCATTGCCACCATTGGCCAAAAAAGGCGCTTTCACTACAATTCTTTGCGGGTGTACGGTTCGCCCAATGAAAAGGATGTGGAAAACGCCAAGTTCATTCTCCATTTTGCCGATGCCCCCAGGGCACGGGTCATGGAAAAAACCTTTGGCCCCGATGATGCCAAGGCCTATTTTGAAGCCTTTTCCAAACGGTACGATTTTCCGCTTAACATTAAGTTTTCCACCCATATCGCCGCCGATGCCATGGTGAGCAATGCCACCGAGACCCTGCTCATTAAGCGCAACGCCAAGTTCAGCAAGAACCAATTGCTCACCTTGGCCAACCACGAAATAGGGGTGCACCTGGTCACCACCTACAATGCGCGGCAACAGCCCCTGCAAATATTCTCCAACGGGTTCCCAAAGAATGTGGAGACCCAGGAAGGTCTGGCCGTGTTCAGCGAGTACATGAGCGGGGCGCTCACCCTTAAAAGACTTAAAGAATTGTCTTATAGGGTTTTGGCATCGGACAGTTTGATCAAAGGTTACAGCTTTTCCGATACCTTCGATATGATCCACAACCAGTACAAACTTAACCGGGACGATGCCTTTTCCATTACCTTGAGGGCGCATAGGGGAGGAGGTCTTACCAAAGACCGGCTCTATCTCAGTGGTCTTCGGAAAATTTACAAGCGCTACAGGCAAGGGGGCTCCATGGAGCCGCTATTGTCCGGCAAGGTCTCGCTGGATGCAGAAGATGTCATAGAGAAAATGCAGCAACTTGGTCTGGCCAAACGAAACAAACATACCAATCTGGCCTTTAAGGAAAATTTGAACACGGACAAAACCCTGGACTTTATCCTAAACCACTTGAAATAATGCAATGGGGCCCATTTATCGTTGTTGTTGTGGTGCTCTTTCTCCTGGCCAATGTCATCGCCTATTTTCTTCAGGAACGCCTCATCTTTAAACCGGAAAGGCTTCCTGACGATTTTGAGTTTAAGTATGAAAACCAAGTGTTTGACGAGTACAATATTGAGGTGGCCGAAGGGGTGAACCTCAACGGGATACATTTCAAGGTGCGCAAGCCCAAGGGCATTGTGCTCTACCTCAAGGGCAATTCCAGGAGCCTAAAGGGCTGGGGTAAGTTTGCCATAGATTTTACCCGCCACGGTTTTGATGTGTTGATGATCGATTACAGGGGGTTTGGCAAGAGCACCGGCGTGCGCACGGAGGCGGGGATAAAGAAAGACCTACAGTACGCCTACGACGTTTTAAAGGCACAGGTGCCGGAAAAGTACATTGTGCTCTACGGCCGGTCCCTTGGCTCTGGTTTTGCCGCCAAGCTGGCCTCAAAGAACAACCCGCGGATGCTCATTTTGGATGCCCCCTATTACAGCATGCGGCACATTGCCAAGAGGTACCTGCCCGTAATGCCCGTGTCCCTCCTGCTGCGTTTTCCCATAAGGACCTATAAATGGTTGGAGTACGTACGCTGCCCCGTTAAGATCTTGCACGGCACCAATGACCGGCTCATCTCTTTCAACACCAGCATAAAACTCTCCAAGGTGAACCCCGAGCGTTCGCGGCTGTATCCCATTATTGGTGGCGGACACAACAACTTGCACACCTTTCCCCAATACCATCGGTTTTTGGAGGAAATCTTACATTCCAAGCTGCCAAAGGAAATAGACCCGGCAACAAGCAGTTTTGGCTTTAAGAAAAAACAGCAGCGATGATGAAACGATTCTTGCGTGTTCTGGGCCTCTTGGGCATTACCTTAATCTTTTTTTGGACCATGTTGTACTTTTTTCAGGAAAAAATGATCTTTCACAGCACCGCCCTACCGCAAGACCATAAGTTTGCCTTTGATCGGCCCTTTGAGGAACTTTTCATGACCGCCCCGGATGGTGCCGTGCTAAACGGCCTACACTTCCGGGCAGACGAACCCAAGGGCATCTTGCTCTACAGCCACGGGAATGCGGGGGAGTTGGATTCCTGGGGCCAGTGGGGCGTTATTTTGGCGGAACGCTACCGTTACGATGTGGTGATCTGGGATTACCGCGGATACGGCAAAAGCACCGGGGAACGACGGCAAGACAAGATGCTGGATGATGGTCTCCTCTTCTATGATTATTGTGCCGCTCAATTTCCAGAATCGAACATTACCGTGTACGGCCGGTCTTTGGGCGGTTTTTTCGCCACCCATATGGCCAGGCAACGACAACCCGCCCGGATGCTGTTGGAGTCCACCCCTGTGAGCATCCTGGAAGTGGCCAAGGAGACCTATCCCTTTCTTCCGGTGGATTGGCTGCTGCGCTTTCGGTTTCAAAATCTGGAGAACATGGCCCATATCCAGGTGCCCACCTACATCATCCATGGCACTGATGACAACCTGGTGCCCTTTGCCCACGGCGAACGGTTGTTCCGGGCCTCGGCCGCAAGCGCCAAGGAATTTTTCCCCGTACAAAACGGGAACCACAATGACCTTTCCAGTTTTGAGGAGCGCTATTTTGGTATTCTGAAGCAGTTGCTGAAGTGAGTTGTCATTTGGGGAAGAAAGGCCAAGGTGGGGCATTGCCCATTGCGGAACACCACGGCTTGGTCAGAACAATACCTAAATACACCCCTGTATGGCCAATCAGCCTTTTATTTCGCCTTGTGTGTGTAGATTGGGTAGCGCGTAGGGAAACCTTGTTTTTAGGGCGATTTGAAGCTTGCGCTGGCGGAAAGGGCGCATTTTTTGTTTGATGGGATGCAGCAGAAAGGCCCTTTCAGTTATCCTGCCCAAGGGGAGGTGGTTTTCCACCCCGTTGTGGAAAAGTGGAGGGGTTTTCTTCGTGGCCGCCCGTGGTCATGTTGAGGTGGATTTCCCAGAGCGGGGAAGGGCCTAAGGACACCTTTTGGGTTCGGGCGGGCCCGCCTGTACGAGACATTCGGGCGGGCCCGGTTGAGCAGGGGGGCGTACCAGAATTTTTTTGATTTGATTTTAGAACATCCGTCATGGTCCGCAGTAAGTCCAAAGGGTGAATTCAGGAAGATTGGTGATGGGACCATCTGTAGAAATAAAGACAATGTGAAAGAAACCGAATTTTAATTTTGAAAACCAAACCGGCTCCTCCCCTTGATTAAGGGGAGGTGGTTTTCCACCCCGTTGTGGAAAAGCGGAGGGGTTTTCTTCGTGGGCACCCGTGGTCATGTTGAGGTGGATTTCCCAGAGCGGGGACGGGCCCAAGGACACCTTTTGGGTTCGGGGGGCGGTTGGGGAGGGCAGCTTTTCCAAAGACTTTTATGCTTGTGTCTTGTGGCTGCTATCTTCACTCCAAAAACTTCGCCCTTACCTCGGCTGTGGGCACCATACAGGCCTCTTTTTTTCCGTACCACCCATAGCGATGGCGGGCGATAAAATCGTATACGAAATCCCTTAGGGGTCTGGGAACCCAAAGAAACAGGGCGCTCAGCCTGCGATACCCCTTTAATTGTCTGCCTATGTGCAATGCGGCATCCGATTTGGTGTAGTAGGCCACGCCGGGGTCTATGAGTATTATACTGTCCACCTTTTGGGTGTCAATACCGCGCTCTTGGGTGAGCTGTTGTCCGGTTTCGCCCTGCAGCGCTGCAAAGCGAAAGACATCCTTTTTATCGCGTTTAATGATAAACTGCACGGAGGCATCGCACAGATTGCACACCCCATCGAACAACACAATTTTTTTCTGCTCTTCCACAGGGCAAAGATACGGTGCAGCAAGGGAAATTGAAGCTCAGACTGGGCGAATCCTTGGAGGGGCGCCCTGCAGGGAAAACTTTTATGGGAAAGGCCAAAGAAGGGTCCAGCGTGTTGTTTAACAACGTGTGGGGAATGGGACGGTTTTGTAAAGGTGTACTAAATGGATCTTGATTTTTGTCGGGCAACATGGCCACGGTACATTGGTGGGGGTAGGTTTAAGCAGGTTGTCCATACTTTGTCCATTCCTCTTTTTAGGCGAGAGGCCCATTGGAACATATCTTGGGCAACAAACCAAAAATCCAAACAAAATGAAAAGGTCATCCACAGTCCCATCGTCTTGGACCATCCGTTACGGTTGTTTTTTGTTCTTCTTCCTTTTGCTGTCTTGTGGTAGCGATGATCCGGAAATGGACCTGCCCACGGAGAATGAAGAACAAGTTCCCGAACCCGAAACGGAGCCAGAACCAGAGGGTCTTTTTGCGGATGTGTTGCAATTGGGGGTGCTGCCCAATGCGGTGACCGCGATGTCCAGGGACACGGTTTCTTCCATTGCCACCGAGTCCCAGTTGGTGCGCGAGCTTTTCAACGGAAATTTGGAAAGCGTACGCTACCAGTGTTCGGAACTTGCCATTGAAGCCTCGGCCACCATAAATGAATTGCCCCTTTGGGGCGATGTGGGGGCAGTGGTGTATGCCGGAAGTTTTTTGCAGGGGAATTCCCTGGGCCAATCGGCTCCTCTGGCCCTTCCCGCGAAACGTGCGGGCGGCACCTTGGCACTCACCGGTGCGGACGGATCCGTTTTGGGTACGGTGGAGGTGCCGGAGTTTAACAATACCGAGGTGGCTTTGGCCCGGACCGAGCTACTTACGGCCTTGGACCCGGCAGTGGGTTTGTTTCAAATGGAGGTGGTGGGCATTGCGGACAAAGAGCACTTGGCCTTTGAGTTGGGGTGGCCCCAGGCCGATTTCCAGACCTATTTTGACAGTGGTTTGTCATGGAACGGTGAGGAGGGCGCAAACCGATTCTTGGTCACCCTGCAGCAGAAATACTATGCGCTGAGCTATGAACTTCCCTTGGGCATGGAAGGCTATTTTGACCCCGAAGTGGCCCCGTCCGATCTGGCGCCCTATGTTTCCGAGAACAACCCCGCTGCTTTTGTATCGCAAGTACATTACGGAAGACGGTTTTACCTGCTCTTGGAAACAAGCACCTTTGCCAATACCGCCCTCGAGAAGATCAATACGGCTTTCAGTGCCTTTGAGGGCGGCACGGAGGGGAGCTTGCAGACCGAGGTGCTGAACGACCTGGAATCCCTGTCCGTGACCGTGGCCGTGCGCTCCAACAATGCACAGGGTCCCTACACCGAAATGGGGGACGTGGGCCTGTCCAAGTTGGCCGAGCTGCTTTCCCAACCCGTTGTGCCCGCCAATGCCCAGGCCGTATCCTACGTGGTTCGGGGCGTTTCCCAACCAAACAATAGAGCAGGGTACAGCCTTACAGCACGTTATGAACAGGCTTCATGTGCTAAGGAAGGGGCACTCCCCCCACAAGGTTTTCTTCCCTTGGTGGGACTTTTTGAGGACGGTATTGGTGCCGCCTTCTTTTTTGATGGCGGACATATTGCGGTCTTTAATGGAGCGGGCACCGAGTATGCCTGGCTCAACGCGGTTACCGGACAGATTTCAGCGGTTTACGGCATCAAAGATCCAGACGGGCTTCTCCCCGTCCTTTTTCCGGATGCCGTGGGGGCGGCATTTGCAGGGAGCAACGCCGGAACCATTTATATCTTTGATGAACAAGGCGGCACTGTTGGAATTTATGTAAATACCAATACGCTGTCCAACAACGACCCCACGGCCTTTCCCACCGAGGCTCCCATTAGGCCCTTCATCAGCAGTTTTTCGGGCGAATTGGTAACATCGGAAATCAACCCCTTTTGGCAAACGGCTTCCGCTCCAGGGGAGACGGCTCCGTTTCTGGAATCTGGCATAGAGGCCGCCGTTTATATGGGCCGTGCCAACCAAACAGATCCCACGGACGATGCTTCTTACAGCAATTACAACAATTTTTTCGAAAAAGGACAGAGCAACCGATGGGTAGAGCGAGATGTTCGGGTGGTGAACCGTTCCGCCGATTATTTTTGGAGTCCGGTGTCTGACCTACGGGATGCGGACAGGGCGTTGTTTCCCTTTACGGAGGTGGGCGCGGCCTGTGCCCTGGAGTTGGAACGCGACGTGTACCAACAAGTTTACTTTAACGCAGCCGGAAATCAGTTCTTCATTGCCAATACGGATGAGGAGCTGGTTGCTGGGCCCTATCTGTTATACTAGCCGAGAGATGTGCGAGGCCCCAAGGTCTTGCGGAGCATTTGTTCCAGCACGGGTTTTGGGGTCTTTATCTTTTCCTTGCCATCAAGATGTACATTGATGTTGTATGGCGCTCCAGTTTCTATTTGGGGTTTTTCCATAGTCCGTTGTCTTGTCCATACTTTGTCCATCCGCTTTTCTGGCCATGGCCATTAGTTTGCCATACCTTAGGGAAAGAACCAAAAAAAACAATGAAGATGAAACAGTTGAGAAACAGATATGTGCATTTTGCCGGAATGGTGGTCGTGAGCCTCCCTTTCCTTTTGTTGATGGCCTGCAGTGACAGCGATGACCCTGCAATGGATGTTCCCGAAGAATTGCAGAAAGAAGAACCGGCACCAGTGCCGGAGCCAGAGGGCCTTTTTGCCGATGTGCTCAAGTTGGGCAGTCTGCCCAATGTTGTGCCCACAACTTCAACCGATACCTTGAGCGTGAACCCTGCAGATCCCGAAGTGGCACGCCAGCTCTATAACGGGAATTTGGAAGAGGTGCGCTATACGTGCTCGGAATTTGTCATAGATAAGTCTGCCACCAAAAATGCATTTCCCATTTGGGGAGCACCTGGCACGGTACTGTATCCGGGCAGTTTTTTACAGGGAAACAGTATCGCTTCGGGCACCCCTACGGCCATACCCGCCAAGCGTTCGGGCGGCTCCCTGGTGCTCACCGGGGCGGACAAGGGTATTCTGGGGACAGTCTCCATTCCAGAATTCAACAATACCCAAGTCAGTTTGGGCCGCAGCGAGCTCTTGGATCAGTTCAATCCTGCCCCGGGGCCTTTCCAAATCGCGATTTCACCGGTGGCGAACGCCGCACAACTGGCCTTGGAGATGGGGCTTTCCGAGGCTGATTTTGAAGACCGGTTCGCGACCGCACTGGCCATTGGACAATCGGCGGACGTCAATAGTTTTTGGATTGCCCTGAAACAAGACTATTATGGGGTGAACTATGAACTGCCCTTGGGCATGGAAGGCTATTTTGATGCCTCTGTTGCACCTTCGGACCTTGCCCCCTACATATCGGACACCAATCCGGCGGTCTTTGTTTCTAAGGTGGGCTACGGGCGCCAATTTTATATTCTCCTACAAACCACCACGTTCTCCGGTACAGCGGAGGAAAAGATAGGTGAGGCCTTCCATTCTTTTCAGGAGTCCCTGGAGGGCAACTTGCAGACCGAGATTTTAAACGACCTGGAATCCATGTCCCTCAAAGTGGCCATACGGTCCAACAATGCACAGGGCCCTTATGAGGAACTGGGCGAAGTGGACCTTAATACGCTTGCCGAACTTCTGTCCGAACCTGCGGCCATTGGCAGTGCACAGCCGCTGTTCCATGAAGTGCGCAGCATTGCCCAACCGGAAAACATGGCGGGCCATACCCTAGAAGCCAATTTTAACCTACGGCTATGCCAACTGGAAGGAGCGCTGCCACCGGACAACTTCAGACCCTTGTTGGGCCTGTTTGATGATGGGGTGGGAGCGGCCTTTATGTTTGCCCGCGGCCATATCGTGGTCTTTAACGGTGCGGGAACCTCTTATGCGTGGTTGAACGTAACCACCGGTGCAATTTCACCCATTTACGGCATCAAGGACACCAACGGCCTGTTACCGGTCATTGATGCGGAATATGTGACCGCCGCTTATCACAGAAGTTGGGACACCATGGGCATTGTGGATGAAACTGGCAATACGGTCGAAATTTACCGGAACAATCGTACCCTGTCCTTTGATCCAATGGAGTTCCCAACGGAATCCCCGTTGAACATTGAATTCAACACTAGCACGGGAGAACGATTTAAAATAGCGTTGAACTCGGTTTGGTTTACGGAAAATGCATCAACGGACATAGCCAGTGTTCTAAACTCCGGCATTGGCGCTGCCCTTTATCTTGGGAGAGCGGAAGATGTAGATCCAACCGATGAGTTTTCATTCAGTGACTTTCATAATTTTTATCAGGCAGAACTGCCCAACCGCTGGGTGGAACTGGACCGAAGGCGAGCCAACAGCAATACCGTACTCTTGTGGGAGGGTATTTTTGACCTGAACACCCTGCCCAAAGACGTGTTTCCTTTTAAAGCGGTCGGAGCCGCCTGCGCCCTGGAGCTGGACAATAGGATGTACCAACAGGTATATTTTAACGGGGACGGTACCCAATTCTTTATTGCCAATGCCAACGAAGGGCTCGTTGCCGGGCCGTATTTGTTGTACTAGGCGAATGGTGGCTGAGCCCCTAAGGGATTTTACCCTTCTTGGTTTCAGATTCTTTGGGGGCTTTTGCTTCCACGTGTCCGTCAACAATCATGATCTGCCCGTACGGGCGTACGGAGCCGTCTGCTTTGTGCAAGCGGAGCCGAAGGTGGCCGTTTGTTGTTTGTTCAATGTGGTAGCAGAAAAGCGGTCATCAGTCAGAAGTGAGGAAATTAAATATTTTTCAAAGTATTTATATTCAATACAATAAGGTATTAAACCAAACCAATACTTCAAGATTTATTTTTAAAGGTCCTGGTGGGAAACCGGGCCTACAAACCATTTAAAAAACTGGTAAGGTCGGTATCCTTGTCCAGGTTGAGTTTCTTCTTTAGGCGGTATTTGGACTTCAAGATGCTATCGGGCAACACGTTCAGGGTGGCGGCGATTTCCTTGGTGGTGAGGTTCATCCGCAAAAAAGCAGCCAATCGTATTTCCTTTTCGGAAATGTCCGCGTACAAAGTCTTTAGCTTTTGGTCAAAGTCGTTGTGCACCTCGGCGAAGTAGGTCTTGAACACTTCCCAGTCCTTGTCCGACGCATTTTCTTTTTTTAGCAGCATCACAATGCGGCGAAATTCCATCTTGAATTTTTCCGGGGAGTTCTTTATGCTTTCCAAATTCTCCATCAATTCTTGGATAAAAGTGTTCTTTTGCACCAGATGAAGGGTCTGGCTGGCCAGTTCCTTTTTCTTGTGCTCAATTTCCTGTTTGTATATGGCCTCCTGTTTCTCCCGGGCCATTCGGTTTTTCTTGATGCGTTGCCTAAAACCAAAGAACAGCAATCCGGACACGGCCACAAAGGTAAAGAAGCCCCCGGCATAGAGGCTCTTGGTCAGCGTATCTACTTTCGCCCTTTCGTTCAGGGTGTTTATTTCCTCTTTTTGCAGCGCTATTTCGGCTTCCTTTTTTTCGGTTTCGTAAAGGGTGTGCAGTTCATTGATGTGTTTGGTCTTTTGAAGCGAAAAAAGACTGTCTTTGATGACCTGTGATCGCTTCAGATCCGATATGGCTTCTTCCAATGACCCCAAATCTTGGTGTACCAGGGCCCTGTAGGCCAGTGCGGTCTGTAGTTCGTTGTTTATGGTTACGGAATCTGCCAGGGCCACGGCTTTGTCCAGAATGGCCAGCGCTTCCCTGGGTGCTTTGGCCAACAGCTGGGCATGGCCCATCTCAGCGAGGTATTGGGCTCTGTTGATGCTGGACGTCTCGGTTTCCTCAATGTCCAGGGCATCCCTTAAGTAAGCTATGGCCGTGGTGTACCGTCCCGTGGCCTTGTGCACATGGCCCATATTGGCGAAGGCCAGTTCCCGTACCGTGGGAAAATCGTATTCCCGTCCCAGGTCCAGGGCGCTTTGGTAATGGGCAAGGGCTTGATCGTACTGGCCTTTTGCCAAGTAAACATTGCCCATATCAATGAGGGTGTTGGCTTGGTACAGGTGGTCGTCCGTTTGTTCATAGACCGTCATCGCCATCGCATAGTACCGTAGTGCCTCATCGTAATTACCAAGGGTGTTGTGCAGGCCCCCTATGTTGCCCAGCACATCTGCTTTGTGATAAGAAGTGATGGCTATGGTGTCCAGGGTCTTTAGGGCAGCTTGGTACATTTCCATGGCCTTGGGATAGTTGCCCATTTCGTAGTAGATGCGCCCTATGGCGCTCTGTCCCGATCCGTAGCGCATAAAATCTTCCCAACCATACTGTATGGCGGCCGAGGAATCCATTAGCCGTATGGCTTCTGGATAGTTGCCCAAGTGCGACTCATAGATGGACAGGTTCTTCAGTGCCGTGGCCAGGAAGGTATCGTCATTGTCCCTTTTGGTGCGTTCCAAGGTTTTTCTAAAATATACGGCTGCCGTATCCTGTAGTCCTATGGTGCTGTAGTAATGTCCCAACAGAAATTCGCCCCGCAAAATGCCGTGCTTGTAGTTGTCCGCTTTTGAAATGGCAATCATTTCCTCGATGATTTTTTTGGCACTGTCCGGAGCGCTATAGATGTAATAATCGTTCAAATCATCCAACAGATACACTTTTTCCCGTACGCTGCTTTCTTGGCTGTAACGCATGAGCAGACTGTCTATTTTTTCCTTGTTCTGACCATAAATGCCCAAGATGGGAATGCAACCCATAAAAAGAAAAAAGGTGATCGTTCTCATCGCTGTCCTTGTCTTTGGTTTTCAAGATACCTTTTAAATGAAAACGAAAAAAGCCCCAGTACGGGCTCATTTTTGGGCTGTCCATGCTTTGTCTATGGCATTTCAGAAATAGATATAAATATTTATTAGATTAAATAGCTGAAAAACAATATGTTATCTTAAAATATAAAAATGGTGTCCCCACCATTGTCCATCTCCATTTCTAGGTCTTTTAGGCCGTACTGTCCATAGTTTGTCCATGTTACATAATAGGATGATGGCTCGGATGAGGGTAGTTTAGGGGTGTTGAATCCATTAAAACCTTGACATCATGAAAACCTATTATCCACCAATCAGTAGCTTGTTCAGATTCATTCTTTGTACAGCAGTCTTATGGGCCATCTCTTGCAGTAAGGATGAAAGCAATGACGGTACATTGCCAATTTCAGGCAATGCTGCAGCCGAGTTCAATGAAAAAGTAGCAGCGCTGCAATTTTTTCAACAACCAGAGGAACTCAGTGAGCCCATTAAGCTGGCGGATGGCGATCCGGAGCGGGACACCGAAGACACCTCCCTGGAATGTTTTACCAAACTTTTCAAAGCAGCACCCGGTTTTGACGAGATGCTGGCCTTGGACCCATCCACGGATGTCATTTTTCCCGGTGCGCTTTTAAAAGGGGAGTCCATACCTACGGGGGAGTATGTCCCCATTACGGCAGATAGGGCCCCGATAACATTGTCCGCTTCCCTCACAAATATTAGCGGAAGTCCGGTAATAACGGTTCAAGATCCAAAACTTTCAACGGTTAGAGAGGAGATTAAGACCATTTTGGACCAAGAAGTCACCGGTGCCACTCCGGCGAGAATAAATTTTGAGATAGAACAGGTATATTCATCTGAACAGCTCAATGTGGCCATTGGGGCCAATTACAGGTCTGCAGGCGCAAGTGTTTCGGGGTCTTTTGATTTTAACCAAAGCACATTTAAGAACAGATTTGTCCTTAAATACCTCCAAACGTACTATACCATTGATATGGACCCCCCGAATGACCCAAGTGATCTTTTTGCCTCCGTACCAGATCTGGAGGCCCTGGGATCTACAAGTCCGGTCTATGTTGCCTCCGTGGCATACGGAAGAATGGTTCTGTACACCATTGAAACCAATGCGAGCCGTACAGAAATCAACGCGGCGTTCAGCGCCTCTTTCGCCTCCGGGGACGGCAGCATTGAAGCGGAATACCAAAAGACCATCAATGAATCCAACATCAAGGCCTTGATCATAGGTGGGTCTGGGAGCGATGCGGCCCAGGCCATTAACGGGCCAGAGGATGTGTTCAGGTTCATTAGCGAGGGCGGGGACTACTCCAACGAATCACCGGGAGCTCCATTGGCCTATAAACTACGGTACATAAAAAAAGGCACCCCGGTGGCCCGGGTAGTTTTAACCTCCGAATATCCCATTAGAACCTGTGATCTGGCATACCCCGTTTTTAGGATAAGCATCAACAGCCTTCGTATTGCGCAGACCCCTGGCGGACTGGAAGGATCGCACTTGGAACTATTTGGAAACGTGAAAGGAAAAACAAGCATACCCAACAAAGAGGAAGTGGTTTGGAGCAGAAGCAAGTCCAATAACCTAAGGGTCACCGGCACCCACACCATAAACAGTTTCGTTGATGTTGAACTGTACCGCCCTGATTACAACACCGATTTTATTGAACTATCGGGGCGACTCAACGATGAGGATGCCCGTTTTGATGACTTTTTGGGTTCCAGGTCCAGAAGGGTATTGTTGAAGGATGTGACCACAACCTCCACCAATTTTGAATTAAGGTTTGATGAACAGCCCCAACATGACGTTCGGGCAAGTTTTAGCGTAAGAAGAATAAAATAGGATATGTGTTTGTAGTTGTATGGTACAGTCGGCACCTAAAGTTGTGGATTCAACAACTTGGTGTTGGCTGTCCTATATGCACGGGCTTTGTGGTTTTTTGTACGAAAGCGGGAATCATTGCGAGCAAAACGAAGCAATCTGTTGAGCCTTGTGCAGGGGCCCCAACGGTTCGCCGCGTCGCGAAGGGCCCCTCACGAAAACATTGGGCGGCGCGCCCCAAGCCAGCCGTTGGCCCTTGTGCCGGATGATTGCACCAAAGAAGCAGCTGGAATTTTTTTAAAATCGATCTTTACCATGAAAAAACTTTTACTCCTCACCATTCTTTTTCCCGGTCTTTTGCTCTCCCAAATCCCAAAGCGGCAGACCTTGGCCGCTGCGGGTGGCTCCCATTTGGTGTCCAATGGGTCTGGATTGTATTTCCTATACCACAGTATTGGGCAAAGTGGCGTCATTGGCACGGTTGGGATAAACCAAACCCAATTGCGCCAAGGCTATGTACAGCCCCTGCCGCCCATAGTTTTGGGCGGCGATCCCAATGTCCTGGAGGTGGTTGTCTTTCCCAACCCCTTTGTGAACGGGGTGGTGGTAACACTGGAAAATGGCCTTGGGGAGGGTGTGGATGCCCAGCTTTTTGATGCCACGGGCAGATTGGTCTTTCAGAAAACCTACCCACCTTCAAATCAACTGGGCATCTCCCTGCCCGCCTTGTCCCAAGGCAGCTATTTTTTAACATTGGTTTCCGGCCGGAAGCGGGCCACAAAACAGCTCATCAAACTATGAAAAAATGGCTCTTTCCCATGTTGGTTTTGTGCTCCCTTTGCCATTACGGGCAGCTTTTGAATGTGGAGTGGGGGCAGACGCTTTCCAGCTTCGATTACAAAAATTCCGCCGGGGGCACGCTGGACAACCTCCAATCCACAAATACCACCTATATCAACGCGGCCTACTTTTTTCAATTGTCCGGAGAGAAAGTACACCTTTTGCTGGGTGGGGTGCTCAACAATTACGGGGCGGTGGCCAGTGATGCCCTTTTAGACAATTATTTTGAATGGGACATTACCTATGCCGGCCTGCAGACCGGCCTGCACTATGAGCTTGCCCGCGTCAGGGATTTGCGCATTTTTATACGGCCCACAGTCTCCTTGGAGTATCTGTTAAGGGGCACACAGACGCTCAACAACCAAGTGTTTAACCTATCTGGGGAAGACGAGTTCAGCAACCTTGTTACGGTGCCGCGCTTGGGCATTGGGGCGCAATATCCCATTTCCAAAAAGGCTGCCCTGTACCTCCATTATAGTTACGGACGTAGTTTTTCTTTGGTGAACAGCCGTCCGGAGGACAATGAGACCTTAAACATCAACATGCACAACATAGGTATTGGCATCGTCATTATGCTGCCAGGCTGCAATTGTGCTTTCAACAGTTTTTAAAATGAAAAAGATTTTGAAATTCCTTATATTCTTCACTATGTGTTGCACCTGTCTTTGGGGGCAGACCGAAGGCATCAACTACCAGGCCGTTTTGGTGGACAACAATCCCAACGAAATTCCGGGAGTCGATGTGCCCTCCAACAACATCCCCAACAAAGCGATTTCCGTGCAGTTCAGTATTGTGGACGCCACGGGCAATTTGGAGTACCAAGAGACCCATGCCACCCAAACGGATGACTACGGCACCATAAACCTTGTCATAGGGGAAGGAGAGCCAACGGGTTTCGGGGCCGAAAATTTTGAGGCCATTGATTGGGACGGGCCAAAAACGCTGAATGTGGACATAGACCTTGAAGCGGGCAGTGATTTTGCTGTCTTTAGCTCACAACCGTTGACCTATTTGCCCTATGTGCGCCATAGAAATCTGGTTGCGGACGGCATCACGGACCTGAACAATGGCCTAAACGTAAACAATCAAACACCGTCCCTGTTTACGGGAGATGTCCTTGTGGAGCAAAACACCAGATTGCAACGGTTGCGAGTGCAAGGAGCATCAGAATTTCAAGATAGGGTGGTCATGGATGTTAGGTTGAGCGAAACCAACCAATCTGATATTGATGCCTATCCATTGCTGCTCCAGGGCAGCAGGCACGGCATGGCCATAAAATTGAACAGCACCGTACCCACAAGGGAACATAACTTTATGTCTTTTTGGAACGCCAATAATGAACCCATTGGAAGGATAGAGGGATTTCAAGCCTTAAGCGATGTGAGCCAGAATTTTATTTTGGAGGTACTGTTGGAAAACGAACCCACCGAAGAAGAAGCGGAAGAGCGGGAAGACGATGACACCGCACCACCGGCAGCCGCCCCGGGGGCCTTTGATATCTACCTGAACAACGATTACTCCCTTAACCTCTTGTTGGAGTATATGGACCTCTTGGAGGCATCCGTGGCCTTTGGGGCCAATTTAGGGGCATGCATTGGCGGCTTGGCCGTTTTGGGGGATTGTGATGATGTGGCCTGGTCCGCCTTTGGCCTTTTTGTGCAAGGGGCGCAGATATCATTGACCGTTGCGTATAACGAAAGCAATAGGGGCACTGCCTTTGAGTCGGGCGGTGCGGATTATGCAGAATGGCTCAAAAAATCCGATGTCGATGAGAAGATGGCTTTCGGGGATGTGGTAGGGGTCAGGGCAGGGGAGATTTCCAAGAGATTTACCACGGCGGACCATTTTATGGTCATTTCCCAAAACCCCATAGTCTCGGGGGCCATGCCACAACCGGGAGAGGAACATAAATACAAACGGGTGGCCTTTATTGGCCAAGTCCCGGTCAAGGTACTGGGCACCGTGAACAAGGGCGATTACATTCTCCCCTCGGGAAATGGTGACGGTATGGCTTTGGCCGTGGCGCCCGGAGCAATGAGCGTCAATGATTATCAGCGCATAGTCGGCGTGGCTTGGGAAGAATACTTCGGGGAAGAGCTGTTTTCCTATATCAATACTGCCGTAGGCATCAACCAGAACGATATGGTCCGGGAGATGACTGAAATGCAGAAAGTGCTGAATGGTATGCAAGCAGCCCTCGCAGAGGTAAACCCCAAGTACAAGCCGGTTTATTTTGATGTGGAACCTCTTTCCGTGTCCAACAACAAAAAGACCACCACATCAAAAAATGTACTTCAATTGGCCTTGGAAAAATATGGCTTGGATACAGCGAAGGAGCGGGAAGCCGTCTTGATGGAGGTTTCCAGACTTATGACCGAACGGGACAACCAACTTGAAGACTTCAAGTTTTCAAAAATGCCCTTATTGCAGGAAGTGTTAACCAATCCAACACCTGAAAATATAGAGGCATACACCCAATATTATATCAACGCCCTGATGCGTTTACGATCGGTGGTCACAACAAGATCCAACTGAGATGGTTTCGGTTCATATGATTTTGCGCAGGCGGCATGCCCGTGGAAATCTGTTGACCCTGGTGAACGGTTTCAACGGTTGGCCTTATCGGAAAAGACCTGCTCACGAAGTCGATTTTTATAACCCGTAATCGTATACGATTTGTTGTAACCAACTGTTGTGTTTGTTTTTATGCTGTTACGGCTTCCGTTCCACCAATTCCAGCTGGTCCACGCTCACGTTGGTGGTGAACATCCCGTAATTTACCACCGCTTTCCCTTTTTCCAGCTTATCAATGGTGCCCACGGCTTTGCCATCGGCCATGCGCACCCGATCGTTCAGTTTAAATACCGGCTTTGGTTTGTGCTTCGCTTTCAATGCGGCCTTTTTCTTGGCCACCTGTTTTTTCTCACGGATCACCTTGACCTCTTTTTGCACTTCTTGGGCCACTTGTGCCTTTTTTGCCCGTGCCTCCTTGGCCTCCTTGGCCGTTTTCTTTTTGCGCTTGCTGTTCTCGGTCTCCACAATGCGCAACAGCTCTGACACCAACACCCGTTTTTTGTTGTTCTGGAAGTACTTATCCGCCGCCACGTTCACCTTGTTGCCCAGCTGGATCATGCGCTGGTCGTGGTCGTACAGCTCTTGGTAGTTCTCCAGTTTCGATTTGATCTTGGCGTTCAATTGCTCCAACCGGGCCGCTTCTTCCCTTGCCTTGGCTTCCTCCTCTTGCAGCCTGGAGCCCGTTTGTGCCATTTTGCTGCGCTCTTTCTGCAGCTTGGCTATGGTGGCGTCAAAACGGACCTTGCCGCGCTCTATCTTCTTTTTGGCCTTGTTGATCAGGGAGTAGGGAATGCCGTTCTTTTGGGCCACTTCAAACGTAAAGGAACTGCCTGCCTGCCCCAATACGAGCTGAAAGGTGGGCTCCAGCGTTCTCCCGTCAAAAAGCATGTTGGCGTTGCTCATGTGCGGCAGTTCATTGGCCAGGGCCTTCAGGTTGGCGTAATGCGTGGTGATGACGCCGTAGGAGCCCCGTTCGTAGAACACCTCCAAAAAGGCCTCTGCCAGGGCGCCGCCCAGTTCGGGGTCGCTCCCGGTGCCAAATTCATCGATCAGGAAGAGGGTGCGGTGGTTGCAGCGTTTCAGGAACTGCTGCATGTTCTTTAAACGATAGCTGTAGGTGCTCAGATGGTTCTCAATGGATTGGTTGTCGCCAATGTCCGTTAAGATCTGCTCAAAAAGACATACCTCACTGCGCTCGTGCACGGGAATGAGCATGCCGCTCTGGAGCATGACCTGCAATAGGCCAATGGTCTTTAGCGTAATGCTCTTGCCCCCGGCATTGGGGCCCGAAATGACAATGATCCTGTTTTCATCGTGCAGCGCTATGGTCTGGGGATGTGTTTTTTGGTTGTTGCGCTTGTTGCTCAGATAGAGCAGGGGATGGTACGCGTCTTGCAGGTACAGCCTGTTGTCTTGGTTGATGTGGGGCAGTAGGGCGTTGATATCTTGTGCGTGCTTGGCCTTTGCCGCGGTCACGTCAATCTGTGCCAAATAATCCTGATAATCGCTTAAAAGGGTTCTAAACGGCCTTATTTGGTCCGTGAGCTGTTTTAAGATGCGCTGTACCTCCTCTTTTTCCTCAAACTCCAGGTTGCCCAGCTCCCGGCTGTATTTTAGAGCGGCCTCGGGCTCTATGTAAACGATGCTGCCGGTCTTGGAGGTGCCCATGACGCTGCCCTTTACCTTTCGTCGGTACATGGCCTTCACCGCCAGCACCCTGCGGTTCTCCACAACGGATTCCCTGATCTCGTCCAGGTAGTCCGATGCGTTGTAGGTGGCCAAGGCCGAACCAAAGCTCTGGCTGATCTTGCCGCGCACGTGGTTCATTTGCCGCCTAATGCCCAAGAGGGCGTCAGAGGCATTGTCCTTCACCTCACCAAACCGGTCGATCACCCCATTGATCAGTGCGGGAATCTCCGTGGAGGTTTCCAGTTGGGACACCGTGGCCTGCAGCAAGGGGTAGTACTCCTTGAACTTTTTAAAGAATTTTTGGTGGGTGGCCAGGGTGTCGCAGATGCTGGCAATGCGTTTAAAGCCCTGTAGCTCCAGGGTGGTGTTGTCTATTTTCAGAAGTTTTAGCTCGGTGCCAATGGCATCGAACCCATGGTTGGGAATGCGGTTGTCGCTAACAAAGGAAGAAAGGTATTCCGAGGTCTTGCCCAAGGCTTCCCTGATGTCCTTTTCCTCGGCAAGTGGCGCCACGTCAAGGGCCAGTTGTTTGCCCAGGTCCGTGTTGCACCTCAGGGACAGTTGCTGCAGTACGGTCGGAAATTCAAGGTCCTCCAGGGTCTTGCGGTGTATGTTTGCCACGTTCTTTTTTAGTTGGAGCGCAAAGGTAAGGATTGATGGGCAATCGCCCTAAGCGGTCTCTAGGGTCAACTAGGCGGAAAAATAGGGCAACGCTGCCTTCTTTTCGTGCTTGTTTAAAACAAATGGGTAAGGCCCTGGTTACTATTGCCTTGCCATTTTTATGTTACAATGCTTAAAAATCCAACTCTTTTGAAATCATTGCCGTGCATCCTCATTTTCGGTCTGTGTTCCTTCGCCTGCCAAGGGAAGGGGCCATTATGGAATCAGTTTGTTCAAAAATAAAGAGCGCCTGAAAAGAAAAATAGGGAGATGGCCCGTGGCCCATTGGCTCTTGGAACATCAGTGAAACCTTTTATGCGGTACGTTGACCAACTTGGTGGGACTACACGGTTTTTAGCTATGGTTATTAAAAATTTAAATATTGATATAAAGTTTGTTATGCTAATTTATATAAATTGATGGTTTAAGTTTTAAATACACCCAGAAGGCCCACTTTTCAGAATTTATCTTTGGGTGTTGGTGCTTTTGTGGCTCTTTTTTGATGGGGTGATTTGTTTTGAAAGTAGGCCGGACCATTCATTGTCCATTTACTGGGGCGTACATGGGCTGGACACTTATCGGCCTGGCACAAAATCCAAGGCCTTCAGCCGCCGATGATGTTATTGGGGCAAATGGGGTTTAAGGTGGACGTTGCCCGTGCACCATGGCAGTTTATGGTGCTTTATGCCCTGCCATATTTGCAAACCCCAAAAGACGCCCTTATTTTTAGCCCCGATTGGTTTGATGCTTATGGAGACACCACAACTGCCGGCAGACTGGCAAGAGCTACTGGGCCAAGAGTTTCAGCAGCCTTATTTTAAGAAATTGACCCGCTTTGTGGCCCACGAGTATGCGGCGCATACCTGCTACCCTCCAAAAAAGGATATTTTCAATGCCTTTTCATCCTGTGGTGCCAACAGGGTAAAGGTGGTGCTCTTGGGCCAGGACCCCTACCACGGGCCGGGGCAGGCCAACGGCTTGGCGTTCTCAGTGCATCCGGGCATGCAGCATCCGCCCTCTTTGCGCAACATCTTCAGGGAATTGCAGCAGGACCTGGGCACGGACTACCCCGCTAGCGGTGACTTGGGGCATTGGGCCCAACAGGGGGTGCTCTTGCTCAACGCCACCCTGAGTGTCCGCGCCCAAAAGGCGGGAAGCCACCAGGGACAGGGTTGGGAAACCTTTACCGATGCCGTTATAACGCAATTGTCCCGTCACAAAAAAGGGCTTGTCTTTTTGCTCTGGGGCGGGCAGGCCAAAAAAAAGGGCAGGCACATCGATGAACAGCGGCATACCGTGCTGCGTGCGGGTCATCCCTCGCCCTTGAGCGCCAATCGGGGCCATTGGTTTGGAAACGCACATTTCTCCAAAACCAACCAAATTTTAAGGGATCAGGGCAATAAACCTATTGTCTGGTAAGTTATAGGTTTTTACGTTGTTTAATTTGGTGTAAATTCTTACTTTTAATAAAACTAAAAGCCCATGTCCCACTTAAAAGACTTAAAATCCATCTTGCTCATTGATGATGATGAGGCCAGTAATTTTTTGCACTCCATTTTTGTGAACAAGCTCAACTTGGAGCTCACCGTGAACGCGGCCTTGAACGGGAAGGAGGGGCTGGATTTCATTCTGGGCAACGGGGCCATGGCCCTGGAACTGCCCTGTTTGGTCTTGTTGGACTTGAGAATGCCCATTATGGATGGCTGGGAGTTTGTGAGCATGTACGAGGCCAAGGTGCCGGAACACATCAAGGCGCAGATCAAAATTGTGTTGGTTACCGTGAGCGACGACCAAGCGGACAAGGACCGCGCTGAGGCCAATGTGCACGTGGTGGACTATGCCCAAAAGCCCCTTTCGGACCATACGTTCAAGGCGCTCATCAAAAAGCATTTTGGCCGTGTGCCGGGACCTGCCTCCCTAGCCCGGCCATAAAAAGGTTTCCTTCGGAAGTTTTTGGGAAATGAGCTCTAGCCCCAGCAGGGTCTCCTGTACCTTGTGCAGGGTCTCCGCGGGCAGTTGTTCTTGGCTCCATTGGGTCATGCCAAGCCATTGCTGTATGTCTGGCAATGCTTGTCCATACCTATTGGCCAAGGTGCGGTCCATACTGGGAATGGACTTGAATTCCAGGGTGTAGGCATTGATCACTTCCTGAATGTGCCGTACCGTTCCCCCGTGTTCCCCCAAGAAAGATCGGGTGCCCACGAGCAAAAAACAGGGCCAGGGCGTGGGGCAGTCGCCCAGGTGCCTAAAGATACCTTGGTCCACCAAGGGCTTGGTGGTAAAGTGCTCCCACATAAAATAATCGGCGCTGCCCTCGCCCAAGGCTTCCTGGGCCCCCTCTATATTGTTCACTATGGTAAATTCCAGGTCTTCCGTGGGCCACCCTTGGGCCCGTGCGTGCACGTGCGCCATGAGATGGCTGCCGCTGCCCGTTCTGCTTATGGCCGCTTTCTTGCCCCTTAATTCCGATATGGTGCTGTAAGCGGATCCACTGGCCACGTGGATGCCCCATTGCAGGGGGCTGGCTATGTATTGCTGTACAATGGCCGCGGGATTTCCCTCGGTAATGCTCTTCACAATGCCTTCGGTAAGGATAATGGCCAGGTCTGCTTCTTGGTTGGCCAGTAATTTGCTCATGCGGCCGGTGCCCTCGGGAATGTCTTCCCATTCCAGTTCAATGCCCCTGGCGGCAAAGGCCCCTTCTTCCAGGGCCAGGTGCCAGGGCAGGTTAAAGTGCTCCGGAACGCCTATGATCTTAACGGGTTTCATCTTGGGTCAATTTATCAAGGGTGTATTCAATTAAGTTTTGGACGGATTGTGTGGGCTTTTTGGAAAAAGTACCGTTGGCCCTGTTGGCCAAAATGCAGTTCAGGGAAATGGCCCGGTGGCCCAGCAGGCCGGCCAAGGCGTAGATGCCGGAAGTCTCCATTTCCAAATTGGTGATGCGGTGCCCTTTGTAGGAAAATCCGGCGAGTCGTCCAGTGAGGGCGTCCACTGCCGCCCCCAATCGAAGCGATCTTCCCTGTGGCCCGTAAAACCCCGTGCTGGTGGCGGTTACGCCAAATCGTATATGATTTGAAGCGAAGCGGGCCTTCAATTTGGGGTCGCACGGCACCAGGTAGGGACGCGCCATTTTCGAAGGCCACCGACACTGTTCCACGAAGGCGGTGACCCAATCGGAAAAATCGTTTTCCCGCTGGGCGTAATAGTGCCACAGCCCGTCCAGTCCAAACGTATATTCGCTCATCAAAAAAGAATCGACCAAAATATCCCCGTGCAGGGTGCCCGAGGTCCCGATGCGCACGATGTTTAATCGTATATGATTTTTTTTGACCTGTTTTGTGCCAAAATCAAGGTTCACCAGGGCATCCAGTTCGTTCAGGACAATGTCTATGTTGTCCGTGCCGATGCCGGTGGAAATGACCGTGAGCCTTTTGCCCTTTAGGCGTCCCGTATGGGTGTGGAACTCGCGTTTGCCCTTGCGCAGCTCCACGGTGTCAAAACAGGCGGATACCTGGGCCACGCGTTCGGGGTCGCCAACGGTGATAATGGTATGGGCAAGGTCCTGTGGGAGTAGGTTTAAATGATAAATGCTGCCATCCTCATTGAGAATGAGCTCCGATGGGCGTAGGGCCATAAGATGTTGGTGGTTAGAGCTTTAAAATCCGATTGGATTCCGTATTGTAGAGAAAACTGTATTTCAGCGCGCCGCCCAGGTACACTTCATTGTCCTGTAGGGCACTGTAATAGTTGTTGCTCTCTTCCAAAATGGCCTTGCCCTTTCTGGACAACCGTACCGGATTGAGTCCCGTGAACAAGGGCTTTAGCCGGCCAATGGCGCGTTCGTACTGGGTGTCTGCAAACCCAAGGTTGCCCTGTTGCTGCAATAGGCTGCCCACCAAGGCAGCTTTGTTTTTGTGCTGCCGTTCCGCGGCCACGGCAAGGATGTTGTTCTCCATTTCGTTGAGGCCGTTGGAAATGGTGGGAAAACGTCTCAGGTGACGGGCTATGGCCGCCCCAAGAAAGGAAAAGTTGTAGTCCTTGAAATCGGTCAGATGTTCCAATCGTATGGGATTGTTGCTGCAGTACAGTTGCCACACGTAGTCGGCAAACTCAATATCGTCCTGGTTCAGCATCACCCTGTGGGCGTACATCTCCCGCAGCTCGTCGTCGGTAAGGGAGGTTAGCTCCCTGATGGTCTTGGTCTTTGGGTCCAGGCCACTGCTCACCAAGGAAATCTGGGCATACTTGCGGTTGGCCAACAGCCAACTGATCACGGCCAAAAGGTTTACCTGGCAAAAAAGGTCATGATCAAACCACAGCACAATTTGATCTTGTTGTTTGTGGTTGCAGAGCGATCGGTATTCCTTTAAGGTTTTTTCAATGAACCAGGACTTTGAGACTTTGTAATTTTTATTGAGAAAGTCAAAACGGGTCTTCCAGAAAGATTCGCTTCCCACGGTGGTCAGCGTCTTGCCCTCACACAGCATTTCCCGCCACGTAATGATGTCGCCTTTTAACTCCAGGGTACTCAGGCGTTCGGTAAATCTATCGCCATTGGTAATGTGTAGCAGGGAACTCATTTCCAAGTTTAGGTTTAGGTTGTTAAGGCTAAAAGTAACTAATATGAACCAACCTCCAAAGAATTTAACAGAAAAACCGGTTGGTCTAAGTGTAAAATACAGGCCTGGCAGCCACTAGCCGCCCACGCGCTTCACCTTGAAACCCATATCCCGCAGCAGGTCCATAATGGTGTCCCGGTAATTGCCCTGGATGATAATGGTGTCTCCCTTTACACTGCCGCCCACGCTCAATTTTGTCTTAAGGGTCTTGGCCAGGGTCTTGAGGTCCGTGGGGGCACCAGTGTAGCCTTCCAGCAGGGTAATGGGCTTTCCCTTGCGTTTCTCGTACTTGCAGACAATGGGCGCATCCTGCATCCAGAGGCCACTTGTTGCCTCGGCTTCCGGAGTTTCTTGGGGTTCGTGGTCCGGAAATAGTTGTTTCAATTGGTCCTTTAGATCCATCCTTTATGCTTTTATCAGCCCCAATTCTATGAGGCGCTCGTGCAAAAATGCTCCGGCGGTGATGTCCCCGTACAGCTTGGGATGGTCCGCATCCACACAGTTTTCCAAACAGTTCAGGGGCATTTGGCTAACGGGGTGCATGAAAAAGGGCACCGAATAACGGGACGTTCCCCAGAGTTCCTTGGGCGGATTCACCACCCGGTGTATGGTACTTTTCAATTTGTTGTTGGACAGTCTTGAGAGCATGTCGCCCACATTGATCATGAGCTGATCGGGACGCGCAATGGCATCCACCCATGCCCCTGCGTGGTTTTTCACCTGCAGTCCTTTGCCGTGGGCCCCCATCAACAAGGTTATGAGGTTAATGTCCCCGTGGGCCGCGGCCCTGACGGCTTCCTTGGGCGCTGAGGTAATGGGAGGGTAGTGTATGGGGCGCAAAATGGAGTTGCCGTTCTTGATGAACCCATCAAAATAAAATTCGTCCAGCTCCAAATGCAGGGCCAGGGCGCGCAGTACAAACTTTGCCGTCTTTTCCAACATCCGGTAGGCTTCCTTCCCAACGGTATTGAATCCGGGCAGTTCTGAAACCAGCACATTCTCCGGGTATTCGGCCTTCAGGGCGTCATCATCTTCCACGTATTGCCCAAAGTGCCAGAACTCCTTGAGATCGCCCTCGGTACGGCCCTTGGCGTGCTCCTTGCCAAAGGAGGTATAGCCCCGTTGCCCACCCAGACCGGCTATTTCATAGCGGTTCTTGGTTTCTTGCGGAAGTGCAAAAAAAGCCTTGATCTCCCGGTAAAGGTCCGCCACCAGGGCATCGTCCAGAAAATGGCCGCTCAGGGCCACAAAGCCAATGTCCTCAAAGGCAGTTCCAATCTCTTTGGTGAACTTTTGTTTTCTTTTGGCATCGCCCGAGGTGAAATCGGACAGGTCAACACTGGGTATAGGGTTCATAGGGTTGCTTTAGATCCCGTAAAATTACTAATAATAATCGCTTTATCCGATTGTTGTATTTTAATCTTTCCATTCCTTTTTTGTTACATTTAGGCCGTAAAAGAAAACCAGCTCTTTTTATGGATTACACAAGCTTTGCGGTGGATGAACAAACCAAGCTGACCCTATACCGGTCCATGCTGCTGCCCAGAATGATCGAAGAGAAAATGCTCATCTTGCTGCGGCAGGGAAAAATAAGCAAGTGGTTCAGCGGCATTGGCCAAGAGGCCATTGCGGTCGGGGTGGCCACGGCAATGGATACCGAAGAGTATATTTTGCCCATGCACCGTAACCTGGGGGTGTTCACCACCCGCGGCATTCCCCTGCACCGTTTGTTTTCCCAGTGGCAGGGCAAGGCCAATGGGTTTACCCAGGGTCGCGACCGGAGTTTTCATTTTGGCACCCAAGATTACCGGATCGTGGGGATGATCTCCCATCTGGGCCCCCAATTGGGCGTGGCCGATGGGATTGCCCTGGCCCACAAACTGCGCAAGGAGGCCAGGGCCACGGCAGTGTTCACCGGGGAAGGGGCCACGAGCGAGGGCGATTTCCATGAGGCCCTGAACGTGGCGGCGGTATGGCAGTTGCCGGTTCTTTTTTGCATTGAGAACAACGGATACGGACTGTCCACACCCACTTCGGAGCAGTTCAGATGTGCACATTTGGCGGACAAGGGCATAGGTTACGGAATGGAGGCCCATATGTTGGACGGCAACAATATCCTGGAGGTGTACGCCAAGGTGCGCGACCTGGCCAAGAGCATCAGGGAAAATCCGCGTCCGGTGCTGTTGGAGTTCAAGACCTTTAGGATGCGGGGCCACGAAGAGGCGAGCGGGACCAAATACGTGCCCCAAGACCTGATGGATGCCTGGGCCCAGAAAGATCCCCTGGAGAACTTTGAGCGCCATCTGATGGATACCGGGCTTTTGGATCGGGACCAGATGGAGGGATTACGCGCTGAAAACCAGCAGCTCATAGACGCACAATTGCAACTGGCCGCCAGCGGCCCGGAGGTGTTGGTTAATGAAAGTAAAGAATTAAGTGATGTTTATAAAAATATTGATTTTCAACAAATAGCACCTACATCAGATACAAAAAACATCCGTCTTGTGGATGCCATTTCAGAAGGTTTGGGGCAGGCGATGGAACGGCATGACAATTTGGTGATCATGGGGCAGGACATTGCCGAATACGGTGGGGTGTTCAAGATCACCGACGGCTTTGTCGCGGCCTTTGGCGCCGATCGGGTGCGCAATACGCCCATCTGCGAGTCGGCCATTGTGTCTGCCGCAATGGGGCTTTCCATTAACGGGATGAAAGCGGTGATGGAGATGCAATTTGCAGATTTTGTGAGCTCGGGCTTCAATCCCATTGTGAACTATTTGGCCAAGAGCCACTACCGTTGGGGCGAACCGGCCGACGTGGTGATCAGGATGCCCTGCGGCGGCGGGGTGGCGGCCGGACCTTTCCACTCCCAGACCAATGAGGCCTGGTTTACCAAGACCCCGGGGCTGAAGGTGGTGTATCCGGCCTTTCCCGCAGACGCGAAGGGACTTTTGGCCACGGCCGTGGAAGATCCCAACCCCGTGATGTTTTTTGAGCACAAAGGACTTTACCGCAGTGTGTACCAAGAGGTGCCCACCAACTACTATACCTTGCCCCTGGGCAAGGCCTCTGTGCTCCGGGAGGGCAAGGACATCAGTATTGTGAGCTTTGGTGCCGGGGTGCACTGGGCCCTGGACACCCTGAATGAAAATCCCGACATCCAGGCCGATCTCATTGACCTGCGCAGCTTGCAGCCCTTGGATACGGAGACCATTTACAAATCGGTGCAAAAGACGGGAAAACTCATTATTCTGCAGGAAGACAGTCTTTTTGGGGGTGTGGCCAGTGATATATCGGCCCTGGTCACCGAACATTGCTTTAGGTATTTGGACGGCCCCATTAAGCGGGTGGCGAGTTTGGAAACCCCCATACCCTTCAACCCAAAACTGGAGGCACAGTACCTTCCCAAACATCGTTTTTTGGGTGAATTGAGAAACCTTTTGGCCTACTGATGCCCGGTTGGGGCGGTGGAGGGCCCGGCGTCCTTTTTCTTGGACAAGGGAGATGCTGTTGGGCTTTCTTCCGGGAGCATCCTCGGCAAAGGCAGGGAACCTTCCGTTGGTGCACCTCCTTGGGCGGTTCTACCGCTAGATTTTTGAAAAAAAACGCTTGACGCACCATTTTACTTAGGACAAGAAGACCTAAGACGGAGCGTCTTATAGCTGTAGTTCCATCAATTATGGCCCCTTACTTACGGGTGTTTGTAAGCGGACAAGATTGTTGGTCTTGCGTACTTTGTCCCAGAGTCCCAAGCCTGGCCATTATTATTTTCGTGTCCACAACATTCGCGGTGGCAACTTTTAGGTTTAATTTGTGCGGGCTTTTTCGATCCAAAAAAGGGCCAGTAACGTATATCTCTTGTTAAAAATCCGTTCCCTATGCGAAAATATACCCTTTTTATCCTCGGTGCAATGCTGTTTGGCTCCTGTTCCCTGTCCAAGGAAGTGCGTTCCCAAAGGACCATGATCAACGGTTCTTGGGTGTTGAACAATGTGGCCTTTGCCAACAATACGGGCAACTTCAAGGCCGTGCTCTTCAACGATGTGGAAGACATTTGTCTTGAGGGAAGCGAGTGGTTTTTCCGCAACAACAATAGCACGGGCAGCTACACCATTGCCCCCTCCACCCTTTGTGCCGGGGGAGACCGTTTGATCCGTTGGAGCGTTGTGGAGGCAGGTCAGAACTATGACCCTCAACTGCAATTCAAGTTCATTGATGAAAAGAACCGTGATATTGCCGGTGGCACGGGCTACCGACTCCGCATAGACCAATTGACGGAACGGCAAATGACCTTGAAATCCAACGTGACCGTGGATGGAAGCCCGGTGACGGTGATCTATGAATTCCAAAGAAAGTAAATCCCCTAAAAAACAATAATGATGAACAACGCAACCGTAGTAAAAATGGCCGCCTATACCATGGCGTTTTCCTTGGTAATGGGCTGCAGCCCCATAAAAAATGCAAATAAGACCCAAAAAGGGGCCGCCATTGGTGTGGCCGGTGGTGCCATTATTGGCGGGGTTTTGGGAAATAACCTGGGCAAGGGCAACAATACGGCCCTCGGGGCCATTTTGGGCGCTGCCATTGGCGGTGCCGCCGGTGGTTATATTGGCAATAGGATGGACCGCCAGGCAGAGCGGATCGAAGAAGAGCTGCCCGGCGCCCAAGTGGAACGGGTGGGAGAGGGCATCAACGTGACCTTTACCCAAGATGCCGGGGTGCATTTTGACACCAACAAGGCCGATGTAAAGGGCGAAGCCGCTGCGACATTGGACAAATTGGTGTCCATTTTCAAAGAATACCCAAAAACCAACATTTTGGTCGAGGGGCATACGGACAGTGCCGGGGCGGCGGAATACAATATGTCCCTTTCCGAAAGACGGGCCGCATCGGTGAGTTCGTACCTGATGGCCAACGGTATCGATGAGAGCCGCATTACCACCAAATGGTACGGGGAAGAACAGCCCGTGGCCAGCAATGAAACGGCAGAGGGCAAGAGCAAGAACCGCCGGGTGGAACTGGCCATTGTGGCCAATGAGGAACTCAAGAAAGAGGCGCTGGAGAATACCAAAGGATAGGGTAGAACGGCACCCTTTGGTTTTATTTTGGTTGAAGGTGTGGCTGGAGGGGGGGGGGTGAGAACTGAGTATTAAGTACTGAGTATTAAGTACTGAGTATTGAGGGTACTGAGTTTTATCGAGTACTAGTGGGTCGTGAGTGCATCTTTTTTAGATTATGCCAATAATAATGCTTCTTACGTCTCACATCCCACGTCTCAAGTCTTGCATCTTGTTTCTTGCCTCTTGACAAACCGCCTTGGCGAGGAGCCAGCACCAGTGGGAAACCAAGGAACAAAGTCTATGGCGACCCGGCCATCCGTTGAAATATGGCAGGTAGTGGGTAGTTACTAGAGGGTAGTTGGTAGTGAGTAGTATCGAGTGCTAAATGGGTCGTGAGCGCATCTTTTTTGATTATGCCAATAATCATGCTTCTCACATCTCACATCTCACATCCCACCTCTCAAGTCTTGCATCTTGTTTCTTGCCTCTTGACAAACCGCCTTGGCAAGGAGCCAGCACCAGTGGGAAACCAAGGAACAAAGTCTATGGCGACCCGGCCATCTGTTGAATGTGGCAGGTAGTGGGTAGTTGCTAGAGGGTAGTTGGTAGTGAGTAATATCGAGTACTAAGTGGGTCGTGAGCGCATCTTTTTTAGATTATGCCAATAATAATGCTTCTTACGTCTCACATCTCACATCTCACGTCTCACATCTCACATCTCAGCTCCCTTTTCCCAATCCCAAGTCCACAGCCCTACCTTTTCCATTTTAAAAATCGAACTTTCCTGCGTTGTTTTTTTCAATAATGTGTATCTTCCCTTTGCGTGAAAAAAGAAGATATCATCATCATTGGCGGAGGCCTATCGGGTCTAACGGCCGCCATTCATCTGGCCCGCGCCGGATGCTCCGTAACCTTGTTTGAACCCCAGGCCTATCCCCGTCACCGGGTCTGCGGCGAATATGTGTCCAACGAAGTGCTCCCTTATCTGGAACATCTCGGCATCTCCGTTTGGGACAACGGTGCCCTGCCCATCCAAAAGATGGCCATTAGCGATGCCAGTGGGACCCTGGCCCAAGCCAAGCTGCCCCTGGGCGGTTTTGGACTGAGCCGCTTTGGGTTCGATCAGCTGCTCTATCATAAAGCCCTGGAAATGGGCGTACGGTTCATCTTCCGGAAAATCGGCACGGTACACTTTCTGTCCGATCATTTTGTGCTTTCGGATGTACAGGGAACGGAATACCGTGCGCGCTTAGTCATCGGGGCCTACGGGAAGC
The DNA here is from genome assembly GCF_047345505.1 of Maribacter aquimarinus. Lineage (NCBI taxonomy): Bacteria > Pseudomonadati > Bacteroidota > Flavobacteriia > Flavobacteriales > Flavobacteriaceae > Maribacter > Maribacter aquimarinus. Next base: position 128,089 of record NZ_JBLFEO010000001.1, on the reverse strand, counting down.
GCTCCCAGTTGGACAAGTGGCTAAAGCGGCCCTTTGCCTTCCGGAAGCAATCTTGGCTGGCCGTAAAGGCCCATTATGCCCTGGACGACTTTCCGGACGATCTGGTGGCCCTGCACAATTTTGAAGGGGGTTATGGCGGACTCTCAAAAACCGAGTTGGGAACGGTGAATTTTTGTTATTTGGTGCATTATGACAGCTTTAAGCGCTACAAGGGCGTGGACGATTTCAACGAAAGGGTGGTGGCGCAAAATCCGCATTTGGAACATTTTCTGGAACGGGCATCGCCCACCTTCAAAACCCCTCTCACCATTGCCCAAATTGCCTTTGACCGCAAGCATCCGGTGGAGGGGCACATGCTCATGTGCGGGGACAGCGCCGGTTTGATCCATCCGCTCTGTGGTAACGGCATGGCCATGGCCATACACAGCGCCAAGTTGGCCTCCGAGGCCGTAGTGCGCCATTTGGGGAAGGGAGAGGGGCATCGCTTGGCCATGGAAACGGATTACGCAAGCGCCTGGAACCGAACTTTTAGGAGAAGACTTTGGTACGGCCGGAAAATACAAGGTATCTTGCTCAATCAAAAATTGTTGAATGTGGGGCTTTCCGCAGCAAGGCATTCCCAAGGCCTGATGCGCTATGCCATAAAGAAGACCCACGGAAAACCGGTGATGCCATGATCGATGTTTCGGTGCGCAGTACCCAGCGCGAGCTTATGGACGACTTCAACGGAAGCGTGGACGAGCTTCGCGTGATCCTCAAGGACATTAACCGGGTGAACGCGCTCTTGGGTGGTAACCGCATTACGGTAAACGCCGTGTTCAGCCTAATTGCAGCGCATCCCAAAGAATCGTATACGATTATGGACGTGGGCTGTGCGGACGGGAACATGCTCCGTGCCCTGGCCTTGGAGGCGAGGAAGCGCGGGGTGGCCCTCCGGTTGGTCGGGGTGGACCTCAATGCCCACGCCCTGGCCATTGCCAAGGAGGCCTCGCGGGCCTTTCCGGAGATCAGCTACCTGGAACAGGACGTGCTGCACCCGGAGGTGGGGCGCATGCCCTGCGACCTGGTACTGGCCACCCTGACCATGCACCATTTCCCCGAAGATCTGATATCCCAGTTTACCCAGCGTTTTTTGGATATGGCCCGCATTGGGGTGGTCATCAATGATTTGCACCGAAACGCCCTGGCCTACTATCTGTTTCATGCCTTCAGCCTTTTTTTCATCAAGACCCGCACCGCCAAGATAGACGGACTGCGGTCCATACAACGGGCCTTTACCAGGGCAGACCTACAGCAGTTTGCCCAAGCCTTGCCCCAGGCCACCCATCGCATCGCCTGGAAATGGGCCTTTAGGTACTTGTGGGTCTTTCAACACAAAACACAGAAAACCCAATGAATCCTCCAAAAATTGTAAACGTATCCAAGGCGCTGCCACCCTATTTCAGGGAAACCAAAGACATCATCCCCCTGGTGGAGCTCTGGCTGCAAGGGCAGGAAGAGCGCTTTAAGCGCAAAGTGGTGAAGATCTTTGAAGGCGCGGCAGTGGACAGGCGGTACGCCATTATGGCGCCCGAGGAAGTGTTTACCGCCACCTCCTTTCAGGAGAAGAACAATATTTACGTGCGCGAGGTGAGAAAGCTGGGGAGAACCGTCTTGGAAAACGCGCTTTCTGCCGCCCAATGGGAGGCAGATTCGCTGGACTATATCATTACCGTGAGCTGTACCGGCATCATGATCCCGTCCCTGGACGCCTACCTTATAAACGATTTGGGGCTGCGGCAGGATGTGGTACGGCTGCCCGTTACGGAAATGGGCTGCGCGGCGGGGATATCGGGATTGATCTATGCGCACAACTTTCTCAAGGCCAACCCCAATAAGCGTATTGCCCTGGTGGCCGTGGAAAGCCCCACGGCCACCTTCCAGCTCAATGATTTCTCCATGGCCAACATGGTGAGCGCGGCCATTTTTGGCGACGGGGCGGCCTGTGTGCTCCTCTCTTCCGAGGCAGGCGCCCCGGGCCCCCGGATAAAAGGGGAGGGGATGTACCACTTTAAGGATGCCACCCAAATGATGGGCTTTGACCTGACCAACCACGGCCTTAAGATGATCCTGGACCCGTCCGTGCCCGAAACCATCGCCACCCATTTCCCGGATATCATCCACCCTTTTCTAAAGCAATTTGGCACCCAGATCGGGGCGGTGGACCACCTGATCTTCCATCCCGGGGGGCGCAAGATCGTGCAGACCGTGGAGGAACTCTTTGGTGCCATGGGGAAGAACATAGACGACACCCGGGAGGTGCTGCGACTTTACGGTAACATGAGCAGTGCCACCGTGCTCTATGTGCTGGAACGGTTCATGCAGCGCAACATCCCCCAGGGCGATCAGGGCCTGCTGCTCAGTTTTGGGCCGGGGTTTTCGGCCCAACGGGTGCTGTTGGAATGGTAGCCCCAGGGCGAAGGTAAAAATAAACCAAAAAGTATATTTTTGTATTGTTTGAAGGGACACACCGCATGACACGGCAAAACAACCATAAGACCACAGACGGCCCTTGGGCCCTTATCCTGGGCGGAAGCCAAGGCCTGGGCCTGGCCACGGCCCAAAAATTGGCCAAGCATGGCTACCATCTGATCATTGCCCATAGGGACCGGCGCTCGGACATGGAAAGCATCGAGGCGGATTTTGCCGCAATGGAAGCCCTTGGGGTGCGGGTGCTGTCCTTTAACTGGGACGTACTGCAAGCCGAAAGGCGACGCGAACTCATTCGCCAACTGCAGCAACAATTGCCCAATGGACAGCAGATCGGCGTATTGGTGCACAGCATTGCCAAGGGCAGTCTAAAGCCCATGCGCGGGGGGGCCGCGGAGACCCTGGGCACGGCCGATTTCAACATTACCCTGAACGCCATGGCTTTGAGCCTCTACGATTGGGCCAAGGACTTGATCCATGTAAACCTTTTTGCCCCCAGGGCCCGGATCGTTGCGTTCACCAGCGAGGGCAACACCAAGGCCATGGCCCACTATGGTGCGGTATCCGTGGCCAAGGTGGCCCTGGAGGCCCTGGTGCGGAACATGGCGGTGGAATTTGCGCCCTTGGGCATCACCGCCAATTGCATCCAGGCCGGGGTAACCCCCACCAGGGCCTTTGAGATGATCCCTGGGAGCGCGGCCATCAAGGACAACGCCTTGAAACGCAATCCGCACGGCCGGCTCACCACTCCCCGGGACGTGGCCAATGTGGTCTATCTGCTCACCTTGGCCGAAGCGGACTGGATCACTGGCACGGTCATTAAAGTGGATGGGGGCGAAAGCTTACGATAAATGGAGCGGGAAACGGGAACATATCAATGGATCTTGGACCGGCTGCCCTACGCCGCGCCCTTCCTCTTTGTGGACGCCCTAAGTGAGGTGCACGCCGATGGCGCCAAGGGCAGTTTTACCTTTCGGAAAGAGCTGGATTTTTACACCGGGCATTTTAAGGGAAATCCGGTAACGCCAGGGGTGCTCCTAACAGAGTGTTGCGCCCAGATCGGCTTGGTCTGCCTGGGCATTTATCTGCTGGGGGAACCCGGAAAAGCCCATGGGCTGGCCATGGGAATGAGCAGCGCACAGATTGATTTTCTATTGCCTGTTTTACCGGGGGAAAAGGTATCTGTTGTATCTGAAAAACAATATTTTAGATTTGAAAAGTTAAAGTGTAAGGTAAAGATGAGAAACCAGCGTGGAGAACTGGTCTGCACCGGTGTTTTGGCCGGAATGATAAAAATGGATGCCGATGGATAGAAGGGTGGTGGTAACGGGCATGGGCATTTGTGCGCCCAACGGACTGGGCCTGGATGCCTTCGCGGAATCCCTGCGCAACGGGGTGGGTGGCATTAGGTTTCAACCGGAGCTGCGCGACCTGAATTTCTCCTGCCAAATTGCGGGAAAACCGGATGTGCCCCAAGACCGGCTCACCGATTATTTTACGCCCCTGCAATTGCGGGGTCTCAAGGCCTCTGGGATCGTGTACGGGGTCATGGCGGGGATGGATGCTTGGCGGGACGCCGGTTTTGGCACGAGCAGCCCTGCGACGCCCCTTTGGGATGTTGGACTCATTTTTGGTACGGGCATTTTGGGGGTGGATAAGTTCCGGGAGGCCATACACCATATTGACGAGGGCAATGTACGCCGACTGGGAAGTACCTCGGTGGTGCAGACCATGGCCAGTGGCATCAGCGCCTATCTGGGCGGGATGTTGGGCCTGGGCAACCAGGTCACCACCAATTCGGCCGCCTGTACCACCGGTACCGAGGGCGTGCTGATGGCGGCGGAGCGCATTGCCCAGGGCAAGGCCGAGGTCATGCTCACCGGGAGCTGTAGCGACAGCGGGCCCTATGTGTGGGGCGGTTTTGACGCCATGCGCATCCTTCCCAGCACCTATAATGACGCCCCGGAAACGGCAAGCCGGCCCATGAGTGCCACCGCCGCCGGCTTTGTGCCGGGCAGTGGGGCAGGGGCCCTGGTGTTGGAGTCCCTGGAAAGCGCGCAAAAGCGGGGGGCCACCATATACGCCGAGGTGTTGGGGGGCGAGATCAATAGCGGCGGACAGTTGGGAACGGGATCCATGACCGCCCCCAACAGCGAAGCGGTGCAGCGGTGCATTTCCCGGGCCGTTGCCCATGCCCAGATCCAAGCGGCAGAAATAGATGTGATCAACGGCCATCTTACCGCCACCACCAAAGATGCACTGGAAATTGCCAACTGGAGCCAAGCCCTGGGACGGTCCGGAAGCGCGTTCCCCTATATGAACTCCTTCAAGGGAATGTTGGGCCACGGCCTGGCCGCCGCCGGTAGCATGGAGTGTGTGGCATCCCTGCTGCAGTTCCGGGAAGGACTGGTTTTTGGCAATGTGAACTGCGAGGACCTGCACCCGGAGATCGCCCAGCGCATTGCCCCGGAAAAAATTCCCCAACAAACAATGGAATGGGCCCCGAAAATCCTGGCCAAGGCCAGTTTTGGTTTTGGCGATGTCAATGCTTGTGTTATTTTTAAGCATTGGAATGGCTAGGCCCTTCCACCTAAAAAAAATGGAATGCAAAAAGAAGAACGTTACAAGGCCTTGGAGGCCATTATAAAGGTATATCTGCCGGAAGACGTTGGGGTGGACCAAATTGGGCCCGACAGTCACTTTCTGCAGGAACTCAACATCAATTCCGCCCATTTGGTGGACATTGTGCTGGATGTGGAGGATGCCTTCAACATCCGTCTGGAGAACGAGGACATGGACCAGATGCAAACGGTACGGGACGCCCTGGCCATCATAGACCGAAAGCTGGCCTGAGCCTTCGGTCCCGCGATGGTTCCTTTTTGGAGGGACGCACTGGGGCCAAGGGGTTCCCAGGAATTACACCTCCCCAATGCCAACACCCAAACGCGCCGATCATGAAAGACAACAGAAGGGCAATAAGACGAAAATGGTTGTACACCGGTGGTTTTGGTGCCCTTTTCTTGGGTGCCGGTATCTGCGGTTGCGTGGAAAGCGGATTCTTAAAGCACGGAAATGGCCCCACCTGGTGGTGGGTGCTCTCCGGTACCCTATCCCTGATGGCCACGGTGGGCGGGGTGGTGCTGCTCATCAAGGCGGGGGCCATGGAAAAGGAGTGGAAATCCAAAAAGTAGGGGATGGCCACAAAGAAGATTTCCCTTCCCTTTACGGAAATTGGGGCGTAAAGGCCAATGGGTTGTGGATGGATGTTCCCCCTTCGCCCATAAAAAAACCCGGCACTGGGGTGCTGGGCTGTTTTTTTTTGGGAACCGTAAAGTCCCTAGCGCATTTTCATCTTTGCCTTGCGTTTTTCCAACTGCCGTTTCAGGTCATCCACGGATTCCGCTATGGAGGCCTCAAAACTGCTGTGGCTGGCTTCGGCAAAAAGTCGTGGCCCGGGCGTGCTCAGGCGTATGTTGCATATCATTCCGGTATCCGGTGAAGAAGTGTTCTCCTTCTTGAAAAATACATCGGCCCGGACAATGAAGTCAAACTTGTCCACAAGCTTCTCCAGCTTTTGTGCTGCCATGATTTCCAATCGGTTGCTGGCCTTTACGTCGTGATATTCAAAGTTAATGTTCATAGAGATCAGTATTGTTTAGGAAAAGATAACCAATTTCACCGTACCCGCCAATATAATTGCCTTCCTTTTAACGCTGGCGGGAAAGCGGTTTTGGGTTGATGGTTTGATTATTAACCACTTAAGGAAATTGCCGTTTCCGGACCTCTTGCCGCGCGCCCTGCGGGTACCGGGGGATTGCTCCATTGGCCATGGCGTGGTTTGCCAAAAGCGGCTTCGTTGCGTCATCACTGGGGTGGCTTCCCTATCCTTTTTGGAGCAGCCCACAGGCGCATGTTCTTGTTTTATGTCATGGCGTTAAGGGTTAACCATCTAAAAACCATATATTTGAATTTATCCATCCCAAAAAAGGCCATGGCATTGCCTGTGCGTATTTTGGGTGAAACCATCTCCCCTATGTTTAAATGGCTGTCTTTGTTCCTTTTGTTGTGCACTGTGCACCTTGGTCATTCCGAGGCCCCAGCGGTGGAAACCACCGAAGAAGAGGGGCCCTTGCTGCATCGTTTTGAGACCCAACTGGATTCGCTCACCTTGCTAAGGCGCCGCCATTTGCGCCAGCGGATGTGGGCCATTGACACCATGGACATTTCCGAACGAAAAAAGAAGCGACTCAGAAAAGCCCTCTACCAAGGCTTGCAGCTCCGTGGTACGGATACCAAATATGCCGATACCCAGTTTGAGGACGATGGGAAACATTGAGCACACCGCCGCTGCAAACCCCATTACCCTTGAAAACTGCCGGGGCCGCCTCGGACGTGGAACCCTGCCCGGGTTCCGCTGTATTTTTAATTTCCGCTAAAAACCACCAAAAAAGCATCTTTTTTGTGGTAAAATGGATCGAAAAGGGCAGAAAAAAGGACTTTTTCAGGGAATTTTCACCATTTTTTCGTTTTTCCCTCTTAGGAACGATACCTTTGGCACCAAATAAATTCCATTAAGTAAGCTATTAGGCATGAGTAAAGTAAAAGCAAATGATTTGGTGCGCGTGCACTACACCGGAAAATTGAGCGATGGTCAGATTTTTGACAGTTCCGTGAACAGGGAACCCTTGGAGGTACAGTTGGGGGAGGGCCAACTGATCCCTGGATTTGAAAAGGGGCTGTTGAACATGGCACCGTCCGAAAAAAAGACCATTGTCATTGACAAAAAGGATGCCTATGGCGAAAAGAACAAAGAACTGTTCCAAAAGGTGCCCAAGGCCGATCTGCCCGAGGAAATAGAGCCCAAAGTGGACATGGCCTTAATGGCCACCAACCCGGACGGCACCGAAAGGCAGCTGCGCGTGGCCGAGGTGAACGAAGACCATATTGTGGTGGATGCCAACCATCCGCTGGCGGGGCAGGACCTCACCTTTGAACTGGAGCTGGTGGAGATAAGGTAAACAACACCCAAACTGATGGAAAAACCGCCCTTTGAGGCGGTTTTTTTATGACCGGACCATGGCCCCTTTGCCCGTACTTTTTTACCTTTAACCTTCATTAGGCCCCGCCAAGGAACGGCGTGTGGAGGTGCGGTACCTTAGCCTCCCGTGGCCGTTGCACAAGAAGATGCCATGACACTGAAATCGCACTTTTACAACCTCTTGGTTTCCTGTGCCCTGGTGTTGCTCGGTTGCAGGACAGAGCCAAGATCGGTCCCGGAGGCAGGCCGATCGCACCCTTTGCAAGAGCTGCCCACACCGGCCGGGGAGCAGAGTGCCCTGCCACATTTGGTGGCCAGTGACGCCGGTAGCACCCTGCTGCTGTCTTGGGTGGAAACGTTGGAGCAGGGCCAGGCGGCCTTGAAGTACACCGAGCTGCAAGGGGAGGGGTGGCAGGAACCCCGATTGGTGGTGCGGGGCAAGGATTGGTTCGTGAATTGGGCAGATTATCCCGTGGTGGCCAAAAATGGGGAGCACTACTGGGCGCACATCCTTAAAAAATCGTCCGCGGGCACCTATTCCTATGATGTGCAGATGCAGCTAAAACCCAGGGGAGCGGCCCAATGGCAAAACCATTTGCCCCTGCATACCGATGGTACGCACACCGAGCACGGTTTTGTGACCGCCCTGCCGTACCAAGACCGTTTTTTTGTGACCTGGCTGGATGGCAGGCATACCGGCGGGCGCCCCGAGGGCCACCACGGCGCCATGACCCTGCGGGCGGCGCAAGTGACCCCCACGGGCGGGGTGGAAGATGAGGCGCTGTTGGACGCGCGCACCTGCGATTGCTGCCAGACCGCTGCGGCCATAACGCCCCAGGGGCCGGTGGTGGTGTACCGCGATCGGAGCGAGGACGAGACCAGGGACATTGCCATTGTGCGCCGGGTGCAGGGGGAGTGGACGGCCCCCAAGCCCGTGCACCATGACGGCTGGCAGTTAAACGGCTGCCCCGTGAACGGCCCCGAGATCGCCGGCCTGGACCACCATTTTGTGGTGGCCTGGTTCACCGGGGCGGGCGGTACGGCCAAGGTGAAACTGGCCTTTTCCAAGGATGCCGGTGCCAGCTTTGGCCGCCCCATTACCGTGGCCCAGGGCGCCGTGATGGGCCGGGTGGACGTGGTGCTGCTCAACACCGATACCGCCGTGGTGAGCTACCTGGTCTCCGGGGAGGCGGGTGCCACCTTGCAGGTGAACAAGGTAACCAGCAGGGGCACGGTGGGGCCACCATTGCCGTTGCTGGCCATGAGCGACTCCCGCGCCTCGGGTTTGCCGCAGATGGAACGTTGGGGAGAACACCTCTTTTTTGCCTGGACCGAGGTATCTGGGGAAAATAAACAGCTGCGCACCGCCAAATGGCCCCTAAAGGAATGGTAAGGCCAGGAAAAAGGCCGGGACAAAACGGCAAAATCGGGAAAAGAGGCACTATTTTTGTATATTCTAGGAAAACCGGCCCGGGACCCCCGCCGATGCCCGGAGCTACCGGGGACACCGATACCTAATGAAAGTAAGATGAAGGGAAGACATTTTTTGGCCACGCTCGTGTTCACGGGTTGGATCATGGGCTGCGGCACGGGAAAGACACCAACGGTGGACAGGGCCACCTTTGATCGCCATATGCAGGGCAGGGACTTCAGGATTCAGATCAGGACGGTGGAGCCCTTGGCCACACAGGCCATGAACCAGGTGGGCATGAGTGGGCTGCTGCTGCCCGGCAACACCATTAACCGCATTGATGTGGGCGGGCAAGGCTACTTTTTGGCGGTAAAGGGAGATAGCGTTCAGATGAACGCCCCATACTACGGCGAACGGCAAATGGGCGGCAGTTACAATCCCACGGAAACCGGGATGCGTTTTCATGAGGTGGCCCAAGATATGGACATTTCCCAAAGCAGGGATGGCAATTGGTATGAGATGCGTTTCAGTGTTCGCGCCGAGGATGGCGAGGCCCTGGACGTGGTGGCGCGCATCTTTCCCAATCTGCGCAGCACCCTGGGCATCAATAGTGCCGAGCGCAATTTTATCCGTTATGAGGGCGATATGGAACGGCCTGAGCCGGCAGCAAAACCTTGAAGTGGGGCCGCCCATCCGGAAAGTCTATTTTACATAATGTAAATTATGGTGCAATTGCAGCAAATTGGCGAATAGCGCTTTTTCGCGCTATTTGACATAATATCAGATATCGGGCGTAGCCCTATATCGGCAGAGATTATGTCAAAGCCAATTTGCGGGCCGGATGCACTATGCCCATTAATTGGCGGATAGCACATTTTCGTGCTATTTTACATAGTTGCAGTTATCGCCCTTGGGCCTATAACGTTAGCAATTATGTAAAAGCTAATTTGCGGGCCGGATGCACTATGCTCATTAATTGGCGGATAGCACATTTTCGTGCTATTTTACATCGTTGCAGTTATCGGCCCTTAGGCTTATAACGTTAGCAATTATGTAAAAGCCAATTTGCGGGCCGGATGAACTATGCTCATTAATTGGCGGACAGTGGCTAATTCGGTTCGTTTTGTGCCACCCATTTCGGTAGTATAGGGCCAAGCATTTCGGTTTGATCTGTGCCACTTTTAGCCAACGGCCCGATCCGTATCAGTTCGATCTGTGCTGCACAGCCAATTGCCCTATTGCTTTTTATAGATAAACGCTTCAGTGGTGTTCGTTGCCAAACACCACTGAAGCTTCGGGGGCAATCGCTTGGCCAGCGAATGATAAAAGACCTATAAGATTGCCTTCGCCATTTTAGCACAAAGGGGGTGCTTAGGTGTTACGACTAGGGCGCGTCGTTTTGGGAGATCAACATACCTTTGCCCGCTGTCACTAAAACGATATATTCTTTAGAGGCATCGATATCGATCACCGGTGGCACCACGCTTTTTATCGTATTGTCCGCAATGTCCCTCCATGTATGTTGATCGGTCTCCGGGCTGTCATTTCGGTACAGAGCCGTATCCGATCTATTTACATTCTCTGGTTCAGAGAAGACGATCAAGCGACCGTAGGGGTCCAGGGCAATGGCACCGGGTTTTTTGGTGGGTACCGACAGATTAACGGTAGCATTGGAATTGGATGCGGCATCCATGCGCAGTACGGCGGCCGGTGTTGAAATGTACAAACGGTCATGCGTGCCATCGTAGGCCAAATAGCCTCGGTCTTCCCCGGCGGGCGTGGCCAGCAGCTGCCTCCAACTTTCTCCGTAGTCCGTACTTCTCCAAACCCCCGTGCTGCGGTCATAGATAAAAATAGTGGAGCCTCCATTGGACGCCATGGAACACCGTAGGCGGCCATTGTCCTGGGGGCCCATGAATGCTTTGGTTTGGATGGTCCAGTTGCCCCAGCTTCCATTGGAGCGATCTACGGTGCCAACGCCTCCATCGTCTATGGCGGTTACCAATCGCTGGGTTCCGTCCGGTAGATGGATCCATTCCACGCCAATAATACGTTTAGGTGCAATAGGATTGGTAACTTCCCTAAGCTGGGGAGAGGAAGGGGTGTTGGGTGAGGAAACCACAGCCAATTTCCCAGCGGTACCGTTATCATCCCGTTCGCCGTTGCCAAATGCCAGTTCCGATCCATCGGGTGAAAAGCCAAGTGCGTGGCCCACGGTTACTCCGCCCAGCCCCACAGCTCTCCACGCCGATCCCCCATCATTGGACAACAGCAGATCGTGATCTACATTTCCTGTGGCTATGACACCTGTGGGGCCGATCTCCACATCCCTAAAAGTAAGGATTTGAAAACCATCGGCCGGTTTCCAGGTAGCACCGGCATCCACGGTGGTCCAAATGGCCGAAGTGGAACATACGACCCATGCATCTGGATCATGCGGGGAAACCTGTACGGCGGCAACATCGCATCTGGGCCCGCCTAGGGCCCAATTGCCATGGGTCTTAAAGACAATGAGATCTTCGTTGGTTCCCCATGCGGCAATGGAGACACCGGAGGCGGTGGTGTTGGTCCAGCTTGTGCCGCTATCCTCGGAAACCCAAATACTGCCATCGCCATTGGCAGTCCCTAAAACCACCCTATCCGTGTTCCATGTCCTTTTGGCGCCATGTATGGCCGATGCCATAACAGCCGTACCGAGAGGTGCTGAGATGTTGGTGATGTTATTGTTGCCAGGTACAAAGCGCCTTACGCCAAAACGACCGCAGGCCACATACAGTCTATTGCCGAGCACCGCTATCGATTCCACCACATTTGGTATTCCGTCAACCCTGCTTGCCGAAGGTGTTCCGTTTAAATTACTTATTTCCCACAATCCTTTGTTGGGTAGGGACGGGTGGTCTCCCCACAGACCTACATACACCGTATTGGGGTCGTTTGGCGACATGGCCATGGCGCGTACATGAACGGTACCGTTAAAAACATTGATCTTGCTCCAGCTAGCTCTGTCATTTCTTGAAATCCACACGCCATCGTCGTAGGTGCCGGCCACCCAGGTGGAACCGCCGACCCATTGTATTAAGCTCGGATCCGTTGAGCGCGGTCTCCGTGCAGGTAGTGGTGCGTTACTGTTTTGTGCCGAAAACGAAATATTGGAGGAATCGTGATTCCAGGTGTCACCTCCGTTTACGGAGGAAATGACCTCACCGCCCATACCTTTAAACCCGGTACCGCCCACGATCACCGTACTACCGTTTACATCAACGGCATGGAGGGTGGCTATTTTTTGGTGGGATTCTTCATAACCCAGTCCACGCCCTACCGACTCGAAAGTTTTGCCGTAGTCCATGGATCGGCCCGTACCGCCAATATCGGATCCGTAGTAAATTTTACCGGGCACATTGGGATCCCAGGTTACAACGTTGGGGAACCCTCCCCCAACAGGACCTACTTGGCGAAAGCCAATAATGCCGCCAACGACTTCTCCGGAGTCATTATCTGAACTGTCATTAATACCATCATTGTCACTATCCGTACCATTGTCGTTTGTGCCATCGCCATCCACATCTACATCGGCCCCATCCGTTATACCATCATCATCGGTATCGGGATCATTGGCGTTGGGGTCCAATCCATCCTGTAACTCGTCCTTGTCATTATCAGTGGGGTCTAGCACTGCATCATCGATACCATCGTTATCCGAATCCATACCCCCGGTCTGATCCACGTCGGAAGCATCATTGATGCCATCCCCATCCGAATCCTCACCATTATCGATGGTACCGTCGCCATCAGGGTCGGCATCCATTCCATCGGGAATGCCGTCACCATCGCTATCGGAATTGAATGGGTTGGGGTCCAGTTCGTCTGCCAACCCATCATGATCCTTTCTAATGGTGGCCGTTTCATTGGATATTTCAAACGCCGGCAGATCGCTGTCCTTTTTACAGCCCAAAAGTATTGTGGAGGCCGTTAAAAAGACCAATATCATGTTTTTGCGCCAATGCATTTTTAATGCCATATGTACATGGTAAGGTGGTTTTGCACATCTAACGGAAAAATGAGGTCAATTATTTTAAGGTTACTGGCTTAAAATGAATTCTTTACGATTTTTCTTGTCTCCTCCCCATTGATGCCATAAAACAATGGGCGAACAGTGTTTTTTCACAAAAGGCAACCTACCCGGATATACAAATGAAAATTAAAAATGGTCCACGGATTAATGGGTGCCGATGATTGAAAAATATAAAATTTGTGGCCATTGCTCCTTTAGGTCTTAGCTCCCCAACGCCTTGTTCGGAAAAAGCGGCCTTAGCTTGGCTAATGGCCATGCCCAAGGGTGGGTTGTCCGGTAGTGCCCTTGGAGTTTGGTGATGTTGTTGTGTAAAGGTTACTTTTTTTACGAACTGTTGCCATATTTCATGTTTACATTTCTGTGTTAACGCTGTAACATTGTGTGTGTTCAATTGTATTTTTTGGAGTTAAACCTTTTCAAGATTGGCCTGCCCCCTCCCTCCCACTCCCTTTTTCAGGCAGAATTTCAAGCATAAGAAATATGGAAAGCCAATGTGCCCCACACCCTGCCGTTCCCAGGTTGGGCCATTCCTTGGCTCGGCCTGCTTTCGGAACAGGGTGGGCGTTTCCCAAAACAGGCCAGTTTTGCCAAAAAAAACACCCCGGCAGGTGTTTGCCTCCTATCGGGGTGTTTTGCTTTGGGGCCGGTTTTTGTTTAGGGCGGCGGAAACCACGAAGGTGCGGTGGGAGCCCTTAGGTGACCGCTTGCCCGGCCCTAGTCGGTGGCCTCTGCGTAAATGGCATCCAAGAGGCCGTTCTCCTCTTTGGTGTCATTGCCCAGTTCCCAGAACATGATGCCGCCAAGGCCTTTCTCCATGGCATAATCGGTTTTCTTGGTCACGGAGACGGTATCGTCATAGGAGAGCATGAACTGCTCTTTGGCATTGTACATGTAGGGGGCCTGTGCCTTTTCGTCCCAATGGCGAACGTAGTCCGGATTGTTCTCGTACGATTTCCGGATTTCGTGATAGGCCAGCCAGCCTATGTGCATGCCGCCACTGCGCTGGTACAGTCCCTTGTTGTCCGGAACCACGCCTTTCCAGACCCTACCGTAAAAGGCCGCCCCAATGACAATCTGCTTGGGATCTACATTGTTGGCTATGAGGAAGTCCACGATCTTTTCGGTGCTGCGCGGATGCGGGTCCTTGCTCTTGCCCTCTTTAAAGCGGTTGCTGAGCTGCTCGTGGAAGGGGGTGCCCTCGATCTCCTCGATCTTAACATCGCCCAGGGCGGTGTGGTGGCCGGTGTACTCCGATACCCCGGAGACCAGATCGTAGGTCATGACGTTCATAAAATCGGCATACTGCATCACTTTTTCGGTTTCAATGAAATCGTAATAGCGCTTCCAGCCGGCGGAGGCAAAGGTGAGCACCTTGGGGGTGTCAAAAGTATCCAGCATTTCCCTAAGCCCCTTCATCAGGGCGGTGAAATTCTCGGTGTCCTCGTCCCGGGCCTTGGTGCCCGCCCCGGAAATGCCGGGGTATTCCCAGTCCATGTCCAGCCCGTCCAACTTATATTTCACTATAAAGTCAGACGCACTGTTTATGAACTTTGTCCTTCCTTCCTCGGTAAGCGCCATGTCCGAAAAGCCATCGGCGCCCCATCCGCCGCAGGCGATCATCACCTTGAGGTTGGGGTTGCGCTTTTTCTGCTCCACAAGGGCGGCCAATTGGGGGCCTGAACGCTCTGGATTTCGGAATTTCATTTCCCCGTCAATGACATTGGTAAAGGAGAAGATGATGTGGGTGAGTTTTTCCACCGGGATGTTCTCGGGCTTATAGTCGGCCTCCGCCACATAATAGGCCATCACGGCAAAATCATCTTGTGCCTCACCGATCTCTGCCTGGGCCATTTGGGGCTCGGCCTCTTTTTTCTTGTTTTTGGGATTGCAGGCCGTTAGGAGCAACAAAAGCACCAACGGCAGCTGCCATGCGTTAAATTTTTTCATTCCATTTTTGGTTTTACGGGTTGAAGTGTAAAGATAAACCGAAAGGGTGAATCTACCCCTTTTTAAAGTGCCGAACGGCATAAAAAGACGCCCCCAACACCAAATGTACCGGCTGGCCGCCTCAGGGAGGCAAGGATCGGGGGTCCCAGCCCCCACCTACCGTCATGAAGCACATTTTTTTCTGGAATGGGCCGCGATTTACCTCTTTTTTCGGCAATTTTGCAGCGTTTCATCCGTTATCCGCATAAACCCCGCCCATGTTCAGTTTTTTCACCAAAAAGACCTTTCTTTCCGATCACCTTGCCCATTTGGTGGACATGCACAACCATATTCTGCCGGGCATTGACGATGGCGCCAAGAACGTGGCCGCATCGCTGGACCTGATCCAAGGGATGGGCAGCTTGGGCATCACCGATTTTATCTGCACGCCCCACATCATGGCCAATTATTACCCCAACGATGCCCAGAGCATTGGCACGGCCCACCGCCAACTGGAGGCGGGACTGAAAGAGGCGGGCATCACGGGAGTGCGCTTGCGGGTGGCCGCGGAGCACATGATCGATGCGCATTTTGAGCAACTTTTGGAAGAAGACCGCATCATGACCATGGACGGGCAGTACATTCTGGTGGAAATGTCTTACCTGCAGCCCTCCCTGAACCTGTTGGATGCCATTGCCAGTTGTACGGAAAAAAAACACTACCCCATTCTGGCGCATCCGGAGCGCTATGTCTTTTTGCACGGCAAAATGAACACCTACCGGGAATACAAGGACAAGGGGATGCTGATGCAGATGAACCTGCTCTCCCTCTCGGACCACTACGGCAAGGAGGTGCACAAGGCCGCCGTGGCGCTTCTGGAAGCGGGACTCATAGATTTTGTGGCCTCGGACATTCACCATACCGGCCATTTGGAGAAGCTGAAGGAGATCAAACTCACGGACCAGCTGCTGCAAAAGGTATTGCCCATCATTGAGCGTACCAGTTACAACTTTCAATAAGCGGGAATACCGCCACCTATTTTTCATTTACACGGTGGCGCCATCCCTGGGGCCGATCATTCCGGTATTCTGGGCCTGATGGCGATTTTCCTGAATTCCACGGCGCCGTGATCGCCCTGCAGCATGATCGGTCCCGGTGCGGCCTCGTCATTGTCCAGCGCACCGCCCGTCATCCCCAGTATGTTCTGATCGGCTATAATGGTCTTGCCATTGGCCACGATGGTTACCCGCCTGCCATTGAGCGTGATCTCATAGGTTTGCCACTCCCCTGCTTTTTTGGCGGCCATCTCATTGGGCGCCAACAGGCCATAGATCCCCCCAAAGAGGTTGGGGTGGGGCTCCGCCCCCCAATTGTCCGCGATCTGCACCTCATAGCGCCCCCGCAGGTAGAGTCCGCTGTTGCTGCCCTCGGGATACCTGAACTCCAGCACGATCTTAAAATCGTTGAATTTTTCTTCTGAAATCAGGTTGGCACCCGCTTTGGCATTGGTGAGGATGCCGTCTTTTACAGACCATTGGTTATCTCCCTCGGCCTGCCACCCTTCCAGGTCCTTGCCGTTGAAGAGCGCGATCTCCTTGCCCCATTTTGGGTTCTCGGTATAGGGCAGTTTTGGGGTGCGCTGGGCCGTCCACTCGTATGTTTTACCATCGGCATAGACCATGGTGCCCTTGAGCTGTTCGCCTTCCAGCGTACCCTCCAACTCCATATTGGCGGCTCCCGGTTCCCATTGCGGCGGTATGCTGAAATAAAAACGGTCTCCCAACATGTTTACCTCGCTTATGGGACGTGCACTGCCAAAGGCATAACAAAACCGACCCACCAGGGCATTGGTGCCCGATTTCTCGATCTCCAACCAAGCGGGCAAGGCCTCCCCTTCTTGACTGATCGTCAGGTTCCAACGGCCCTCTGGCGAATTTGACACTTGGCCCAAGGCCAGGGGGGCGACAAAAAAAGACAACAATAAGGTAGAAAACAGCATTTTTGGTACGGACATGATCTTGTTTTTAAAATGATTTCCAAAGATAGCAAATGGGGGATCATTTCAAGGCCGGGCGCTTGGACAGAATTTTTTTGGTTGGATGTGTTTGGATGTCGTTGGATGGGGCGGCCCTCGGGTACCGGGAAAAGAGCGGGGCCATGAAGGCCTTAGCTCGGTGGGCTGCTTGTGGCGCGGGGCATCAAATTGGTACGGAGGCACGTTTGAAGCACATCACCACAGGTTCTGGCAATCATCGTCCGTCCCTTATCGCTTTTGAACGGAAACCTTGTGCCAATGGCGCATTATTGATTATTTTTAACCTTTAAACCATCGACCTAAAAATGCAAATGACCACCCCCATCCGCTGGGCAATGGCCTTGGTGGCCCTTCCCCTATTTTTCGCCTGTACCCAGAAAAAACCGATGCAGACCCCATTGGTGGTGCATGCAGATTCCACCCAGCTGGAAGCGGACGTGGACCGAATCAAGAAAAGTGTGACCACAAAAGTGGCCCCGGGACTGGAATTGAGCCTCTGGGCCACGGACAGCTTGGCGCCCGACCCCATTGCCATGGACATTGACGACCACGGCAACATTTACCTGACCCGTACCAACCGACAAAAGAACTCGGAGTTCGACATTCGTGGTCACCGGGACTGGATGACGCCGTCCATTGCCCTGCAAACGGTGGAAGACCGGAGGGAATTTCTGCGCGCCACCTTTGCTCCCGAGCGCAGTGCGGAGAACAATTGGCTCCCCGACCTGAACAAGGATTCCGTGCATGACTGGCGCGATCTGGCCGTACAGAAGGACGAAGTCTGGAAATTGGTGGATGCCAACAAGGACGGCAAGGCCGATAGGGCCACCCTCATTTTGGAAGATTTCAATACCGAGGTCAGTGATGTGGCGGGTGCCCTCTTGGTGCGCGACGAAGATGTTTTTGTGGGCATTGCCCCAGATATGTGGCGCCTTAGGGACACCAATGGAGATGAGGTGCTGGACGAGAAAACCAGTATTGCCACGGGGTTTCAGGTACATATTGGCTTTAGTGGCCATGGCATGAGCGGCGCCATCCAAGGACCGGACGGCAAGATTTACTGGGCCATTGGCGATATCGGGGCCCACATTACCACCGTGGAGGGTGAGGAACACCCCTACCCCAACCAAGGCGTGATCGTGAGGAGCAATCCCGATGGGTCCGATTTTGAGGTTTTTGCCCATGGGCTGCGCAATACGCACGAGTTTGTCTTTGATGCCCACGGCAACATCATCTCTTCGGACAACGATGGGGACCACCAGGGCGAAAGCGAGCGCTTGGTGCACATTGTGGAGGGTTCCGATGCCGGATGGCGGGCCAATTGGCAGTACGGGAAATATACCGATCCTGACAACAACGGCTATAATGTGTGGATGGACGAAGCGCTGTACAAGCCCCGTTGGGAGGGGCAGGCCGCCTACATCATTCCGCCCATTGTCAATTTCCACAACGGCCCCACGGGAATGGTGTACAACCCCGGTACCGCCCTGGGCAGTAAATGGACGGACCGCTTTTTTTTGGTGGAATTTGTGGGCGAGCCCAGTCGTTCGCACATCTGGTCGTTCAACCTAAAGCCAAAGGGCGCCTCTTTTGACTTGGATACCGACTGGGACATCTTGAGCGGTGTGCTGCCCACGGGGATTGATTTTGGCCCGGACGGGGCCCTCTATTTGGCCGATTGGATCAACGGATGGGGCACCAAGGACTACGGACGGGTCTGGAAGCTTGATGTGACCGAGGAGGAGAACGACCTGGCCGAACAACGTAAAAAAACGGAGGCCCTGATGACGCATGATTATGAAGGCGACAGCACCGCCAATTTGGTGGCTTTGTTGGCCTATCCGGACATGCGCATACGGCAAAAGGCCCAATTTGCATTGGCCGAAAGGACATTTTGGGGTTTTCGGGCACTTCGGGAGGTGCTGGAAAAGGACAACGATCAATTGGCCAAGATCCACGCCATTTGGGGCCTGGGACAAATGGCCGCCAAGGACCTGGACAAAGCAGAGGCCCTGCTGCCGCTCTTGGAAAGCGAAGATGGGGAGCTGGTGGCACAAGCCGCCAAGGTGCTGGGCGATGTGAGATATGCACCTGCCGCACCCCAATTGCTTTCGCTCTTGGAGCATGACCATGCCCGGGCGGTCTTTTTTGCGGCACAGGCCTTGGGCCGCTTGGAGCATCGGGAGGCCATCCCGGCCTTGATGGGCATGATCGCCCGCAATGCCGATGAAGATGTCTATCTAAGGCACGCCGGCGTGCTGGCACTTTCCCGTATGGGCGAGGCCCAACCGCTGTTGGATTTGGCGGGTGATGAAAACCGTAGTTTACGGCTTGCCGCCGTCTTGGTGCTGCGCAAACTACGGCATCCCGGGATCGCCCGTTTTTTAAAGGATGCCGACCCCTATATCGTTACCGAGGCCGCCAGGGCCATCAATGACGATTTCTCCATTCCCGAGGCCCTGCCAGACCTGGCGGCGGTCTTGACCCAAGAGGGCCATACCGCTGAACCCCTGCTGCGTAGGGCCATCAATGCCGCCCTACGGGTGGGCACCGAAACCGAGATGGAGGCCCTTATTGCCTTTACCAAGCGGTCCGATGTGCCCAACACCCTCCGCGGGGAAGCTTTGGCCGCCCTGGGTACCTGGGGCAACCCATCGCCCTTGGATCGCGTGGATGGCAGGTACCGTGGAGAGATCACACGTGATGTGGTGCCACTGAAGCAAAAATTGGAGAATGAGATACCCAGGTTTTTGGAGACCGGGCAGCCGGAGCTCATGATTGGGGCGGCCAAAATGTTGGGTGCCCTGGAGATGCCCCAGTACAACGAGCTTCTCTTTACCTATTTCCGGGAAAGCGAAGACCCCAGCGTACGGGCCGCCCTGCTGCAATCCCTGGGACAACTGGACTTCAGCAAAATGGAAGCTGCCATGGCGATGGGCATGCAAGATGGCGACCAAGGGGTGCGCCGCGCGGCAGTGGGCCTGCTCTCTTCTCTGGACCTTCCGGCAGAGCAATGGCCGGCCGTGGTGCGCCCCATCTTTAGAACGGGCGGCACCGGGGAACAGCAGGCCGTGCTCCGGGTACTGTCAGACCTTCCGCAGGAAAAAAGCCTTGCCACCCTGGAACAACTGTTGCAGATGGCCGGCAAGGGACAGATCGATCGGGAGGTGATGCTGGATCTGATGGAGGCCGTGGAGCGCACGGACCATCCCGAGCTCAATGATCAATTGG
This sequence comes from Maribacter aquimarinus, assembly GCF_047345505.1. Lineage (NCBI taxonomy): Bacteria > Pseudomonadati > Bacteroidota > Flavobacteriia > Flavobacteriales > Flavobacteriaceae > Maribacter > Maribacter aquimarinus. Next base: position 107,907 of record NZ_JBLFEO010000001.1, on the reverse strand, counting down.
CCCTTCTGGAAAAAAGGGGGTACGGCACGGATGATTACCAAGAAGCGATGTACGGTGGCAATTGGTGGCGCGGTAAAATGGTGTTCGAGAACAACTCCACCGCCCAATGCGTGCGCTGCCATGCCCTTAATGGTTCCGGGGGCGAGGTGGGGCCGCCCATGGACAATATTGCCAATATCCTTACGAGGGAACAGCTCTTGGAGTCGCTCATAGCCCCCAGTAAACGTTTGGCCCCGGGTTACGGCAGTGTCATGCTCACCTTGCAGGACGGCCAAGAGGTGAACGGGGTGCTGCTGGAAGAGAGCGATACCGAACTTTTACTGCGCACCGGGGAGGCAGAGCCCATGCGCGTGCCCCTGAAACGGATAAAGGAACGGGAAAACTCCGTTTCTGCCATGCCCGCCATGGGCAAGATGATCACCAAACGCGAACTTCGGGATCTGATGGAGTTTTTGGGCAGTCTAAAGGACAAGGGTGCCTAGCTCTTGCTTGGGAGGGTAAACAGTCTAGAGCGTTGCGACGGATTTTTTTGCCGCTTCAAATTCAGTCATGATTTCCCTTACGATATCCGCGGCGGCCTGCACCCGGTCGATCAGGGCGGCCACCTGCCCTATTTCCAGTTCGCCCTCTTCCATATCGCCCAGAAACATGCCCTTCTTGGCCCTGCCCCTTCCCAGCAGTGCTTTTAGCCCCTCGCGGTCGGCTCCCCGGGCATAGGCTTGCTGCACTTGTTCGTAAAAAGTGTTTTTCAATAGTCTAACGGGAGTCAACTCCTTCAGGGTAAGATGGGTATCCCCTTCCTTTGCCACCACTACTTTATCCTTGAACGCCCTGTGGGAAGAGGCTTCTTCGCTGGCCACGAAACGACTGCCCACCTGTACGCCATCGGCGCCCAGGATCATGGCGGCCAGCATGGCCTTTCCGCTGCTGATGCCCCCGGCGGCGATCAGCGGCAGCTTTAAGTGCTTTCTAACCGAGGGCAGCAGCACCATGGTGGTGGTCTCGTCCCGGCCATTGTGCCCACCGGCCTCAAAACCCTCCGCCACCACGGCGTCCACACCCGCTTCCGCAGCCTTGAGGGCAAACTTGGTGCTGCTCACCACATGTGCTGTAATGATGCCGTGTTTTTTGAGAAATGCGGTCCAGGTTTTCGGATTTCCTGCCGACGTAAAAACAATGGGCACTTTTTCCTGCACAATGATCTCCATATGCTGCTCAATGTCCGGGTACAGCAAGGGCACATTTACCCCAAAGGGCCGATCTGTGGCAGCGTTGCATTTTTGGATGTGTTCCCGCAGTACCTCCGGGTACATAGATCCCGCGCCCAAAAGGCCCAGTCCACCGGCATTGGAGACCGCGGACGCCAGTCGCCAACCGCTGTTCCAGACCATTCCGGCCTGTACCATGGGATGTTTTATCTTAAAAAGTTGGGTTATGCGGTTTTCCATGGGCTTTAACTGATTACACCGGAACCGATCAGTTCGTCTTCCAGATACCAAGCCACGAACTGCCCTTCCGTTATGGCCGATTGCTGTTCTTGGAAATCCACGTAAAGTCCGCCCAGTACCTTGTACAAAGTGGCCCGCTGCAGCTCCTGCCGATACCTGATCCTGGCCCGCACCTCCATTTTGGCATCCGTGGCCAAGGCCAGGTCCGGGCGTACCCAGTGCAGTTCCGCGTCGTTCACAAAAAGGGTGCGCCGAAACAGTCCCGGGTGCTGCCTGCCCTGTCCGGTGTATATGATGTTGTCTTCCACATCCGTATCTATGACAAACAAGGGCTCTTTGGTGCCCCCCACGTGAAGCCCCTTGCGCTGCCCCTTGGTAAAATAGTGCGCGCCTTGGTGCTGCCCCACCACCTTGCCCTGCTGTGGGGCATATTTTGGCTTTTGGGCATGAAAGGCCAGTTCCTCGGGTTTGCCTTCAAAATTGGGCAGGTCCTGGGCATACTGTGGCAGGTTGCTGGGGATTTCCACGATCTTTCCCGCTTTCGGCTGCAGCTGTTGCTGCAAAAATTCCGGCAAGCGCACCTTTCCTATAAAGCACAGCCCTTGGGAGTCTTTTTTGTCCGCCGTGATCAAATTGGCCCTTTTGGCAATGTCCCGTACTTCGGGCTTCAGCAGTTCGCCCACGGGAAAAAGGGTTTTGGCCAATTGTTCTTGGGAGAGCTGACACAGAAAATAGGACTGGTCCTTATTGGGGTCTTTTCCCGCCAGTAGCCTGTGCGTCCCGGTACCATCGGGCAGGGTCAGGGTGTCCTTGCGGCAATAATGGCCCGTGGCCACATAATCTGCCCCCAACTGTAGGGCTATGTTCAGGAATACATCGAACTTGATTTCCCTATTGCAGAGCACGTCTGGGTTGGGCGTTCTTCCCATTTCATATTCCCGGAACATATAGTCCACAATGCGCTCTTTGTATTCCTTGCTCAGGTCCACGGTTTGGAAGGGGATGCCCAAGCGCTCCGCCACGATCAGGGCATCGTTGCTGTCTTCCAGCCAAGGGCACTCCGCGGAGATGGTCACGCTGTCGTCATGCCAATTTTTCATGAACAGCCCTATGACCTCGTACCCCTGCTCTTTGAGCAAATGGGCCGCCACACTGGAATCCACCCCTCCGGAAAGTCCTACCACTACTTTTTTCATTGCGCTCATTTCCCCGCAAAAATACAAAATTACCCGGTCATCATGCCCCTTTGGCGCGGGGGGCCACCAATGGCAGTGCTGCAGGGGTGCATCAAATTCTGTTCAACTTTGCAGTTTCAAGATGCCCAAGGCCTTTGCCAAAATTTGTTTAAACATTATCCTTTTTTGTCCAAACAATCAATATAACGTCCGTTAGGATCGCATTGACCGGTCGGTGGCGCTGAATGTCCCGTAAAACCCGCTATTTAAGCCTAATTATAGGTCTTGTTGCTATTGGACTGCTCGGTTGTCCTTCACAATTCTTTAAGATAACCTTAAGATATGCGGATTAATTTTGTTAAACTTTAGTAAAATTTGATTAAACAAAAGCAACCTATCTTATTTGTGGTCATCTTTATATGGAATTAAACAAACAATTAATCTTAACATTTAAAATTTTACCCATGAAGAAGTACCTAAAACTAAAAAGTATTCTATTGCTGGCCGTAATGGCCTTTGTGGCGGTTTCCTGTGAGGAAGAGGACAACCCCGCCGCACCCCCAATTTCCGAAGGATCTAATATTGTAGTGACTGCCCAGGGCGTGAACGATTTGAGCACCTTGGTGGCTGCATTACAGAAAGCAGATGAAAGTGCCAACAACGATTTGGTGGCTGCTCTATCCGATGAATCTGCCACCTATACCGTATTGGCCCCCAACAATGCCGCATTTGGCGATTTGTTGAATCGCTTGGACGGCTTCAGCTCTTTGGACGATTTTAATGATGCGCAACTGCAAGACCTGTTGGCCACCATTCTTACCTATCACGTAGCCGCTGGCGCACGGGTGGAGTCCGGCGATTTAACGGACGGAGGTACCATTACCACCTTGGAGGGCAGCACCGTTACCGTTTCCCTTGACGGAGGGGCGGGCTTTGTTGATGCCGCCGGGGAAACCGCAACGGTCATCTCTGCGGACAACAATGCCCTTAATGGGGTGATCCACATTATAGATAAGGTCTTGTTGCCCCAAGCCGCTTTGGATGCCTTGGAAGATGTGTTGTTGCAATCCATTACCGATTTGGCCATTGCCACTCCGGACCTGAGCATTTTGGTGGAAGCCCTGATAGCTGCGGATGCCGACTTGCCCAACACCTTGCGCGGTGCCGGTCCTTTCACGGTTTTTGCCCCAACCAATGCCGCTTTTGCCGAGTTTTTGGAAGACAACAACTTTTCCGGCCTAGGCGATATCCCCACGGAGGTATTGCAGCAAGTCTTGTTGAACCACGTGGTAAGCGGCAACGTAATGAGCACTGATTTGACCGAGGGTTACATTTCAACCTTGTCCACCGCAGGGCCCGGCGAGCGCAACCTTAGTATGTACGTGGACCTGGACGATGGTGTGGAACTCAATGGTGGGGCCGATGTGATTACCGCCGATGTAAAAGCCATCAATGGAGTGGTGCACATTGTGGATGAGGTCATAGGCCTTCCCAACATTGTAACCCACGCCGTGGCCAATGACAATTTCAGTGCCTTGGTGGGCGCCCTTACGGCAGATGGCAACACCACCTTTACGGACCTATTGTCAAGTGCTGCTACTGATTTCACTGTATTTGCTCCGGTGGATGCTGCATTTGATGCCTTTACCAATCCCAACGGAAACGATATCAATGCCATTCTGGCCAACCATGTCGTGGCCGGAGCTGCCGCCTACTCCGATGGCCTCACAAACACCTACGTGAACACGGAGGCCACTTTTGCGCCAGACCAAAAATTGAGCCTTTACATCAATACCGATGATGGCGTAACCTTGAACGGCGTTAGCAACGTGGCCGTGGCCGATGTTGTGGCCACCAATGGGGTCATTCATGCCGTGGATGCGGTGATCGATATCCCCACCGTGGTCACCTTTGCCACCGCAGACCCCAATTTCACTTCTTTGGTGGGTGCACTCACCGCTGATGGACAGCCCGATTTTGTGGCAACCCTGAGCACGCCCAACGGTACGGATCCAGCACCCTTTACCGTATTTGCCCCAGTGAACGATGCGTTTGCCGCCTTGGCCGCCGTACCGGAAGGTGCCGCCCTGACCGCTGTGTTGCAGCACCACGTCATCGCTGGCGGAAACGTACGGAGTGGTGACTTAAGTGATGGCCTCGTATCCCCCGCCACTTTGGAAGGCGATACGGTTACCTTTAGCATCACCGATGGCGTTGTGACCATTACCGATGGTGCCGGCAACAGCACTGCACAGGTAATCGCTGCCGATGTACAGGCCGGTAACGGTGTCATTCACGCGGTAAACACCGTATTGATCCCAGATACGACCAACTAGGTTGTAGGGTATATCTTTAATGAAAGCCGCTTTTCAGCGGCTTTTTTTATACCCCGTGGTGGCCCATCGGGGCCGGGGCGCGGACGTGCAAACAAACGGGAAGTCAAAAAAAAAGGCAAGTTTAACAAAGGACAGGTTTTAAGGTTTGGGTGGGTTTAATTTCATTATGACGGTGCCAGCTTCGTTGCCCGGCACACCCAAGATGCATTGCCCCTTCCCTTTTTATACATCGGCGAAAGAAATGGAATGGCTTTTTGTCCTTCGTAAAAAGAAAATAAGGTTTTGCGTGGCCATGGTCGGTTTTATTTTGAAACAGGACTCCAAAAGTGGGGGCTTATCGGTGCATGTTCCATGGGCCAACGGTATGGGAGCCCAGGATTTACTGGCCAATGAAGGGTATTTCATCGGGTTTTTGGAGGGCCCCATCGTTATATTGCATCTGTTTTGTTAAACTTTTGCAAAATTAAAGTAAACAAAAGCAACCTTTTGTGGAAGCACCCATCTATTAGTTATATTAACCAAAACAAAGCTTTTTCTACATTTTTATTAAGATAAATAGCGAAAAAGAAGATAAAACACAGAAATTAGGTAAAATCTTACATCATTCAAGACTTTCAATCCAATCGTTAATTGTATCATTTTTTAAACCATTTATTAAACAAATCATCTAAAAACACGTATTATGAAAAAACAACTATCAATTAAGAGTTTAATCGCCCTAATGTTCGTGGCCCTCTTCGCATGGTCGTGCGAAAAAGAGAACGACAATGAGGCCGATAAGGCCGTTCCGGAGGACAATATTGTTCAAACGGCGGTAAAGGAAGAGGCACTTTCCTCCCTAGTGGCCGCCCTGACGGCTGCGGACAATTTGGAGGACACCGATTTGGTGGGCGCCCTGAGCGGGGAAGGCCCGTTTACCGTCTTTGCACCGACCAATGCGGCGTTTACCGCCCTTTTGGAGCAGTTGGACGGTTTTGATAAACTGTCTGATTTTGATACCGACGAGGAACTCAATGTGCTAAAGACCATTCTTACCTATCACGTCGTATCCGGTGTGGCGGCAAAGTCCACCGATCTAACCGATGAGCAAGAAATTGCCACCCTACAGGGAGAGTCCGTTGAGATCGACCTTGATGGCGGTGTTTTTGTGGAGGATGCCACTGAGGTGAAGGCCAAAGTGGTCATTGCCGATGTGGAGGCGAGCAATGGTGTGGTGCACATTATTGACAAGGTAATGCTGCCCCAGGCGATCATAGATGCGCTGAACAATGGCGATATGAACAATGAAACCGGTAACCTGGTGGAAATTGTGGTGGCCACCGAAGCCCTGAGCTTGTTGGAGGCTGCCGTGATAAAAGCCGGTTTGGCCGAGACCCTTTCCGGAGAAGGACCCTTTACCGTCTTTGCCCCTACCGATGATGCCTTTGTGGCCTTGTTGAACCTTCTTGGGGACGATTACAATAGTTTGGATGATTTTGACGAAGCGGCGGAAATAGCCCTATTGACAGATATTTTGTTGTACCACGTGGTACCCGCAAAAGTATTGGCCGCCGATTTGGCCGAAGGTAGCGTGGCCACTGCGTTGGCCGAAAACAGTGTAGAGGTCATTGCCGGTGAGAACGGTTTTGTGATCGGCGATGCCTCTGAGGTAAATGCCAACATCACGGGCACGGACATTATGGCCTCCAACGGTGTGGCACATACCATTGATAAGGTGTTGCTGCCGCAGAGTGCCGTGGATTTCGTGGCCGGACTTTCTCTCAAGACCATTGTGGACACCGCTATTGCCACGGACGATCTGAGTTTGTTGGTGGATGCCCTGGTACAGGCCGACGCCGGTTTGGTGGAGACCCTACAAGGTGAAGGTCCCTTTACCGTATTTGCGCCCACCAACGCCGCCTTTGCTGCCCTTTTGGATACTTTGGGAGACGATTTCAACAGTCTTTCCGATTTTGATACGGCCGAGGAAAAAGCCCTTTTGGTAGATGTACTTACCTATCACGTAGTGGCAGGAGCCGCTGCATTCTCCACTGATCTGAGTGATGGCCAGTCCATTGAGACCTTCCAAAAAGAAGCTGTGGGCATCACCCTTGCCGATGGAAAGGTGAAAATATCCGATGCCACCGATGCCAAGGCCACTGTTGTTGCCGCCGATGTTGCTGCCAGCAATGGTGTGGTGCACATCATTGACAAGGTATTGTTGCCACAATCCGCTTTGGATGCCCTTGCCGCCATGAGCCTCAAGACCATTGTGGAGATTGCTGTGGAAACCGATGACCTAAGCCTTTTGGTAGAGGCCCTGACCCAGGCCAATGCCGGTCTTGTGGAAGCCTTGAATGGTGAGGGACCATTTACCGTCTTTGCTCCCACCAACGCTGCTTTTGTAGCTTTATTGGGCGTCTTGGGCGATGATTACAACAGTGTGGCCGATTTTGATACGGCCGAGGAAAAAGCCCTACTAGTGGATATCCTCACCTACCATGTGGTTAAAGATGTAGCTGCCTTCTCCACGGATCTGAGCTCAGGACAGCACATTGCCACCCTCCAGGGTGAGAACGTGGGCATTAACATTACCAATGGCACTGTTCACGTGGACGATGCCACGGATGACAATGCCGCCGTGGTAATGGCAGACGTGGCCGCCAGCAACGGTGTGGTACACGTGATCAACAAAGTGTTGTTGCCACAATCCGCATTGGATGCCCTGGCCGCGATGAGCCTCAAGACCATTGTGGAGATTGCAGTGGAAACCGATGACCTTAGCCTTTTGGTAGAGGCCTTGACCCAAGCCAATGCCGGTCTTGTGGAAGCCTTGAACGGAGACGGGCCCTTTACGGTCTTTGCCCCAACCAATGCTGCCTTTGTGGCCCTCTTGGATTTCTTGGGTGACGATTACCACAGTCTGGCCGATTTTGATACGGCTGAGGAAAAAGCACTGTTGGTGGATGTGCTTACCTACCACGTGGTTAGCGGTGTGGCCGCCTTTTCCTCGGACTTGAGCTCCGGGCAGCACATTGCCACCCTACAGGGCGAAAATGTGGGCATAAACATTAGCAATGGTACGGTGCACATCATAGATGCCACCCATGACAACGCGATGGTGGCCATTGCCGATGTGGAGGCGAGCAATGGTGTGGTACACGTGATCAACAAGGTATTGTTGCCACAATCTGCCTTGGATGCATTGAACCCCCCACTGCCCAATATCGTGGAGACTGCCCAGGCCACGGATGCCCTTAGCTCCTTGGTGGCCGCTTTGGTACAGGCAGACGCCGGTTTGGTGGATGTGTTGAGTGGCGACGGTCCTTTCACCGTATTTGCGCCCACCAACGATGCCTTCGCCGATCTTTTGACCGCTCTTGGGTTCCATAGCCTAGACGATTTTGATACCGCTGCCGAGAAGGCGCTTTTGGCAAGGGTACTTAAATACCACGTGGTAGCCGGTGCGGCCGTAGCTTCAACGGACTTGAAGAACCATCAGGTCATAGAAACGCAAAATGGGCACGAGACCATTACTGCCATTGTGAACCACGGTGTTAGCATCCGGGACAAGTCTGATACGGACGCCAATGTGGCCATTGCAGATGTTATGGCCAGCAACGGCATTGTTCACGTTGTGGACAAGGTGTTGCTGCCACAAGAAGTGGTTGACTTGCTCAACCCGCCCTCCCACTAATGTGATTTTGGTTGGTTGGTTTAATTCAGAGCCCCGAAGGAAACATTTCCTTTGGGGTTTTGTCTTTTTGCCCTTTCCAAACATCAAATAAGGATGCCTTGCCTACAACTTGAGATGCTTTTACAACGAAGTTTTTATTTCTTGGGAAGTATGGTGCATCTTTACCGACCCAAATCTTATTAAACCCGACCTAGGCCCTTGGCAAAGCCCCTGAATTTTTCAGGGGCTTTTTTTTTATGGTAATGACCCAATCATCCCAAACAATAGAGCGCAAATCAAGAAACATGGCATTCCTTGGCCCTGCCCTTCTTGGCGAAGGGAAAGAACTCCTGGGCAGACAAAGGCCTATTTTTGCAAGTGCTGTTGGCAGCGGTACCTTGTCCTTGTCTGTAAAGGGATTCGGGGGCACAGCGCCACCGGCCGGCATCGAAGGGATGGGGCGCTTTCTAAGATATCGGTGGGCAAAGCGTATGTTGGTCGCCTTGCATCCAGGGGGCCCAGGGTGCCAAAAAACCCTTGACCGGCCGTATGGTCAAGGGTTTTTTGGCAGCCCGTCCCGAAGGGTTTCCTTATGGAAAACAGGGCACATGTGCCTTTTGATAAAGAAAGGCCGCTATTTTTTGCCCAATTTTTTCTGCTCTTCGGCCTGTTCCATCATCTCGCGCATCTTGCGCTGAAACTTGTTTTCCTTCTTGGGCTTCTTTTTGTTTTCCTGTATCTGGGCGTGTATCTTGTCGTTGTCCAAAATAAAGTTCTTGATCACCAGCATGATGCCAATGGTGATCAGGTTGGAGATAAAGTAGTACAGACTCAGTCCACTGGCGTAGTTGTTGAAGAAGAACAGCATCATGAAGGGCATCAGGTACATGATGAACTTCATATTGGGCATTCCCGGTTGCTGGGGCATGTTCTGTCCGGTGGTCATCATCATATAAAAGAAAATGGCAATGGAGGCCAAAATGGGGAACAGGCTCACATGGTCTCCATAGATCGGGATGGAAAAGCCTTCCGGAAATTGATAAATGGTGTCAAAGGAAGAAAGGTCATCTGCCCACAAGAACGATTTTTGGCGCAGCGCAAAGGAGGTGGGGAAGAACATGAACAGGGCATAGAAAATAGGCGCCTGCAACAGGGCCGGGATGCACCCGCTCATAGGGCTCACCCCTGCCTTACCGTACAGTTTCATGGTCTCTTGCTGCTTTTTCATCGCGTTGTCCTTGTACTTTTCGCCCAATTCGGTAATTTCTGGTTTCAGCACCTTCATCTTTGCCTGGGACAGGTAAGACTTGTAGGTGACCGGGGACATGGCCAAACGCACCAATATGGTCATGATGATAATGGCGATGCCCGCGGGCAGCATTCCCCCCAAAAAGGAATAGAAAGGGGTAAAAATGTAGCGGTTGATCCAGCCAAAAATGCCCCATCCAAAAGGAATGGAATCGGCCAGTTGCAGGTCTTCGTACTTTGAAAGTACCTTGACATCCGTGGGGCCAAAGTACCATTGCAGGTTTTTGTTGAGGGCCCCTCCCGTGAACTCCAGGGGCAAACTACTGGCATAGGCCTTGGTAAAGCCAAAGGTGCGGCTCTCTTCCTCCACCAGGTTTTGGGAGGTGAGGGTGCCGGATTCAAAGGGCTCGTCCGCAGCCAAGATGGTACTGAAAAAGTGCTGGCGGTAAGAGATCCATTTCAGATCCTGCTCCACCTCTTCGTCGTCGCTGCCCTCGGACAGCTTGCTCAGCTTGTCCCCTTCGTGCATGTAGGTGAGGCGGGTGTACCGGTTTTCGTACTCAATGCTCTTGGATTGGCGTATGCCCTTCAACTTCCATTGCAGCACCATTGGTTTTTCCGCATTGATCACCCGGTCCAGACCTTGGGTACGTATGGAAAAGTCCAACATATAGTCGTCCGGCGCCATTTCATAGCGGTATTCCAAGAACTGGTTGTTGGCCGCTTTGGCCTTCAGGGAAAGGACTTGGTTGCCATTGGAGGTGCTCAGGGTGGGCTCAAAAAAGAGATCGGTGGTATTGAGCACCCTATTGTCCGTGGTGGAAAAATCAATGCCAAAACTGGCGTTTCCGTCCTTGATCAAGTAAACGGGAACCGAATCGTGGGTCACAAAATTCTTCATTTTGGCTTCCACGATCTGCCCTCCCTTGTGGCTCACCCTGAGATAGATGAGGTCGTTCTCCAAAACCGTCTCCCCGGTTTGGGGTGCCGTAAAGCCAAAAGCCCCGATCTGACTTTGGTACTGGGCCACGGCGGTGGAGTCGTTGAGGTTCAGGGTGGCGGCTTCGCTTTCGGTGACCTGGGGCAGGGAGGCCCCTGCTTCCCGGGCCTCCTGGGCCTCCACTTGCTCCTGTTGCGCCTTTTGGGCCTCCAGCTCCTCGGGAGTGGGCCTGTTTTGGTAAAACATAAAAATGAGAATGGCAAAAATCAGCACAAAGCCAATGATTGAATTCACATCCATTTTCTTCTCTTCCATCTAAATACGCTTAAAACTTTGGTGTTTTGCATTTTGCCAACGCAAATATATGCCCAAAAGCGGAGTTTATGCCATACTGGCATGAGATTGTCCGGTTTTGTGGGCAAGGGCCGCTTTTACAAAGCCCACGAACAAGGGGTGCGGACTGGCCACCGTGCTTTTGTACTCCGGGTGGTATTGCACGCCAATGAACCACGGATGGGTGGGCAGTTCCACGATTTCCACCAGCCCGGTCTCCTCATTGGTGCCCGTGGCCTTGAGCCCGGCCGCTTCCATATCTTTTTTATAGGCGTTGTTAAACTCGTAGCGGTGCCGGTGCCGTTCCGAGATGGTCTGGGCACCGCCATAGACGGTGCTCACCAAACTGTTGTCGGTTAAACGGCATTCCCAGGCGCCCAGGCGCATGGTGCCCCCTTTGTTGGTCACGGATTTTTGCTCTTCCATTAAACTGATCACCGGGTGGGCGGTATGCGCATCCATTTCCGTGGAGTTGGCCTTGGGCAGCTGCATCACGTTCCGCGCGTACTCAATGACCGCCATCTGCATGCCCAGGCAAATGCCCAAGAAGGGAATGTGCTTTTCGCGGGCGTATTGTACGGCCATGACCTTGCCCTCTATGCCGCGCTCACCAAAACCGGGCGCCACCAAGATGCCGTCCAATCCGCTGAGGGTGGACTCAAAATTGGCCTTGTTGATGAACTCACTGTGAATGGAGCGGATCCGCACCCGCACCTCATTGGCCGCCCCCGCATGGATGAAGGATTCCAAGATCGATTTATAGGAGTCCTGCAGTTCCACATATTTCCCCACAAGACCAATGGTGACCTCGTTCTTTGGGTTTTTGTGCCGGCTCAGAAATTCTTTCCACTGGGTCAAATCCGGGTCCTTGACATCGGGCATCGCCAGTTTTTGCAGGGTAACGGTGTCCAGTCCTTCTTCCTGCATCAGCATGGGCACATCGTAAATGGTGCTGGCATCTATGCTCTGGATCACCGCTTCCCGTTTCACATTGCAGAAAAGGGCCAGTTTGGCCTTGATCTCGTCCGAGATTTCGTGCTCGGTGCGGCAGACCAGGATATCGGCCTTGATACCGCTTTCCATCAAGGTCTTTACGGAATGCTGGGTGGGCTTTGTCTTCAGTTCCCCTGCGGCAGACAGGTAGGGCACCAAGGTAAGGTGGATCACCACCGCATTGTTGTCTCCCAGTTCCCAGAGCAATTGCCTAACGGACTCTATGTAGGGCAGGGATTCAATATCGCCCACCGTACCGCCGATCTCGGTGATCACCATATCGTATTCCCCACTTTTGCCCAAGAGCTGTACCCGTTCCTTGATCTCGTTGGTAATGTGTGGCACCACTTGTACGGTCTTGCCCAAAAATTCGCCACGGCGCTCTTTTTCTATGACACTTTGGTAGATCCTGCCGGTGGTGACGTTGTTGGCCTGGGAGGTCTTAACGTTTAGAAAGCGCTCGTAATGGCCAAGGTCCAGATCGGTCTCGGCTCCATCATCGGTCACATAACACTCTCCGTGCTCATAGGGGTTCAGAGTGCCGGGATCAACATTGATGTAGGGATCCAGTTTTTGGATGGTGGTCTTGTAGCCCCGGGCTTGAAGCAATTTTGCCAGGGAGGCCGCAATGATGCCCTTTCCCAAGGAAGAGGTAACCCCGCCCGTAACGAAGATATATTTGGTCTGTGCCATACGTCATTTTCTTAATTACGGGAGCCAAAGGTACAAATTGAGATGGGAAAAGGAACCGCTCAACGCGGAAAATCTTTTTGTATGGTTCTCAGCAGCGCTTCCAGTTCGTTCACTTTGATCTCCAGCATGGAGCGCAGCATGAATCCCAGTTTTCCCTCCGGGAACCCTTGCCGTTGAAACCAGACCAAATAGGCCTCTGGCAGGTACAAGAGGTACTTTCCCTTGTATTTGCCAAAGGGCATGCGGTAATGGGCCAGCTCAATTAAATGTTGCTTGTTGGGTTCTATCTTCATGGTAATCAAAAAAAATCTATCTTTAGCGTCCAAGCGAACATCGCCCCCACTGAAATGCGCCATGACACGTCTTGATGCCAACCGGGATGGTTATTGGCCAATTACGCCCGCCCCAGCCGGAACGGGGAGGTCTGATGGGTAAAAACAATAAAAACGAACAGATGAAAAGACGCAATTTTATCGGTGCCTCCTCTGCGGCGGCCGTGGGGCTCATGGCCACCACCGGACTCCGTGCCCAGGAAACCAATTTGGCCCCCGTGACCAAACTAAAGCACAATATTAATCATAGTGTCTGTTATTGGTGCTATAACACCATTCCATTTGAGGAATTTTTGCAGGCCTTGAACCGGCTCGACATCCGGGCCATTGATTTGGTCGATGCCGAACAGTTTCCCCTATTGAAAAAATACAACATCCACGCGTCCATGTGCTGGGGCGCCGGAAAGGGCATTGAGCAGGGCTGGAACGATCCCAAACTGCACAAAGAGCTCATTGAAGACTACCAACGGGTCATTCCCCTAGTGGCCGCGGGCGGTTACAAAAACTTGATCTGCTTTAGCGGCAACAGAAACGGAATGGACGATCTGGTGGGCCTTAGAAACTGTGCCAAGGGCTTAAAGGAGTTGATGCCCATGGCAGAGGAATACGGAGTGGTACTGCAGATGGAACTGCTGAACAGTAGGGTAGATCACAAGGATTATATGTGCGATAACACGCAATGGGGCGTTTCGCTTTGCGATACCATTGGTTCCGAGAATTTTAAGTTGTTGTATGATATTTACCATATGCAGATCATGGAGGGCGATGTGATTCGCCACATTCAAGACTACCACGCCTATTACGGCCACTACCATACCGGGGGCAACCCGGGCCGGAACGAGATCGATGAGACCCAGGAGCTCTATTACCCGGCCATCATGAAGGCCATTCTGGACACCGGATACACCGGCCACGTGGCCCAGGAGTTCATACCCAGTTGGGACAACAAATTGGATGCCCTGAAACAAGGGGTCACCATTTGTGACGTGTAGGGGGATCGGTTCGCCAAAGCTTAGGGCGCGTCCTTGGGCGCCGGTGGGACGTTGGACTGGGATGGAAAAAAATCGAGAATTAGATGCAAGAATCAAGACACAAGAAACAAAAACGCGATTGGAAGCGTAACAGTGCACGAGACATGACAAAGCTATCCTTCACCTTAAAACTAAAGGCCTTTCTTTCCATTGGCCTGTGGGTCATTGGAAGTGTTCTCCTCTTCCAAGAAGGAAATGGTGCGTTTATTATGGTTTCCACGGCAGTGATCATTCTGTCCGGTTTGTTTTCCAGTGTAAGAAAGGAACTCCGGGAGAAGGCCTCCAATTAAGCGTTATGACCTGAGAACTGCCAGTTTTTTCTCGGGTGGAATGTCCCAAGACAAGTGCGTATTCTCAGATCATAGTTGAGGGAGCCTATCTGATGGCCCCATATGGAATGGGACAACCAAGGCCCATTACTGTACCCAATTATAGGTGATCGCTTTCTCAATCTCCGGATGTAGGCTGTAGTGCACCGGACAGGTATCTGCCGTGTGCACCAACATTTTTCTATGTTTTTCAGACACGCCGGCGGGTAGCTGAAGGGCCACTTCTATTTTGGAGATGCGCCGGGGATTGGAGGCCATGTGCTTGGTGACCTCTGCCGTGGCACCCTCCAGGTCCACGCCCAGGTCCCGTGCCTTGATGCCCATCATGGTGAGCATGCAACTGGCCAGGCCGGTGGCCACGGTGTCCGTTGGGGAGAAGGCCTCTCCCAAGCCATTGTTGTCCGTGGGGGCATCCGTGACAAAGCTGTCGCCCGATTTCAAATGTACGCACTGGGTGCGCAAGTTTCCGGTATAGGTTACTTTTGCCGTCATGATCAATCCAGTTGTTTTATGCGCATGTTCTCATAGGCCATGATGTAGGCCGCGGTGTTGAAATAGCCGGAGGTGGTATCTTTCTCATAGTTGAAGCGAGATCCGTTGTACTCCGTGGCCCCAATGGTGCGGTTCACGGCCATAAGGTCGTTTTTGTAGGCCAGCTTCAGCAAGAGGTCCATGGTCAGGTCAAAGCCCCAAACGGCGTACCGATCGGGCTCGCTGCCAAAGCGTTTTTGGTAGCGTTTTACAAAACTGTTGTTGGGCACCTCCCTGAACACAGAGGGATAGGTAAAATTGAGGTTGGACAGATGGGTGGCCGAGAGAATGTCGTTCTCAAAGGAATCGTTCTTGTCCGTGGTGAACATCCGCACCTGGATCTTCTCCCCTTGGGGGTTCTTTTCCACGTCCAGGGCAGTGTCATGAAAGGCGTTTAGAATGGACACCACACTGGATATCAATTGAAAGTTCTCCGTTTCCACAAAGACCCAGTTTTCATGGTCCTTGGAAAGCATGGCGGCCAACTTGTCCCTGTTGATGCCTATGTTCTTGTCCTCTTCCTTGACCGAAATGCGCTTGGCGTCCGGGAATTTGGCCATGATCTCTGCCGCCACGTCGTTGTGCTCGCCGTCTGCAATGATCAACACGTTCTGTTCCTCGCGCTGCGCCTCCACGTAGGCCAGCATGCGCTCCCTTAGCACCGGTGCCGCGGTATAACTGAAGAACACATTGCCAAGGCTAATGTTGCTTTGGGCAGAGCCAGGGGACAGTACGGGCACCTTGTGCCGTGCCGCCTGTACGGAAACTTCTTTCAGGGAATTGGCATCTACCGGGCCCACCACGGCATGGTAGTCCCATAGCTTTTCGGCCGCGAGCAGGGCCTTGGTCCGCTCCAGACTGAGCTCATTGTCCAACACTTTTACGTCCACACTGACCCCCAGGGACTTTATGGAATCCAGGGCCACCAGCGCCCCGGAGTACACCCCTAGGCTAAACTGGAGGCTCCTTCTCCGGTTGATGGTGCTGGCCACGGATGTCTTGTTGGCCATGTCCAATAGGTTCAAACGAAAGGGGAGCATGAACAGCACTTTGGGCCTGTTTTGCACGTTTATACTGTCCAAGAGGCTTATTTTGTCCAAAATGAGTGAATTCCTCACTTCAAAATCGCCCACCTGGCCCTTGGGCAATTTCAGGACCATTCCCGCCTTTAGGCCGTCTTTGAGCTCTGGGTTCAGGGCCACCAACTCCCGCCAGGAGAGCCCAAATTTGCGGGTGAGCCTAAACTCGTTCTGTTTGGGCTTTACTTCGTAAAAGAGGTAGTTTTCCGTATTGATCTCTCCCGTACCGGTCTTTTTTTCGGGAATGCGGATCACCATTCCCTCCTTGAGCCCCCCGAGTTCCGTGATTTCGGGATTGAGCCTAATGATCTCGTCGCTGGCCACGCCAAATTCCTTTTCCAAGCGGTAAAAGTTCATTTTGGCCGGTACGGTGTACGAAGTGTACAATTGGGTCTGCTGATCCCCTACGCTGCTGCCCGCAATTTTGGGCAGTAAAAGCACCTGCCCCTCGGCCAGATAGCTGCCCGTCTTGGCCAAGTCAGGGTTCAAGGTAATCATACTGTCCAAGGAGATACCGTATTTATGGGCAATGCTCCAACGCGTTTCCTTTGGGGCCACGGTGTATTTTTCATAATCCTCGGGATCTATGGCATTTTCCACAAGTTCGGGCTGCGGCACCTCATATTTTGGGATCCGCAGCTCCATTTTCCTGCCCAAAGGTGTGGCATAGAGCACGGGGTTGGCCTTTTTTAGTTCATCTTCCGTAATCTTGTAGCGCTGGGCAATACCGTATATGGTCTCCCTCTTTTTTACCTTATGGGTCAAAAAGCCCACCGGTTTCCGTGGCACCACGGAATCGTTGATCACACTGCTGATCAGGCGATCCACCCTTTCCTTTGTGGCCTGTACCGCTGCATTGGTGCTGTTCGTGGCTTCTGGGATCACCAGGATGGTATTGGCCTTCAAGGGGGCGTTCTCCCCTATCTCCTTGTTGTATTTGAGTATGGCCGCCTTGCTGACCCCGTACTGTTTTGAGATGCCCGTTAAGGTCTCGCCAGATTTCACGGCATGGGTCTTGAATTTCTGGGCCCTGACCCCAAGACCAAAGGCCAACAAGGCAAAGAGAAGAACTGTTTTTTTTAGCATTTGATGCATCTGTACTGTTTTACATAAGGTAAGGGAGGAAATGCCGTGGCGCTTTGGCCAGGGCCCTACCCGGCCCCTTTACTCCCATTCTATGGTGGCCGGCGGTTTGGAACTTATATCATATACGACACGATTTACCCCAGGGACTTTATTGATGATGTCATTGGAGACTTTCTGTAAAAAGGCATAGGGCAGATTTACCCAATCTGCCGTCATCCCATCGGTGCTTTCCACCGCCCTTAGGGCCACGCATTTTTCATAGGTACGCTCATCCCCCATTACCCCTACACTGTCCACCGGCAGCAGCATGGCTCCGGCCTGCCAGACTTGATCGTACAGGTCCCAGTCTCGCAGCCCCTGGATAAAAATATGGTCCACTTCCTGTAAAATGGCCACCTTTTCACGGGTAATGTCGCCCAGGATGCGAATGGCCAGACCGGGACCCGGGAAGGGGTGCCGTCCCAAGCGCTCCTCGCCCACGTCAATGCTCTTGCCCACACGGCGCACTTCGTCCTTGAACAACATTTTTAAGGGTTCCACCACTTTTAACTTCATAAAATCCGGGAGTCCGCCCACATTGTGGTGACTCTTTATCGTGGCCGATGGTCCGCCGGTACCGGAGACCGACTCGATCACATCGGGGTAAATGGTTCCTTGGGCCAGCCATTTGGCATCCTCCACCAGGTGGGCCTCATCATCAAACACCTCTATGAACACCCGGCCAATGATCTTGCGCTTGGTCTCGGGGTCGCTCTCCCCGGCCAAGGCGTCCAAAAAGCGTGCCGAAGCGTTTACCCCCTTTACATTGAGTCCCATGCCCTCGTATTGGTGCAGTACTTCCTCAAATTCATTTTTGCGCAGCAGCCCGTTGTTCACAAAGATGCAATGCAGCTGCTTCCCTATGGCCTTGTGCAACAAGACCGCCGCCACGGTGGAGTCCACTCCCCCGGAAAGTCCCAAGATCACTTTTTCCTTCCCTATTTTGGACTTGAGTTCGGCCACGGTGTCTTCCACAAAGGCGGCCGGGGTCCAGGTTTGGGCCACACCGGCAATGTGCACCAGGAAATTCTCCAACAGCTGCTTGCCATCGGTGCTGTGGTACACCTCTGGATGGAACTGGATGCCGTAGGTCTCTTCCCCGTGAAACTGAAAGGCGGCAATTTCCACGTCATGGGTGCTGGCCAGCAGGGTGCTGTGCTCCGGAAGGGCCTTGATGGTGTCCGCATGGCTCATCCAGACCTGGCTGCCCACATTGATGTCCTTGAAAAAAGGGTGATCGTTCTTCACGGAAGAGAGATTGGCCCTGCCGTATTCGCGGGTGTTGGACTTTTCCACACTGCCACCGATGAAGTGGGCCAGGTACTGCGCACCATAGCAAATGCCCAAAAGGGGCTTTTTGCCCCTGATGCCGGAAAGGTCCGGATGCGGGGCGTCTTCCGCCCTTACGGAAAATGGGGACCCGGAAAGGATCACGGCCTTGTAGGGCCCCAGGTCTTTGGGCACCTTGTTATAGGGTTTTATTTCGCAGAAAATGTTGAGTTCGCGCACCCTGCGGGCTATGAGTTGGGTGTACTGCGAACCAAAATCCAAGATGAGTACGTTGTTTTGCATGGGCAAAAATAGGAAAAACCCAAAATTGAGGGTCGGTTCTTTAGGGTTAATTCCAACAGGTTTTTAACAAGACGGGGAAAGGGGGAAAGGCAACTGCGTAACCACCATCTTGGGTGCCGGTGTTTTTTGGCGCTCCATTTGGCCCGGACACCCAAGACCATCTCTTTTGGTGGTTGCCAAAGATGTGCAATGGGCACCGCGTCTCCATACAGAACAAATAGACCAAAGCCCTACTGGCCTTGGATATGAGGTTTTCCCGGGGTCTGGGGCATCCACCATATCCCTTGGGCTCGGGAAATGCCACCCTGGGCCCCTGGCCTCGGATAGGGCAATATGGACACGGGCGCTAAAAAAAGTGAGTTCACCGTAAAGGCATCAAACATCATCGGGGCAATGCGTGGCCAAGAAGGCACTCCACAAGGAGGCCTAAACCCCCTTGAGAATCCTGTGGCTTCTGTTTTTTTTAATATTTGGCACAAAGGAAATCAACCCATAAACATCAACGTACATCTAGTGGGCAACCTTTTTTTTACCGTTTCGTTAACAAGCCCGTTTTTAAAATTGGCGTTTCTTTCGGCTATTAATGAGGACAACGGTGTTCACGAAAAGGTGAAGGAACCAGCCTTTCCATCCCAACAAAAAATGTTGGATACTTAAAGATCGTGTTCTTCGTTTACCAGTAAAGGTGAAGAACACCAGAAGCGACCAAACCAAAGACTTCTTTTGAAATCACAACATTATTGCACACTACTTGTTTTGGGCTTGGGCCTTTTGGGAAATGCCAACAATAGGCCAAGTACCGCAAACCTGGGACATCTTCCTACCGAGGTGCATGGTGAACTTGACAAGACGGGTGTTTTAAGGATATGGCAGTCCAATGAGCGGTTTACCATTAGCGGGTATGTAACGGAGGCTGGGAGTGGCGAGAACCTGCTTGGCGTTTCTGTCTATGTTCCAGAGCTTCAACTGGGGACCGTTACCAATGATTATGGTTTCTTTTCCCTTTCCCTGCCCGCGGGAAGGCATGAGGTGCATGTTTCCTATATGGGGTACGCAATCCGCGTGGAGACCATAACGCTTGATAGGGACATGGCGCTGCAACTGGAATTGGCAGAAGCTGCCGAGTCCTTGAACGAGGTGGTGGTGCGTGCGGACGAGAAAATCAAGGAAAGCAAGGTAACGCAAATGAGCACCGTTAAACTGAACCCTTCCGTAGTGCAGGATGTACCCGCACTCTTGGGAGAAAAGGATGTGCTCAAGACCCTGCAACTGCTTCCGGGCATACAGGGCGGCACCGAAGGTAGTGCGGGATTTTTTGTCCGCGGGGGCA
This sequence comes from Maribacter aquimarinus, assembly GCF_047345505.1. Classification (NCBI taxonomy): domain Bacteria; kingdom Pseudomonadati; phylum Bacteroidota; class Flavobacteriia; order Flavobacteriales; family Flavobacteriaceae; genus Maribacter; species Maribacter aquimarinus. The sequence continues at coordinate 87,757 of NZ_JBLFEO010000001.1, read as the reverse complement.
CGCCCGATCAAAACCTGATTATTTTGGACGATGCGGTGGTGTACAATGCCAATCACCTGTTCGGCTTCTTCTCTGTGTTCAACGGGGACGCCATTAAATCGGTCGAAGCCTACAAGGGCGGTTTTCCGGCACGTTTTGGCGGCAGACTTTCATCGGTCATAAAAATAGATATGAAGGACGGCAACAAGGAAAAACTGTCGGGCAAGGTGAACGTTGGTCTCATTTCCTCTTCATTGCTGTTGGAAGGCCCCATAAACAAGGGAAAGACGTCTTTTATCCTCAGCGCTAGGCGCACCTATGCAGACGCTCTGGCCCAGCCTTTTTTAAATCGCGAAACCGGCAAGGGCGGGTATTATTTTGCCGATCTAAATTTTAAGGTGCACCATGTCTTCAGTCCCAAGGACAAGCTCTATTGGAGCACGTACTACGGTAGGGACAAGTTCTATAGCATTCTGGACAATGAATTTACCGAGGAGGAAAGTGATCTGGGATGGGGCAATATTACATCAACCTTACGCTGGAACCACCAGTTCAACGACAAATTATTTGTGAACACCTCAGCCATTTTTAGCAACTATAATTTTAATATTGGCTATCGTTACACGGATAGATTTGACGATCGGGAAGAAAACTATTCCTTCCAGAGCAGTTCCGGTATCAGCGACCTGACCCTTAAAAGTAGTTTTGACTACTACCCCAATACGAAACACACCGTGCGCTTTGGCGCGGAACTCACCCGCCACAGGTTTACCCCACAGCGGGTGCTCATCAAGGACGATTTTGCCGATGATGTGGATAAGACACAAGAGCTCAATTCCCTTGAAGGGGCCCTATATGTTGAGGATGATTGGAAGATTACGGACAAACTGAGGTTTTCACCGGGCGCACGGCTAAGCTATTTTAATTACGAAAACACCACCTATCTCAATCCCGAGGCCCGTTTTTCCCTGGCCTACAACCTAAATCCCGATCTGGCCCTCAAGGCATCATACTCCAACATGAACCAATACATACACCTGTTGTCCAGTTCCGGTATTGGCCTCCCCACCGATCTTTGGGTATCTTCCACGGACCAGGTTAAACCACAAAGTTCCCAGCAATTTGCCGTAGGTATGGCCAAGGATTTTTTTGACAAGGACTACTCCCTGACCGTGGAAGGGTACTACAAAACCTTGGACGATGTCATCGCCTACAAGGAAGGGGCATCCTTTTTGGCCTTGGACAACCTGGAATCCGGCGCGGATCTGGACTGGGAAGAAAGCATTACCGCCGGACGCGGTTGGGCCTACGGGGCCGAAATCCTCTTTAGAAAACAAACGGGCAAGTTAACGGGCTGGGCAGGCTATACCCTCTCCTGGTCCGAAAGACAGTTTGAAGAACTGAACCTTGGCAACAAATTTTTTGACCGATATGACAGACGCCATGACATTTCCGTAGTGGGCATTTACAAGCCCACGGAGAAATTTACGTTCTCTGCCACCTGGGTCTTGGCCACAGGGAACAACTACACCTTGCCCAACCTCCAACGCCTGGAACCCAACAATGCCTTTCCCATAGGCCGCACCAATTTCTTTAATGCCGGCCTTAACGATTTTGCCACCCAGCGCAATAACTTTAGGGGAGAAACGAGCCATAGGCTGGACCTTGCTTTTCAATTTCATAAAAAGAAAAAGAAGGAGCGCGAACGCACCTGGAGCTTTTCCCTGTACAATGCCTATGCCAGACAGAATCCTTTCATTTATACGGTAGATTTCAATGACCCCGACTATGACGACCCCAATGCCACGGAAGAAAAACAGCTTACCCGGACCTCCGTGCTTGTTTTGATTCCGTCCATAAACTATATCTTTAAATTTTAAGCCATGAAAAGAGCCCTGCTGAGCAGTTTATTGATCGCATTGACGTTGGCAAGCTGCCAACAGGTAGTGGATGCGGACAAGCTATTGGACGTACAAGAACGCGTTTCCATACTTGGCTATTTATCTCCCAGCGACACGGTTCTCAGGGTAGATGTGTCCAAGGCCTTGCCTGCCATAGGAACACCCATAAGAATAGATCAGGGTCAGGGTGCCCCGGAAGAGTTTCTTATCACGGATGCCCTGGTGACCATTGGCAATGCCAACGGGGATGCCGCCCAACTTATTTACGATGCGGACCTAAATGCCTACCTGGCCCCGGCCACGGAATTGACCATTGAGGTGGGCGGCACCTATTTTTTGACCGTGGTGGTAAACGGCGAAGAATATAACGCCTCCTGCACCATCCCCAAAATGGTGGAGGATGTCAATGCAACCATAGACCTTAGGCCGGACGGTTTTGGGCAGCAAGAGGTAAATTTAACCTTGGCCTTTACAGATTTTGAAGGTGAGAACAACTTCTACATCGTAGGGGCCACGTACCAGGCAACTTTTGAATTTGAGGGTGAACCACCTTTCATTTCCCAAGGCAGGTTCTTTTTCGATGACAATGAGTTCTTGACCGATAATATAAACGATGGGGGCACCCTAAATGCCGAATCCGATGTGTTTCTCGGAAACTTGGACAACATTGTGGAAGCCTCGGTGACCCTCCAAGTGGCCCATACGGACGAATTCCTGTACCGGCACCTGCGCTCTTCCAGGACCAATGAAGATGCGGGGGGCAATCCGTTCGTGGAATACGCCATTGCCCCCACAAACATCCTAAACAATGGGGCCATTGGCATTTTTGCCGGCTATGCGCTGACCGAAAGCACCTTTGAGGTGGAATTGGAATAAAAGTAACTGCATCCCAGATTCCAATACTGACATCATGCCACGTTCTTTTGTTATGTTGGGCCACTTTGCTGGCCATGGTACAACTTTTTGGGTATCTTTAACGTTGCATACGTCTAATCCGTTGTTATGAAACATCTTTCGGCCATTATTTTTGGGGTCGCCATCGTCGTGGCCGCCTATTTTCTTGGAAACGCCTACGTAAACAGGGCCAATCCGCCCCAGATCATCTCCGTGACCGGTCTGGGAAACAAAGATTTTACCTCTGACCTCATTGTTTGGGAGGGCCAGTTTTCGGCCAACAGCATTGATCTAAAAGCAGCTTTTGACCAATTGAACAAAGACAAGGAAGTGGTTAGGGACTATCTGGTTTCCAAGGGCATTGATGCCGGAAACATCATCTTTAACAGTGTACAGACCACCGAACAGCGGGACAATAAATATGAGAACGGAAACTTTGTGGGCACTATATTCCGCGGCTATCGCTTAACGCAGACTGTGAAAATAGAATCCCAGAACGTGGAACTGGTAGAGGGCGTGGCCCGTGAAATCACAGAGCTGCTCAACAAAGGGGTGCAGTTCAACTCCTACCCGCCAAGATATTACTACACCAAATTGTCCGACCTGAAAATAGAAATGATTTCCAAGGCCACGGAAGATGCGCGGCTGCGGGCAGAGAGCATTGCCCAGAACTCTGGTAGTGGTCTGGGAGATTTGATCTCTGCCAAAATGGGGGTGTTTCAAATAACCGGACAGAACTCCGGAGAGGACTACTCCTGGGGAGGCTCCTTCAATACCAGCTCCAAAAAGAAAACGGCCTCCATTACCATGCGGTTGGACTATAAGGTAAAGTAAGGGCCCCACAAGGATTGAAAGTCTGCCACAAGAAAACCAATGTACCATAAAAGAAGCCCGGGGCAATCCCCGGGCTTCTTAATAAACCAACTGAAAAAAACCAAACCTAGACCATTCTCTTTCACGGCATTTACCTTAAAACAACCGATCGTACAAAAACCCTACCCCGTGGCGTAATTTTTTTTATCTTTAGCTAAAGTGCACGCCATGACCAATTCCTTTTTTGAAGAAGCTAAAGACGCCCTGCAAAAGGGTGTGGTAAAAAAGGGCCATCCTTTTCGTTACTTTACCTTGGGTACCGTGGGCCTGGATTCCGTTGCGCGGCTGCGCACCGTGGTGCTCAGAAGGATAACGCCCGATCTTAAGCTGGTGTTCTACACCGATCGCCGGTCCAAGAAGGTACTGCACATTAAAGAGAACCCCAAGGTGAGCTGCTTGTTCTACCACCCCAAGCAGCTGTTGCAGCTTAAGTTGGAAGGCCACGCCACCATTGTAAAGGACCAAAAGACCCTGGAAAAATATTGGCACGGGGTGCCCCCGAACAACCGCAAGGACTACCTTACCCAACAGGCTCCCGGGACTGCCCTAAAAAATCCGGACGAGCTGCAGTACCTGAACGAGGAGAACCATTTCTGCCTTGTGGAAGTGGAACTTTTTAAGATGGAATACCTTAAACTAAAGCGCCCCAACCACCTGCGCATCCGGTTCTCCAAGGAAGGGGGCGCATGGCAGGGCACCTTTTTGGTGCCTTGACCCACTCCCTGTATTTTTTCGGGCCCCTACCCTACTCCATGCTCTTGAGCACCGCAATGATGTCTTCTTCCGTGGTGTCCGGATTTATGAAACAAAACCGGCTTACGGTTTCCGTGCCGTTCGCGGTTTTCCATTTTGTGGGTGCCACCAGGGCAAAACCGGCCTCATGGTTGGCGTAGGTCCAGTTTCGGTAGTCTTCAGGGGTCCATCCCTTGCGTCGGTAGAGCACGCATGACAGGCTCGGGGGCCTTACCAGTTCCAACAACGGGTGGGCGGTAATGAGCTTCCCGGCGGTTTGGGCCAGTTTAATGCCTTCCTCCACGGCCCATTCATATTTTTCGGTGCCGTGGGTGGCCAGGGAATACCATAGCGGTAGCCCGCGCAGACGCCGCGTGAGCTGTATTTGGTAATCGGACGGATTGAAGCCGTGCGCCCCTTCGTCCTTGAAAATTTCCAGGTAAGAGCCTTCCTGGGCATGGGCCTCCTTGGCCAGTTCGGGGTTTTTGTAGATGACCGCCCCACAGTCGTACGGAGAAAACAACCATTTATGGGGATCGATGGTAACACTGTCTGCCCGTTCTATGCCCTGGAACAGGTGCCGCACGGATTTGGCGGCCAAAGCCCCACCGCCATAGGCGGCATCCACGTGAAACCATAGGTTTTCCCGTTCGCAGACCCGGGCCACCCCACTGAGGTCGTCTATGATGCCGGCATTGGTGGTGCCCCCCGTGGCCACCACGGCAAAGACCCGGGCCCGTTCTGGCCCCAGGGCATTGATCGTTGCCTGCAGCGCGCTTTCCGTCATTTCATCTTCGGTATCCACCAGGAGGAGGTCCACATCAATGACCTTGGCCATGGCCTTGATACTGCTGTGCGCGCCCACGGAGGTGATCATGAGCCCCTTGACGTTCTTATTGCGGGGATCTTTTCGCCAGGTTTCCCGGGCCGCCACGAGCGCAGAAAGGTTGGCTGCCGTGCCACCGCTGGTAAATACCCCAAAGGCGGGCGCTGGCATTCCCGTGAGCGACACCAACCACGCCATGGCCTCGTTTTCGCAGAAAATGCCGCCGGCACCCTCCATCCAATAGGCCCCGTGAATGCTGGAGGCAGAGGTGACCAGATCGAACAGGATGGCCGCCCTTGTCGGGGCAGCGGGCACAAAGGCCAGGTGCCTGGGGTGGTCTATGGGCACCGTGGCCTTGACCAGCACATCGCGGAAGAGCTCAAAGGCTCTCTCCCCGCCTATTCCCCTGTTGGTAACGGTTTCGCCCACCAGGCTTCGCAGTTCGGCCTCGGTTTTGGGCTTCCCCAGTTCTGGATTGGTCTGTGTAATGCGATTGATGGCATATTTGACCACATCCAAGGTCATTTCCACCATTTCAATGTCTATAACGTGCATCGGTTTTTTATTTCTATTTTTTACTTTACCGCCCATCGCAAGGGTTGAATGCCCTTGCCATGGTCGTGTTTTGTATTTTTCTTAGCCGCCTTCCCCCTATCAATGGCTTCTGCCAAAAATGGGAATGGTCTGCTTTATATGCCGGGGCTTTTTAATTCTGATCTGCACCAATTCGTATTGCCAGCGGTCTTCTTTCTTGGTGACCACAACATCCATTTTGCTGCGGATGTCCGCTTGGGGGTTGTCCCCGCGCACATCTACCGTAATTTCGAGTCGGCCATAATCTTCCGCATACCTATGCGAGCCTTCAACAATGGCCAATTTGCCCAGCGGTTGCAGTGTTCCCAGCAAGGCCACTACCTGTTGGTTTCCGGAGGCAAGGACCAGGGCGCTGTCCAATACCTGGGTCTCGGTGTGCACCTTGGCCATCCCGGCCATTTTGGTGCCCAGTTGGGGAACGCTGGTCACCCCATAACCGATGGCAACAAAGATACTCAGCCCCAGTACCCATTTCCAATTTCTTTTGAAACCGTTTTTCTTTGGATGTTCCCTATTTTGGTTCGATGTCATTTTTTGCCGGGGTTCAACGGAAGGAAGTACAGGGTGTCCCCTTCCTTTCCAAAGTTCACCAAGCTGCGCAGGGCCCCGGTATGGGTTGATGGGGCATGGCCCATTTGCACCACAATCCCACGGGCCGGGTTTCGCTTTGCCGCGGGCAAGGAAAAATCATCTGCCGCGAACACTTCCCGCTCGGGGTTCAAGAGACGTATGTTGCCGCCGTAGGTGACGTTGGGCAGCACCCAGGGCCGATCGGCGTACTGTTGGTTCAAGATGTCGGAAAGCGGTTCAAAGCCAAAGTGGACGGAAGAGGGAATGTTCAGGGCCTTTTCCACCGGGGTGCGCAGCACTTGCAGCAGTACTGCGGCACAGAAAACCAAGTAAAGGTTTGCTGCCCATTTGGTCTCGTTTTTAAAACGGACCGAGCGAAAGACCCATACCACAAAGGGCAGCAGCAAGGGCAATAGCCAGCGCTCTTCCACTTTGTGCACGTTGAACACCACGAAAAAAAGCACCAGTACCACGGCCTGGCCCAAGGCCAGTCTGCTGAACCAATCCCACTTGGGTGCCACCAGGCGTGCCTTTTTCAGGGCAATGGCACCGGCCAGGACAACGAACAGCGGCCACAAGAGCTGCATCAAGGTCCATAGCAGGGAAAACAACGGACCAAGCACGGACAGGGTGTTTTCTGTTTCCCGACCCGTTTTTAGGGCAATGCTTTCCCGTAGTTGGCCCAAGTGCCCTTCCGGGCCCAAAAGCCAATGGAGATGCGGTACCAAGATGAGCGTGGCCAAAAGTATGGACAAGGCCATTCTTTTATGGAGAACCACTGCCCTGAGTTTATGATCCAGGATGGGACCCAGCCCCAAGGCGCCCAAAAAAAAGGCGTAATTGTATTTGGAGAGCATGCCCAGGCCCATGACCACCCCGAAGAGGGCATAGTTGCCCCAGGTCTTTTGGCGCATTAAACGGTGCACCATAAGATAGGACAGCAAGATGGCAAGGCACAACAAAGAGGTGTGGGATAATCGCCTAAAGGTGAAATCGATGAAGACGGGCAGCAGCACCAAGGCGAACAGGGCCACTTCACGGTTTTTGGGCGCGGTGAGCACGCGGCCCGCGAACAGCCAAAACGTCCATAGGATGCCCGCAAAAATAAGGCCCCTAAGCAAGGATAAGGACCCTTTGCCCGTTCCCAGCAGCGCATTTACGGCGTACTGCAACCACGTATAGAGTGGTGGTTGATCGTCATAGCCCCAGCGCAGCCATTGACTGTAATAGGCCTGCTCGGCATCTTCCAGTTCCAGTGCCCGTTTAAAGAAGGTGATGCCCGTAATGGCCAATAGGCATCCCAGGGCCAACAGCTTGGGTTTGTGGACGGGGGCAAAACGTGGGCTCATTCCGTCTCTTTTGAACTTAAATGGAAGCTTTTGGGGACTTTCTTCATAAACATTCCTTTTGAATGTAGGTATCCGATCGGGCGGCGGGGCGGTCGGTTCACTATTAAGGTCAACAGGGCACCTACTCCGCCGTGATTACCACAAATTCCTGTTTCAGGGGATTAAGGGCGTTAAAGAGCATGGGGATCAACTCCGCACCGTACTCCAGATAGGCCTCGGAAAAATTAAGGTGTCTTTCCTGTAGGGATTTTCCGGGAAACATGCTGTCCTGCAGCTGGGCCAAGCGGTGCACATGGTCGGCCAATTTTCTCTTTTGTGCCCTTAACAGTCGTTTTTCCAAGTGGTCCAGTCCGTTCTTCTGTTTGGTCTCTTGGGCCTTGACCGCGCCCAAGAAGGATTTATCGGTTTGTTCGGCCAGGGCGTAAAGGGCTTCAAACTGTTTTTCCAAGGCCTTTTTCTGGGGGGAAAAATCGATGTCTATGTTGGATATCTGTCGTATTTTTTTGTTTATGAGACTGTTTTGGGCCAGAAAGACATCCGCCAGGGAAACATCCAACTTTTGCATCTTGTCCTTTTGTTTTGGCGTGATCAACAGGGCGGAGTTGCGCAAGAGCAGCATGGGAAAGGGCACCTCCATTTCCTGGAATGCCCCGCGCAGCTGCAACCAATAGGCCAATTCTCCCCCACCCCCAATATAGCAAAGGTTGGGCAAGACCACTTCTTGGTACAAGGGCCGCGCAATGACGTTGGGCGAAAAACGCTCCGGGTGTGCCTCCAGTTCTTTCAACAGGGCTTCCCGGCTAAATTGCATTTCCGTATCCTTTACCCTAAAGATGCCATTCTCTTGCACCATTCGTTCGCGCACACCATCCTTGAGATAAAAATAATTGATTTCCCTGGGATTTACCTGTATGGGGTAGTTTTCCTCCAAGGCCTCCAGGGCCCCAATGCTCTTCCCAACGGCCCGGAAGGCCTTTTGTTCCAGGATATCCTGTTTGGCGTAGGGAACCAATAGTCGCTTTAGATCTGCATGGTCCCCATCCACAATGACCAGGCCATGATCGCCAAATAGTTCATTGGCCAAATATCTCGTGGCCTCGGCAAGGGTGCCGTGCTCCAGATAGGCCGCTTTGAAGAGCCGCTTCATCTCCTGGGCGTGGGCACTGTCTCCCAACAGATTGGCATAGGTGGTGAGTACCTCTTCCAGCCCCTCGGTGCCCAAATGGCCCACGGCCCCAGCGGCTTCCCGGTTCCACTGGATCTTCTTTCCCTTGAAATTGAAATAATTGATCTCCTCAAAGTCGTGATCTTCCGTGGCCATCCAGTACACGGGCACAAAGTGACCTTGGGGATATTCCGCGGCCAGCGCATTGCATAGGTTTATGGTGGAAATGATCTTGTACAGGAAATAAAGGGGTCCGGTAAAAAGATTGAGCTGGTGCCCGGTGACCACGGTAAAGGTGTTTTCCTTGGTGAGCTTGTCCAGGTGGTTCTTGGTTTTTTTGGAGCATGTTAACCCTTTGTACTGTTGCACCAATGCCTGTTGCAAAACGGTTCTGTGGGCCTTGGGGAAATGGGCTTTTTTTTCGGCCATCTGCTTTTCAAAATTGGCCAGATGGGGATAATGTCCGTAAAATGGCCTCAGCTGGGGACGTTCGCCCAAATAGTCACATATCAATTTAGAGAAATACCCGGTCTTGTCAAAGGGCAAACAGTCTATTTCCATAAAAACATCAAATATTGGTAAATATAAAATATTGCATTCGGTGTGGTGGTAAAGTTACGTTAATTAGCCCGCTTTCAGGTTATCGGGAGAACACCATAAATTGACGAAAGCACAGGGATAACTGGTTTTTATTTAATAGATTTGATGCCTTTTGTCAATTCCATATCGTATGAAAACAGTACTACGCGCCCTCCTCCTTTTATTTCCCTTTTTTTTACTGTCCCAATTGCAGTCGCCCTCCCAGTTTCTGGGCTATGGGCTGGGGAGTCAGTTCACGCGGCACCACCAGGTGTTGGACTATTACGAGTACCTGGCCAGTGCGGCCCCGGACCGGCTGGTGTTAAAGGACTATGGCACCACCAATGAGCGCAGGAGACTGGTTCTGGCCTATGTTTCTGCCGCCGGGAACATCTCCAATTTGGAGGCCATCCGCCAGGAACACCTAAAAAATACCGAGGGCCAGGGCACACCGGAAAAGGCCGTTGTATGGTTAAGTTACAACGTGCACGGCAATGAAAGTGTGAGCACGGAGGCCTCGATGCAGACCGTTTATGAGTTGCTTACCCAAAAAAGCCATTACCTGGACAATACGGTGGTGATCATTGACCCGTGCGTTAACCCAGATGGGCGCGATCGTTATGTAAATTGGTACAACCAACACAAAAACACCCCCTATCAAGTGGACCCCTACTCCAAGGAACACCATGAGGGGTGGTGGAGTGGCCGTAGCAACCACTACATGTTCGACCTTAACCGTGATTGGGCGTGGCTCACACAGGTGGAGAGCCAACAGCGCTTGAAGGTATATAACCAATGGCTGCCCCACGTGCACGTTGATTTTCACGAACAGGGGGTGGACAATCCGTATTATTTTGCCCCGGCGGCCGAGCCCTACCACGAGGTCATCACGGATTTTCAGCGCGAATTCCAGAAAACCATAGGAAAGAACCACGCCAAGTATTTTGACCAGAACGGATGGCTCTATTTTACCAAGGAAATCTTTGATCTGCTCTACCCCAGTTATGGGGACACCTACCCCACTTACAATGGTGCCATTGGGATGACCTACGAACAGGGCGGCAGTGGCCGCGCCGGTCTGGGCATCATTACCGGCATTGGGGACACCCTGACCTTAAAGGACCGCATTGCGCACCACCACACCACGGGACTGTCCACCATTGAGGTGGCGCACCAGAACGCGCAGGGACTGAACACGGAATTCAGGAAGTTCTATGAAAACAAGGATTTTAAGTACGCCAATTACGTGCTCAACGGAAATTCGGACAAGGTAAATGCCCTGGCCCGCTTGCTGGACCGGCACGCCATTGAATACGGTTTTGCCAATGGCGGATCGGTCAAAGGGTTTGATTATGCCACCGGTAAGATGGGCAGCATGAAGATCACGGAGGGAAGTTTGGTGGTGCCCACCGATCAGACCAAGGGCACCTTGGTGAAGGTACTTTTTGAGCCCGAGGCCAAGCTCAGTGATTCCGTGACCTATGATATCACGGCCTGGTCCCTTCCCTATGCCTACGGCCTAAATGCCGTGGCCACCGCAGGGAGTGTGGCCATGAACGGGGCAGCAAAAAGGACCGCCAGCGCCGCGGGCAAGGTCAACGCCACCAACTACGGGTACATTGCCAATTGGAACAGCCTGGCCGATGCCAAGTTCCTGGCGGCACTGTTGGAACAGGGTGTGCGCGTGAGAAAGGCGCACAAGCCCTTTGCCGTGGATGGGGCCAGTTTTGACCGGGGCAGCCTGATCATCTTGCTGGGGGACAACAAGCACCACCGGGATTTTGTGGGCACCATGACCTCCCTGTTGGATGCGCATCCCGAGATGGACCTCCATATTGCCACCACTGGGTTTGTGGACAATGGCAAGGATTTTGGTTCCAGACACGTGGACATGGTTTCCAAGGTGAAGGTGGCGATGCTGGCGGGCGAACCCACCTCTACCTTGCGTTTTGGTGAAATATGGCACTTTTTTGAACAACAGCTCCACTACCCCTTGAGCATCTTGGACGAAAGTTATTTTGATCGGGTGGACCTTTCCCGCTATGATGTGCTCATCCTTCCCGGGGGATATGGCTACAAGGAGTACATGAACGAGCAGCGCAGCAAGAAAATAAAGGATTGGGTCAGGGCCGGTGGCAAGCTCATTGCCATGGGGGGCGCCATTGATGGCCTGGCCAAGGATGAATCCTTTGCCATAAAGCCCAAAACGGCGGAGAAGGATACCACCCTTACCCTAGATCCCTACGATGGGACGGAGCGCGAGCGCATTAAGCACCAGATCACCGGGGCCATACTCAAGACCACCGTGGATGCCACCCACCCCTTGGCCTACGGTTACGGCGACCACTATTTTACCCTGAAGTTGGGCAGTAGGGCCTTTGACTGGTTGGATGGGGGCAGTGCCGTCTATTTAACGGCCGGCCAGAACGAGCCCGTTTCGGGGTTTGCGGGAAGCGAGGCCACCAAGAAAATTGCCAATACCCTGGTGTTTGGCAGCCAAAGCATGGGAAGCGGGCAAGTGGTCTATATGGTGGACAATCCCCTGTTCCGAGGTTTCTGGGAAAACGGGAAGCTCTTTTTTGCCAACGCCCTCTTTATGGTGGACTAATTTGGTGGTTTTCCTTGAGAGGTTGCTGATGCCTGCCGTTCGCTGATGCCTTGTCCGGGCGCAGATCAGTAGCAGGGGCCAAAGGTGTATTCCGTAATGTTGTTGCAGGCGGCCGTGGACGGATTGCCGTAGGTAACCCCATCGCAACCGCAAACCGGCCGGAGCTCAAAGCTAACGATGCAGTTTTCCTTGGGCACCGCTTGGCAGTCTTCCTTGCCACAGCCCAACATAAACAAAAGTGCCACACCCAACAAAATGGGAACAACACTTCGTTTTGGGGCCAAGCCGTAAAAACCGTTTAAAGCGGGCGTGTTCTGAAAAGGATTTCGTGAGAACATAATGGATTGTTTGGTGCTGTCCTGAATATTGTGGAAACGAAAATGATATTGGCCAGGTTTAGGACGCTTAGGACGTAAAACCATTTCCCCTTTGAAAATCAGCCGATAAATGGGTTCTTTTTGCGCCCTTCTTCAATATAAAAACAAGCCGTAGCCAGTCTTTGTCCTATTATTCTTTTTCGAGTGCAAAAAAACAATTCAATATGTTTGGCAGAATTTCAAAAGAGAACCGGTATCATATGTACTTCTTCATCACAACCAAGATGCCATTTTTAGCACTCGGTTGCGTTCCATAGCGTAATTTTCCACGGTATTCAGGGGTTTCTTCACCGAAAAATAGGCCCTACCTTGCCAACAAAATGGAGGCGAGAACGTTTTAGAAGGGGTACCTTCTCATAGTGAACCAAAAAAAACCGAACCAATATGGCCAATAATTCAGAACAACTGGGGAAGCTCTTGGACCGGGTGGAATTGCTCTTGCAACAGCAGGCCACACTGAATGAAGAGGTGCAAGCCTTAAAGGGGGAGGTACTGGCGCTGCGCGACCCATCGGCGTCCAAAACCGAACGGGACGCCTTCCCCATTGCCGCGCCAAACGTGGCGAAAACGGAAAAAATGGCCCAAGAGCCGGAAATGGCGGTGGATTTTACCGCACCAAGCACCGAAGAGACCGTTGCTGTGGAGGATGCCATGGCCGAGGAAACCGTAGTGCCCCCCAATAAAGCCATGGGCCGGCCCCGTGGAAAATCGAACCTGGAAAAATTCATTGGGGAGAACCTGATCAACAAAATAGGTATTCTCATCACCATCATCGGGGTGTTCATTGGCGCCAAGTATTCCATTGAAAACGACCTGATCAGTCCCATGACCCGTATTGTTCTGGGGTATGTGCTGGGACTGGTGCTGGTGGGCACCGGGTTAAAACTAAAGGCCAAATACACCGGTTACAGTGCGGTTTTGGTCAGTGGGGCGTTGGCGATCATGTACTTCATCACCTTTGCCGCATACAGCTTTTATGGTCTTTTTCCCCAGGTCCCTGCCTTTGCCATTATGGTGCTCATTACCCTTTTTGGCGTGGTGGCGGCCTTGAACTACAACAAACAGATCATAGCCCATATGGGCTTGGTGGGCGCTTATGCGGTTCCTTTTTTGTTGAGCAACGATCAGGGCAATGCGGCGATCTTGTTCAGTTTTGTGGCCTTGGTGAACGTGGGCATCTTGTTCATTTCGCTCAAGAAGTATTGGAAACCCCTTTATTACGTGGCATTTGCCTTTACTTGGGCCATATATACGGTTTGGGTGGTGTTCTCTTATGAGGCCAACACAGAATTTGCCCTGGCCTTTGGCTTTCTCACGGTCTTCTTCCTTATTTTCTACGCAACCTTTTTGGGCTATAAATTCCTTAAATCGGAAGTGTTCAAGGTTTCCGATATTGTCATGTTGTTGCTCAACTCCTTCATCTTTTATGGATTGGGGTACGGACTGCTCACGGACTTGGAAAGGGGCAATGAGCTGCTGGGCCTGTTCACCTTGGTCAACGCCGTGGTGCACTTTGGGGTAACCACCCTTATCTTTAAAAAGAAATTGGCAGACAACAACCTGTTCTACCTCTCGGCAGGATTGGTGCTCACCTTTGTCACCATTGCCATACCCGTTCAGTTGGAGGGGAATTGGGTAACGCTGCTATGGGCCGCAGAGGCGGCCCTGCTCTATTGGATCGGTACGGGCAAGAAGGTACGGGCCTATGAGTACATGTCCTACCCGCTCATGGCCCTGGCCCTTTTCAGTCTTTTGGACGACTGGGCCAGTGGTTACGGAAATGCGCATTGGGCAAGCACGGACGGTATTCTCCACGTTCCGTTGACCAATAGTACCTTCCTTACCTCGGTCTTGTTTTTAGTGGCTTTTGGCCTTATCCTTTTCCTGCAAAGAAAACGTGCTGGCCAACGGCAGGCGGAAGGGAAAAAACTTTGGGACACCTTGATGGAAATTGCGGTGCCCGCCACTTTCCTTGCCGTGCTGTACGCAGCCTTCTCTTTGGAAGTGGACCAGTACTTTTCCACCCGGTTTTATGCATCCGAACTCAAGTTGGGCGCTGGAGATCGGGCCCAAATTATCCAAAATTGGGACATTGATCGCTTTGGCCATGTTTGGCTGCTGATCTACAGTCTTTCTTTTGTTGCGCTCTTGGCGGCTTTCAATGTTTTTAAGCTCAAGAATAGGGCGTTGGGCCTGGTGACCTTGGTGATCGGCATTTTTATGGGCACCATCTACCTCACGGGAGGTCTTTACACCCTCAGTGAGCTTAGGGAAAGCTATTTGAACGGAATCCTGGCCGAACATTATGAGGTGGGTTCCCACAACCTATGGATCCGCTATGTGGCCCATACGTTCTTTGCCCTTTTGCTATGGTGCATGCACCGGCTGGTTCGGCAAGATTTTATGCGCATCAACTTCAAGATCCCCATGGAGCTATTGGTCCATATCAGTGCGCTCTGGCTGGCCAGCAGTGAACTTATCCATTGGATGGCCATCGCCACGGAAGATACCTCCTACAAGCTGGGGTTGAGCATCCTTTGGGGTGTCTATGCCCTGTTTTTGGTTGCCTTGGGCATTTGGAAGGGCAAGCAGCACCTGCGCATTGCCGCGATAGTGCTCTTTGGGGTCACCTTGATCAAGCTGTTTTTCTATGATATTGCCTCCATGAGCACCATTTCCAAGACCGTGGTCTTTGTGTCCTTGGGCATCCTGATGTCCATCATCTCCTTCCTGTACAACAAATACAAACACAGAATAACCAACGATCATGAAGCCTAGCGCAATTTTTTTCGGGGCCTTGTTGCTCCCCATCTCTCTTTTGGCCCAATTGGGCGACTATGACAACAAAATTCCCTTGGAGGGCATAACGGACACTTGGCACGGCATCACCTTGCCCAACACGGTCTTTGGCAAGGTGAAGCACGACCTATCGGACCTTCGCATCTATGGCATCACGGACACGGACACTTTGGAAGTGCCCTATGTGCTGCGCACCTCCGCCGCCCAGCGCAAAATGGAAGCCGTGACCTTTAAGGAGATCAACCAGAGTGACGATGCCGCCGGGCACTACCGTACCTATGCCCTCCCCGTGGCGGGGCCCATCAATGAAATACAGCTTGATTTTGAGGATGAAAATTTCGACTGGAGCGTAGATCTGGAGGGCAGTCAGGACCAACGCAATTGGTTTACGATATTAAAGGATTACAGGGTGCTGGCCATAAAAAACGAGCAGACCAACTACCGGTTTACCACCTTGCGCTTCCCAGATGCCCAATATCCTTACTTCCGCGTTCGCATAAAAAGTGAAGCGCCCCCACGGATACGGTCCACGGGGCTGTGGCGCAACAAAACGCTTCCGGCGCAGTACGTAAGCCACGAAACCAAAGCGGTAAAGATCTCCCAGGACGGCAAGGCCACCCTCATCGATGTGGACCTGGAAGGTGTGCGCCCCATATCCTTGCTGGGCTTGACCGTGGACAGCACCTACGACTTTTACAGGCCCATTGTCATCAGCTATGTTTCGGACAGCGTGCAGACGGAAAAGGGCATGAAATACACCTATCGCAACTTGGCACGCGCCACCCTGACCTCATTGGAAAAGGCCGAGTTCTCCCTACCCACCACCCTGGTGGACAAGTTGCGCATACGGATCGAAAACCGGGACAACCCACCTTTGGACATTGGCTCCGTGGCCGTCCAGGGATACGCCCACACGCTGTTGGGACGTTTTACCGAACAAGCCGATTATTTTCTGGTCTATGGCAATGACAGGGCCAGAGCGCCGCAATATGATCTGCAACAAGCCCGGGCGGCCCTTCCGGAAACCGCCACGGCCCTTGGTCTGGGCGCCGAAATGTCCATTGCCAAGGCCAAAGTAAGAAGGCCCTCCCCCCTGTTCGAGAACAAATGGTGGCTCTATGCCATTATGAGCATTGTGATCGTGGTGCTGGGCGCCGCCACCATTAAGATGATGGGACAAAAGGCTTCCGAGTAGTTGGGTTGGTCAAGTGTGCCAGCGAAGACCAAATATGGAATTTCTTTAGTTACATCATGGTGTAAGATGCTCCAGAATATAATCCCTTCTTACTTTTTGATGTAATCTTTCTAAAACATTTTCAATGGTTTTTTCCGTTTCCAGTGATTTCCCATTTTTAAAGATAGTGGCCTTTACCAAGCATAGATAAAGATGGTCGTTTGGCAATTCGTTTTCCACGTGTTCCCATAATTCTTTGGTTTCCCCCATTCTTTGTGCTTTGCTCAAACAATAGCAAAGGTTCAATTTGGTAATGGGTGAATAGGAAACGGAAAGCAGTAGTTGATAAAGTTTGATTATTTCGTTCCAATGCGAAATGTCAATCTTTTTCGCCGTCATATGCTTGCATGCTATCAGGGCTTCCACATAATATTTGTTCAGGGTCGATGGTTTTTGTAGGTAGTAAAATCCCAAATCCATAAAATCCTTGTTCCATTGTGTCTTGTCCTGTTGAAAAAAGGAAATGATTTTATGGTCCTTTATTTTGGCCGGAATTCTTGCCAAATGGAAACAGAAATGGGCAAGAAGGTTTTTGGTGGTCAATTGTTTGAATTTGGCCAATAGGATTTTTGCCAGTGCCACTGCCTCCAAACACAGCGCTTCGTTGAAAATGTACTTGTTTTTTTGGCTAAAAGAGTCAAAACCGATGTTGAAAATCGCATAGAGAATCTCTTCTATCAATACAATTTCTTTCTCGGTGATGTGCTCAAAGGCGGAATCGAAATCCGCATCTTTTGTCGCTTGCTGAAAGTCTTTTTTTGCCCTATTGATGCTCTTGTAAAGGGCTTCTTGGGAGATGAGGGTACATGCCCCGATTTCCTCGATGTGCAGGCCAAAAATGTTCTTCAGAACAAACACCACTTTTGCCTTGGGAGAAACGGTTTTAACTTTTATAAGAAAAAAAATAGTTTTTAGCCTTAGATCTTCGTTTGCGCTATCATGGTCCCCGTGGGCTTTAAAACGTGTTGTAGAGTGACGTTTACTTCCTTTTTTTAGTTGGTTCAGTACATCGTTGCGGGCAACAACGAACAGCCAGTTTTCCTTGTTTTTCGGAATTTTATTTGGTTGCCAGCTCTTTAAGGATTTTAAAAAAGCATTTTGAATGGCATCTTCAATTTCGCTCAAATGCTTACCCCCGAACTGACGGAAAAGGGCAGAAAACAGTTTCCCGTACAAAGCCCTGTAACTGGATTCCACGACCAATGAAGTTCTATTCCCCATACTCCATTATAGGTCTTATTTCCGTGGTTCCGCCCCAAAGATGACAGGGACAACTTTTGGCCAAGCCAATCACGGTTTCCAAGTCCTTGGCCTGGAGCAAATAATAGCCACCGATCATTTCTTTGGATTCCAAGAATGTCCCGTCTTTTACGATACTGCTTTTTCCAGAAATGAGAACGCTGTGCTCTTCAAGCCCTTCACCAGATAACAAATGTCCGGATTCGCCCAATTTTTCAGCCCAAGCCATATGGGCTTTCCCCAAGGCTTCCATTTCATCCAGGGAAAGCTTTTGCATTTGCCCAATGTCTTCGTGAAGCAACAATAAGTATTTTTTCATGATAAAGGTTTTCGTTTATGTTAAAGACATTCGCTAACCCTGTTTTTGGACAAACCATATGTTAAAACTTCATTGTAGGTGCCGTTTACCGAAGTATGTGGCGCTGGCCTTGTCCAAAACAAAAGTTTTCCCCCCTGGTTCCCCGGTTTTTGCCCTTGCCCCTTATTCCCCAAAGTGCAGCGTGCCGAAAAATTCGGGACGGTGAAAGTCTGGATTTTCGGTCTGTATGGGACTCCAAGAGAGGTAGTGGGGTTGGGCCGTATCGTCCCCACATTTATAAAAATTGGCCTTGGCCACGAGTCCGTCAAAACTGAGGCCTGGCGTAAAGGTAAAGACGGTTTTGGGAATCACCACGGTCATTTCCCAACGGTGACCGCCGCTACGCTCCTCAAAGGCATCCTTGCCCAGACTGGAGGCAATGGCCAGTTCTTTTTCTATGACCTCCGCGGCCACAAAACGGCGTTCCTTCCTATTGGGGCCATAGGCCAAATGGGTGGTGCCAATGCAATTGAACTCAAAATTGTAATAATGTCCCTTGTCGCCGGGGTCCACAAAAAATTCCACACAGCTGTCCCGGTGCGTGGCGGCATTGGTCTCCGTGTGCCGTGCCAGAATGTGTTCCTCCTCCACATAGAACTTCAACCATATTTCCTCTTGCGCGTGGCCGATCCTGAACCGTACTTTGGGGGCATAGGAAAAGTGCGCCCAGTTTACCGTTCCCACGGTGTGCAGGTCGGTCTTTTCCTCCAGGAGCTTCCCCACCTCTGCCAGGGTCTGAGGTTTGGGCGCCATTATCTTTTGTACCGTCAGGGTGTTTTTCATATCGGTCTGTGCTGTGCTGTTACAAAATACCAATAAAAACGGCAATAGCATGGCTTGTAGTGGCGAAAGGGCAATTTTGTGGGGTGTTGGCATAGTGCGTCAATTTTTTTTTAAAAGGGGTGTTTTTCATTGGCACCACCAAAGGGTTCCATACCCCGGCTTGCCTAGAAATTGAAATTCAGCTTCCTATCATTGCCTCGGCTTGCCCCGGGATAGGTTACTTGACATCCTTGGCCTTGGACTTCTTCAGGGCCTTCATCGCTTTTGGTCTGCCTGTCTTTCATCCACGTGCATCATATAGACGGCTATGGTCTGTAGCTCCTCGTCCGAAATGTTTTGCAAAAACCCATCGATATTTGCCTGCATGATGGCCACTTGGCTGGCCGTGGTATCCACAATGGGGCCTTGTTCCCCTTTAAGAAAAGCCACAATGTCCCCGTCCTCTTTCTTGTACACCTCCATAATTTCCACAATGGACGGACCTATTTTTTGGGTGTTGATGTTATGGCAGGTAATGCAGGTTTTTTCGGAGAAGAGCCTGTTGCCCAAGAATATCTGGGAATCCAAGCTCAAGGCAGCCCTTTGGTGAGGGGCTTGGGCGGGCCCTTTGGCCTTTTTTACGTCTTCCCGGCAGGCCAAGATCAGCAATAAAACAAAAAAGAGGAGGGTCATGCGCATGGTCTCGGTGTATGGGAATGCCTTCCCTAAAGATAGGATAAAGTTTGGACTTGTGAAGCCGTCCCGGGTATCCATGTGCAAAGTCATTTTGGCGGTTACACCGGACCCGGTTCCTTTGGTCTGGCCGCTACTCCCTTGGTGCCCGCCGGCAATTGGCCGGTAGCTCGTATCTTTGCGGTACGGTTGCCCTCCCTTGGGCAGCCAAAACCACCAAAAAATGTCTATGCCCTTTAAAAAATTGCGCCCCGAGCTGCACGAAGCCTTGGAGCGCTTGGAGCTGTCCCAGCCCACGCCGTTTCAGACCAAGGCCATCCCCGTGGTTAAAAGCGGGGCCAATGTCTATGCCACGGCGCCCACGGGTTCGGGCAAGACCACCACGCTGGTGCTCACCACCTTGCAAAAGTTGGGGGGTGCGGCAGAAGGTGCAGCTCCCAGAGCGGTGGTGATCGTGGAGGACAAGGCCAAGGTGCTGGAGCTGCATGCCCTGTTCATACAATTTGCCAAATACACCGATCTGCGCATCTACGCCAGCTACGAACAACTGCATATTGACGTGCAGAAGTCTGAAATCTTTGAGGGCATTGACGTGCTCATATCCACCCCGGCGACCATGAACAAGCTCTTTTTGCTAAACGGGGTAAGTACGTCCCAACTAAGATTGTTCAGTGTGGATGATGCCGATTTCCTGCACCAGAAGTCCGCCGGGAGTGCCTTGCTGTCCGTTGCCCAAAGCCTTCAGAAGTGCCAATATGTGCTTTATGCCAGCCAACTTTCGCCCCAGTTGAAGCGTTTTGAAAATTACTTTATGGAACGGGCCAAAAAGGTGGGCGTTTAGTGGTGCCATCGCTGTATGCCAAGATTACAACCCTGTTGCACGGAAAAGATCAAAAGAGCCTGTGGCCAGGGTGTTTTTGTAAATGTTGGCTCTTTGTGACGCAGAAGCCCATCCGAAGGCTTGGACTTAAGAATGGTGTGATTTAAAAAACGTATTTATGGACCACATCTTTTATCTTACGCTGTTCTCGGGCTTTTCCTTCCTATTTTTTGGCATGGCCTGTTTTGCCACCCAACAGATGAGGCGCGAATTTGAGCGCTACGGCCTGGCCAAGTACCGCAGCACGGTGGGTGCCCTGCAACTGTTGGGCGCCCTGGGCCTTTTTTT
Source organism: Maribacter aquimarinus (assembly GCF_047345505.1). Classification (NCBI taxonomy): domain Bacteria; kingdom Pseudomonadati; phylum Bacteroidota; class Flavobacteriia; order Flavobacteriales; family Flavobacteriaceae; genus Maribacter; species Maribacter aquimarinus. The sequence continues at coordinate 67,057 of NZ_JBLFEO010000001.1, read as the reverse complement.
TGGGTTCTTTAGGCTGCCGGAACTTCAAGTTGCCGCCGCTGCGGGCCTGGCTTTATTGATGCTCCTAGGCTTTTTTGTGCGGTTGAAAATTAGGGATGGGGTGCTGCAGTTTGCGCCTTCCCTGTTCTACGCCATCTTGAACGGCTACCTGGTGCACCTTTTGCTCCAAGCCCACTAAAACAGTGGAAAGGCAATGTAAAGCGACATACATAAAAACAAAAAGGCCGGGAAGGATTTCTTCAGGGGATCGCCAATTTTCAGGTGCATGGCTATGGACCCCAACAACAGCGCCGCCAGACCAAGGGCAGCCGGCTGCCTGAGTTCCGGAAGCCAGATGGCGGCGATCAAACCAAGGGCAAAAGCCACTTTTAGGGCACCCACCACATAGCACATCCAGACCGGAAGGCCGTACACCTTGAACTCTTCCAGCAAGTTTTGGGCGTTTCCCCCACGCCATTGGGTAGCCTTTTTGTTCTGTATGAGCCAAACATTTAAAATGCTTAAGGCCACAATGAGCTGTAGGGCAATGAGAAGATAGTTCATGCTATGGTTTTTTTAAGGGGTTCTTATTCCAAGTGGATGTGCGCTATGGTCAGGGAAAAGGATTCTTTTTTCTTGTTTCCGATGAGAAAGGCGATTTCCTCCATTTGTTCCCCGGCATAATTGGGCAGGTCCAGACGGTAGCCTCGGAATCCGGGATAAAAGTTGTGAAACGGCAGACTGATGGTCTCCCATTCCCCAGTGGTTTCAAAATGCTGGATATAGGAAAATCGTTCCCGGGAATCACTTTTAATCCTGAATTGATAGGCCTTGCCGTCGCCCTTTAGGCGCAAGACCACTTTTTGGTAGGCGCCCACCTTTCTTTTTTCAAAGCGATGGCGAACGGAGGAAAAGCCACCGTTGTTCTCCAGCCTTACCGTGCCACTGAAATGGGCATGGCCATCGGGGTCCAGCTCCATTTTGCCTTCGCTCACGCCACCCATGACGCCATCGTTCACCACATACCACCGGGCGGGGTTGTCCGGGGTTTGGGCATCAAACAGTACGTAAGGTTGTTCTTGGGTCGTTCCCATCATCAAAATAAGATGAAAAAAGAAAATCAATTTTTTGTTTAATGAAATATAATCAATAATAAACAAAACAAGTGCCCATTAACGAAATCTTGGCAATTGAAGACCGTAACGCTGTCCAAGGGCCCGTTTCAGTGTTTTCAGGCCGCTGGCCCACCCCATTCCGGGAGTTGTCAACTGGTCAAATGCTCTGCCACCAGCTGTTCTTTGGAGATGCCCATGGCATATAGGTCCGCCTCCAGGGCCTCCATCATCGGTGGTGGTCCGCAGAGATATACTTTTTGCTCGGTGTCCAAGCCTTGGGAAGTTAGAAAATCCTGGTCCACTTTCCCGTGATGGTAGTTCTGGTGGTTTTCTTCCGAAAGGATGTGGCTTACCTTTCCATCCAACCAAGTTTCTAGATTTTTCTTTAGTATGATGTCCTTTTCCGTCTTGTTGGCAAAGATCAAGCGGTGGCCGTCAAGTTGTTTCTTGCCCCGCAAGTCCTTTACTATGGCAATAAAGGGAGTGATTCCCGCCCCGCCGGCAATGAAGGTTCCTGGGCCTTGGTAGGAAATGGCGCCCCAAGCATCGCCGATCAACAGGGAATCGCCCACCCTTAGGCCGTCCATTTCCTTGGTAACGCCGTCATGACCAGGGTACATTTTTATGGTAAATTCCAGTTCCACGTCCCCTGGAAGTCCGGTGAAGGTAAAAGGGCGTTTCTTGTTTTCCCAACCTGGTTTGTTTATGGCCACCTCGGTGGCCTGACCGGGCTCAAAGCTGTAATTGGATGGCCGATCCGTGACCAGGCGCAGTACGTCATGGGTAAGGTGCTCTTTGTGTTTTATGTTTACTTTCTGTGTCATGGCGTTTTAATGTCAATGAATGGTGAGAATGGAACAGGACAGACGGAAAAAAACATTCCTGCCAGCTTCGTTCCCTCACCGTGTTTTGTTTGTTGGAAATGATGCAACCACCTTGCGGCGTGCTTCAACCCAGATTAAGCAATGGAAATTCCCCGCCTGAAAGGAACGGGCAGGTATTACGGCTGCCAATCCCTGCAAAATCAATCGTTGCACTGACTTTTGCTCGCTCACCGTAGCGATGGCTACCCGCCCGTACCGAAGGGCACATTCGGGCGGGCCTGCCCGACCGAGTCATTCAGGCGGGCGCCTCAATCGCAAAAGTCTTGATTTTATTGGGCTTTACACCCTCATCACGAAAGTCCAGTGCATAATCTGGGTTCAACTTTTTATTTATGGTGCCACGGATTTTAAAATGGGTGGCCCTATTGCCATGGCCCTATGGCTCCCGATCATCTAGCGCTTTCATCGCTTTCCCGATGAGCGTATTCCCACTGATGATTTCAACGGTCTTGTTGGTGGCTGTATGGTCATGGAGGGATCGGGTAAGGACCTGGGCCACATCGGTTCTGGGAACGGAGCCGCGATGGCCAAGTTGTTCTTTCAGTTCAATGCTGCCCTTGCCCGGGGCATTGGTAAGTGCACCGGGGCGCACAATGGTGTATGCGATCCCGCTTTGTTTTAAGTACTCATCTGCCCGGTGCTTTGCCTCTAGGTAGGCTTGCAGTTCATCCGCTTCTTCCGGGGCGTCCGCACCCAGGGAACTCAACATCACAAATTTTTTCAAATTATGTTTCTTGGAGGAGTCCACCACTTTTTTGGCACCTTCTTGATCTACCTCCAGCACTTTTTTTCCACCGGAACCTGCCGCAAAGACCACCTTGTCCATATCCTGTGCTATGTTGGGGATATCGGTTTCCAGATCGCCCATTCGGGTTTGCACGCCCTGATCGGCAAAGGATTGTATTTGCGCTTCTTTGCGCACCATTGCTACTGGTTCAAAATTTTGTGAGGCCATTAAAAACTGAACCACCTTTCTTCCGGTGGTGCCGGTGGCACCCACTACCAATACATTTTCCATTTTTTCTGTTTTTCCAAATATGGCGCCATATAAGGGAATCGCTTGGTGCGATCAGGTTAATAATTGATGCAAACAATGCTGCTCGTTACCAATTACATACAAAAGCGAGACAGGTCTGGACCATCATTTGGATTTGGGCAAAAAAAAACCACCATAAACATGGTGGTTTCGGCAAAAAATAATGCGCTGATGAATTATTCTGGCATCACCACCGTATCTATGGCGTGGATGATTCCGTTGGAGGCCTCCACATCTGCGATGACCACGGTGGCCGTACCGCCTTTGGCATCGGTGAGCACTACCTTATCACCGTCCATACTCAAATCTATCGTGTTTCCTTGCACCGTTTCCACGGTATAGGTGCCATCGTTGCTCTTAATGGCGCCCACCACGGTGGCCGCATCAAAGCTTCCGGAAACCACGTGGTAGGTCAATATCCCGGTCAGTGCCTCCTTGCTTCCGGGCTCCAATAGGGAGGCCACGGTACCCTCTGGCAGCTTGGCAAAGGCATCGTTGGTGGGTGCAAAGACCGTAAAGGGGCCTTCGCCGCTTAAGGTTTCCACCAAGCCTGCGGCCTGTACCGCGGTGACCAAGGTGCTAAAAGCCTCGTTGCCCGCGGCCACCCCCACAATATTGGGTTTGGTCTCCACCACTTCCTCCACCTGGGCTTGGACTTCAGTGGCGGCATCGTTAACGGCTTCTTTCACTTCTTTCTTCTTTTCCCCGCAGGAAACCACCATCAATACAGTGGCAAAGGACAATAGACTTTTGGCAATCATTTTCATAACTATTTGTTTTTGTTCAGGTCAAAGGTAAGCAATGAGATTTTTTGTTTACCCTATTTAACAAAAACTTAGACAAAATATAATCCTCCCGCGTTGTTATTTTTGATGGATGGTTTTCATCTTGAGGGGCACCACCTTGCCCAGTTTGCCCAGGGCTTCCATATCCATGGCTTTGGTATTGCCGTAAATGGTAATGGTCAGGGGCTTGTCCTTAATATTGGCTTCATAAAAGGTTTTGATATCCGTGAACATCAAGCCGTCCATATCCTTAAAAAGTTGTTCGTTGGGGTCTTTTTCGTGGCCCGAACCCAAAAAGGTCTCTGCCTTTGCGGACCATTCCCTAAAATCAGGGGCACCGGTGCCCGCCGCCAAGGTGAGTCCTTTTTTTAGGCTGGGGAGTCGATCGGGGTATTCGGGCATGGTCTTCAAAAGGTCCATGACCACCGTTACGGCGTCCACGGTCTTGTCTGCCTGGGAACCGGTGAACAGGACCAGCCTGCCCTTTTTGTGGGGCTCGTGATCCGGACCGATATAAGCGCCGCCCGTGGCGTAGGCCAAAGAGCGAAACTCCCGTACTTCCTGGAACAAGAGTCCCGAGAGCCCATCCGTATAATAGTTTTCAAAGGCCTTTTTCTTAAAATGGTCTTCTTGCTTTACCATTTCGCCCTGTACCACATAGTACACATGGCTCTGTATGGCCTTTTTGTCATGCACCACATAGATGGTGGTTTCATTGGGGACTTTGGCTTCCTTGAAGGTGTAGGCATTGGTGGTGTTCTTCCCAAAAAAAGGATTCTTGGCCATTTTCAGGAGACTTTCTTCGGCCGATTTTTGACCTACGTAATGCAGGCTGTTGAAACCATGGGCAAAAAGAACAGCGACCTCTTCCTTTAAAAGGGCGGGCTCCATCTTCTTGAGTTCCTTTAGCGGTGTCCGTTTTTTGTAATCGGATTGGTTCCCGTACAGGCCATATCCATACAGGATGTTTCCTGCCGTAGCGGGGTCGTTTCCGTCTATTTTATTTTGGGTCTTTCTTTGGTTGTAAAGGTTCATGAGCGTTGCCCGGGTGGGCTTAAAGTCGCGCATAAGATGCTCCAACAGCCCAACGGACGCCTCAAAGTTATCGTCAATACCGGTGAGGGTCACCTGAAATTTGTTCGTCTGGGCACTAAAGAAATAGGTGGCCCCCAATTGGGCGAATTCACTCTTTAAGGCCTGCACGGTATGGGTGTTTGTACCGGCATTGTTAAGGGCATTGGCCAAGATGGGCAACAGGGCATCGTCCCAGGTTCCCTTGGCGATGTTGGCCGTTAGGGTAAAAACGTTGTTCATTGGATTTTTGGTGTGGTACAAATAGTCCTGGTACACCTTTACGTCTTCCCCCATGGTGATGAAAGATGGTGCCGGTTCTTCCTCCGGTAGGGTTTCAAAGGTTTTGGCAAAGGCCGATTTGGCCGTGGTCCTGGCCTCTATGGGCTTGTAGGCGGGCTTCTTCAACTTCTCTTTTTTGGGGAAGCCGGTTCTGGACTGCATGGTAAGGTAATCTTCTCCGTAATAGGTCTGGGCCACCCGCTGAACGTCCGCTTTGTCCACCTTTTTCAAGGCTTCCGTGTAGGAGAGCAATTGGGCCGGGGGAAGGTCATAAATAAAGCTGAGTCCCAAGTACCGGCTACGGGTTTCCAAATCTTCCAAGGATCTGGAGAACTGCCGGTACATGCCGTTTTTAATGGATTGGAAATAGCTGTCCGAGAAATGGCCCTGGGCAATGCCATCAAAGCTGGCCCTTAACTTCTCTTCAAAATGTTTTAGCGATCGTCCAAAGATCTTTGGCACGTAGATTAGGGTGCTGGCGCCGTCCTCTTCCAAAAATTCCTGGTACCCAGTGGCATAGAGCACTTTGTTTTCCAGATTGAGTTGGTCCAGAAACCCGGTTTCGTTGTCGTTGTACATCATTTCCCCCAAAACGGAGAGGGCGGCGCGGTCCGGATGGCCAAAGGGCACCAATTTATAGCCCAAAAAGCCGACTTTTATGGGAGTGATGCGTACTTTCTCCACTTCCCTGCCCTTGAACGTATGGGGCGCATTGTTCTTAAAACGGGGTTCAGGGCCCTTGGGAAGTTGGCCAAAGCTTTCTTCTATGTAGGTCTTTGCCGTGGCGACATCAAAATTGCCACTGAGCACCAGGGCCATATTGTTGGGCACATAGTAGGTCTTGAAAAACTGGTACATTTTTTCCAAGGATGGATTTTTCAAGTGCTCCACGCTGCCCAATACGGTCTGGGAACCGTAGGGGTGCGCGCCGTACAGACGTTGGTCAAAAGCTTGGACAATACGTCGCTGGAGGTCGTCATTGGCACGGTTCTTCTCCTCGTAAACGGCCTCCAGCTCACTCTGGAACAACCGGAACACGGGGTCTTTAAAGCGGTGGGCATACAGGGCCAACCACTTGGGCAGTTGGTTGGGCGGAAACTGGTTGTAATAATTGGTGTAGTCATGGCCAGTGCTGGCATTGATCTTGGTGCCGCCAATGGATTTCAACAAGCGGTCAAATTCGTTGGGAATGGCATATGCTGCGGCTTTGAGCTCTTCTTCATTGATTTGTAATTGAATGGTCCGTTTTCTGTCGGCATCGGTTTCTTGGGCCAAGGCTGTGTAGAGGTCCTTTATGTTATCCAAGTGCACCTTTTCTGCGGCATAATCCAGGGTGCCCAGGGTGGTGGTGCCCTTAAAGAGCATGTGCTCCAAATAATGGGCAATGCCGGTGGCATCGGCGGGATCGTCCTTGCCGCCCGCATTTACCCAGACGGAACCGTAAATGGTGCTGGCACCGGCATCTGGGTTCAGATAGACCTTAAGGCCATTGGCCAAGGTATAGTGTTCCAGTTGTAGGCCCGGGTTGACCATGGCGCGCGCTTCTCGGGCGCTGGGTCGATCAAGGGCGATCTGGGGCCCTGAAGAAGCAACTTTTGGGTGTTTCAGAGGGGCTTTGGCAGCGGACCCCCCGATATCTTGGACCGCTGTCGTGACGGAAACGGCCGATTGGTGGTTTGGTTGGGGCGATTGGCCCATGGTGATTTGGCAGCCGAAGCAGCCCAAGAACAATAGTATTTTTTTCATCGTCTTCTGTGTAGTTGTAAGGGTTGGATGATATGCCCTGAATCTAGATCAGGGTTGGTTTGCGGTGCTCTTTTTCACAAAGACCAAACAATGTTGCCATGGCAGGTTTTCAATGTTTTTTTCCAGGGTGAAGCCCACCGCTGCCATTTCCTTTACGGCCTGTGCCTCGGACATTTTATGCACCCGCTTTATGGGCACTTGGGCGTCCTCTGCCCTGTATTCCACGAGATAGAGCTTGCCGTTGGGGCGCAGGGCGCCGTAAATGGAGGTCATCATTTCGTAGGGATGGTCAAATTCGTGGTACACATCCACCATCAAGACCTTGTCCACCGTATTCGGTTCCAAATGGGCACTGGTGGCACTGCCTTTAACGGTGCTGATGTTGGTGAGGCCGCCCACCTCTTTTTTCCGTTGTATCTCGTTGAGCATTTCCTGCTGTATGTCCACCGCGTACAGATGCCCCGCTCCCACTTTGGGCGCCATTTTAAAGATGTGGTATCCGGAGCCGGCACCAATGTCGGCTATGGTATCCCCTTCCTGTATGTCCAAATTTTTAAGTAGGGCGGCAGTGTCCTCTTCCCTGTCGCGTTCCGGGCGTTCCAACCAGGCCATTCCCTGAAAGCCCATCACGTGGGCTATTTCCCGGCCCATGTACCATTTCCCTGTTCCATTTGGGTCGCCCTTACGGTAGGTATAGCGTTGTGGGGTCTCCAAGGACGGGTCCCCAACCGTGCCTTGTTTCGTGGTCTGTCCTTTGCACTGGAGCATCAGCAGACCAAGGAGGGCGATCGGGAGGTGCTTGCGGGCCATTGGTGGTATCATGTTTTGTTTTTTGAAAGATAAGCTAGCAATATCAGATTAAAACCTTTTTTCCTCCCTGTCCTAGTTCTACCCCGGTTTCCCCGAAGAACCGTGTTTTGGCCGCTCCCCACAGGCCCATCACCATTTAAACCGGTAATGCCACTTTTTAAGGGGGCCCCGCCCGCATTTCCCGTTACCGAATGGGAAGCCTGATCTGGGACGGGTACTTCTTGGAGTGGTGTATGGTATTGGTGGCCACCACGCCCTCACTTTCGTCATAATTCCTGCCCCCGGTGTTCAGGTTGCGGGCAAAACGCGGGAAATTGCTGCTGGACACCTCAATGCGTATGCGGTGGCCTTTTTTAAAAAAGTTGCTGGTGGCCATCGGGGTCAGGTCCACTTTGTACACGGTTCCTTTTTCCATAAAAACCTCCTTGTCATACCCCTCCCGGTACCGGACACGCTGTATGGTCTCGTGCAGGTTGTAGGCCCTTCCGTCCGGATAGACGTCAATGAGCTTAATGGTGAGGTCGGTATCCTTTACGTCTGACGAAAGATAAAGGGTGGACTCAATGAAGCCCGTGACCTCGGTGCCCTCCTCCAGCACATCGGTGGTATAGACCAGGATGTCTTCCCGTTCCTCCAGTGCACTTTGGTCATAAGCGCCTCCCTTGATGGCGTTTCCGGTACAGCAGACATTGCCCCCGTAGGAATTCACGGGGTTCATGGGATCGTAAACAAAGGTGTCTGGACGGTCTTTGGAGGGGCGTTTTCGGCTCAAGGTGCCGCTTCCGTTCCGGGTATTGGCGGTTCCATCACTATCCAGGTAAAAGGTGGTCATTTTTGTGTCTTTTGGCGGCCATTCTTCCCCGGCCTGCCATTTGTTGCTGCCCATGGTATAGAACTGTACCCGGGGCGTTTTTTCCTTGAAATCGTTTTCCTCGCCCTTTAGCCAAAGGTCCCACCAGGCATAGATCTGTTCTTCGTAATTGAGACGTGCATCGCCCACGTAGCGTTCGCCCACCACGGTATTCTCGGTGGCGCGGGTAAAGGCACAGTGCAAGGTGGGGGCAATGACCAAATACTGGTTGTCCCGTATGGCGGCATCCTTGCTGTTGTTGCGCACGTGGTTAAAAAGGGCAATGTTGGGCGTTACCGAAACATCGTACCAAGAGGAGAACCAGAAGCCCGGGGCACCGATCTCCATATCGTCATGATAAAGACCGCCCGTGAACCAATCCGGATGGTTGGGCGTTCTGCGCACCATTTTGTCGAATATCTCCTTTTTTCCGTTGATGTTTTTCAGGATGTCGGTCAGGGGAAGATGTTTTAATGCTATGGACATGTCCACGGGCGGATTTTCGGGGGCCAGGTCATAAAAGCGGGAAATACGAATCAGGTCCTCTTGGGTGGCCCCTGCGGGAATCCTGGGCTTGAACTTATCGTGCTCCACGCCGTAGAGCCAGGAAAAGAACAGCAGTTGCTCTGCCCCGCCCCGGTACCAGTTGCCCTGTTCCATGATGTCTCCCACACGGCCCACGCCCGCCCCGTAGGCCTGGGGCACCATGGCGGCATGGGCGGGATGGTCCAAGGCGGCCACCGCCATTTGCCACTCTGCCGTGCTGGAACAGCCATAGGTGCCAATCTTTCCGTTGCTCCAGGGCTGGTCCTTCATCCAAGTGAAGGCATCGTAACCATCGGTCAGGGGCACGCCCAAAATGTCCCATTCCCCTTCCGAAAAATAACGGCCACGCTCGTTCTGCACCACGTAGGCGTACCCACGTTTTACGGCTTCCAAGGCCCTTTGGGCCGTGCGCGTGCGCTGCTCGCCGTCTCCCCAAGAATTGAAGTTATAGGGCGTGCGGGAAAAGATGATGGGCACTTTCCCCTCGGTCTTGGGGCGGTAGATGTCCGTGGCCAAACGGACCCCGTCCCGCATGGGCATCATCACTTTTTGGTCAATGATGGCAATGGACTCCAGTTCCTGTAAGATTTCAGAGGGTTCTTGCGCAGTTAAGGTAAACCCGAACATTAAGAAAAGGGCGAAAAAAATGGTTTTTGGTTGTTGCATGATGGTTGTTGTTTCTGTTATCTTTTGCGTTCTGAAGGACATGGGCCTTGGGCTTTTTTTAAGGGTGTATCATCGTTTTTGCCATTGTTTTGGAACGGGCCCTTAAAAATACACAAAAAAGAGGGCTTGTAACGCGGTATGGTTGTGCTTATCGCACCAAGCGAACGTTCGCCGCCCGTTCCATGGACCTTTTTTACCCTTGAAGTTGCCGGTACCGCTAAACAATGTCCTGTCCGGACCTGTGCTAAACGCTGCCCCGACAAGGCCTGCCGGACACTATGGGTGACTTCTTGAACCCGATGAACTGCAGGCTCATCAGCGCTGGGAAAATAGGGAGGCACTGGTCTCCCCATCTCGCGCGTCAGGGCCACATTGGTGAACAGGGAATGAACAGGGAAAACCAAGGTAAACCACAGGATTTTCGCTTTTAAACCTGTCCTATGGATACCCCTGGAGTAGAGTGAATGGTATGGGTGCCAACGCACGCTAGAAATACCGGGCCAAATGGGTCTTGAAGTACGCGGCACTGTCCGTGATGCTCTGTATGGAATTATGGGCAAAGTTCCCGCCTTGCTCAATGTAAATATGTTCCAGGGCATCCTTGTCCAGTTGGGACAGCAGCGAAACATAGTCAATGGAGCCGTTGCCCAGCTCGGAGTAGTCCCGCGTTACCTTGTCCATGTCCTTTATGTGCCACATGACATAACGACCGGGGTTTTGGGCAATATATTGGGCCATGCTGGTCTTGGAAGAATGGGCCACCCAGTACATGTCCATCTGTAGTTTTACCAGCTCCTCATCGGTGCCCGCCAAAATCATGTCGTAGCCCGTTTGCCCACCGAGGTCGGCGAACTCAAAGCCGTGGTTGTGGTAGGCAAAGGAAAGGCCGCCCTCCTTTACCTGCTCCCCCATGTGGTTGAGAAGGTTCACCAATTTCTTATAACCTTCGGCATAGCGGTATTCCGGCGCCAACCAGGGCCAGGTAATGTATTTTGCCCCAATGAGGTGCGAACCCTCAATGCAGTGGGCCAGATATTCCTTTAGAACAGTATGGGGCCCGTTGAAAAATTGGGAGAAATTGTAATGGCCGCTGCTCACCCCAAAGCCAAGGTCATCGATCACCCGCCGAAACTCTTTTGCCTTTAGGCCGTAGAAAGTGCCGTTTTCACTGTCATAGCCAAAAATTTCTGAATCTTCATAGCCCAGCTCCCTTACGGCCTTTAAGGTGCCAATGGGATCGGTGGCCATCACGTCGCGCACGGTAAAGAGTTGCAGTCCCATTTTGTACTTTGGGGCCAAGGGCCTGCTTATAATGGGCAGGGGCAACGCCGTTGATGCGCTGGCCAACCCCGTTTGCCTGATAAAGGTTCTTCTTTTCATGGTCCTATGGCGTTTTGGTTGGGTCATGTTGTTGCAAGGGAAGGGTTAATTTGCCCGCCTTAAGTTTCAGAAAGGCCGTTTGAAGTTTCTGGGTGATGTTCCCCAACTTGTTCCCTTGGTAAAAACAATGGTCATTGCATTGTTTTATCGCGGCGATCTGGGTACTGGTGCCCGCCAAAAAGGCTTCGTCCATATAGGGGATTTCCGCTTCCCTCACGGGATCAATACTTGTTTCCAAGCCCAGATGTTCGCAGAGTGCCAGGACAATCTGTCTGGTGATGCCGTCCAGGATGTGGTGGTTGGCCGGGTGGGTGCGTACCACATTGTCCTGAACAAAGAACACATTGCAGTGCGATGCTTCGGTCACCACCCCATTTCGCAATAAAATCGTTTCATAACATCCTTGCCCCATCGCGTGCTCATTGAGCATTACATTCCCCAAAAGGGAGGTCATTTTTATATCGCAACGGCCCCAGCGGTAATCTTTCGCGGTAACCACTTGGGCGTGTGCTTCATTGATGGGCGGCAGTGTTTTGGGCAGGGCGTATAGCATCACAGTGGGCGGCACGTTCTTGGGAAAGGCATGGGTCCTGGGCGCCACTCCCCTGGTTATCTGTACATAGAGCAAACAGTCTTTTCCCGTTAGGCCGGTGGCGTCCAGCAAGGCCTTGATCACCTCCGGCAGCTGTTGTACATCAAAATCGATATCAATTTCCCGTAAACTGCGCTGTAAACGGTTCAGATGGGCATCCGCATAAAAAAACGACCGTTGATCTGTACCATGACTTCATAAACACCGTCTCCAAAGATAAATCCACGGTCAAAAACCGAAATCTTGGCTTCCGAAGCGGGAAGGATCTGCCCGTTTAAATACACTTTTTCCGGATAAGCGGCCATAATTACTGTTTTGGAAGGGTTTCAAGGTAAGAAAATTTGCCACAACCCGCCCCTCTGGGCATCTTAACATCGCGGTCAGGGCTCTTATGGACAGGGCTATAATTTTACGGCGCCGTCCACCACCTCCAATAGGCCCTCGGCCGCCAGTTCCCCGGCGTGCATGGCCGCGTTCAGCGATCCGTTGAGGAGATAATCGCCCGCCAAGAACATGGTGTTGGTAAGCCGGGTCTCCGTGGGGTCCATTCCGTAACGCAGGTCTTTTAGTTTGGGCAGGGCCTTCTTTATGTTGAAGGTCTTGAGGTAGGTGACATCGGTGATGCCACAATGCAGCTTAAGCTCTTCCTTGATGGTGTTGATCAGTTCATACTCGGTAAAGGTATGTTGTTTTACCACGCTTACCGACAACAGCTGTCCTTGGCCCTGGCTGGTGGTGGGCAGGTTGGTCACAAAATGGAGGTTGTTAATGTAGGCCTCCGGGTCCGGAACCAGCCCGATCATGGGGCGCGCATCATCGGCCTTGGGGACGCTGAAGTACAGGTTGTCCACCGATTTCCATTCGGTGCCCTGGTTGCGCATGTTGGCAATGAGCGGCGCCGCCTCGGTGGCCACGATGGTAAAATCCACCAAAGTTTTAGTGCCATCCTCAAAGAAGACCGTATGGTCCTCGCAGCTGCTCACAGCGCTGTTGTAGCGAATTGTGGTTTGCTTCAGCTGGGAGACCAATTGCTGGGGAATGGCCGTTATGCCGGCCTTGGGCAGGGTGGCGTGGCCCGTGCCAAACATCTTGTACACAAACTCGAACATGCGGGAGGAAGTGGCCAGGTCCGGTTCCAAGAAGATACCGGCAAAAAAAGGTCTAAAAAATTGGCTAATGATGGCCTCACTGAACCCTTTTTCCTTCAAATAGGCCATGGTACTGCGTTCCTCGCTTTGAAAAATGGCTTCGATGGATTTCTTTTTCAGGCTGGAATTGAGCTTTAGGATCTTTACCTTGTCTCCCAAGGTGCCCACACCTGAGGTCAAGGTGGGAAACAACAGGGACGGTTCCCGCAAGGGGTCGCCAAGGGTCACCTTTTTTCCACGTTCGTAGATATGGGCCCCGGGCAGGAAGTGTTGCAGCTCAAGGTCTTGGTAGTTCAAGTACTTTTTGGCCAGCGGATAGGCATCCAATAAGACTTGAAAGCCGTGATCCAACAAATGGCCGTCCTGTACCGTGGTCTTTACGCGCCCACCGGGGCCCTCCGATCTTTCGTAAATGGTGGGGGCATATCCCTTGTTTTCCAGCACTTTTGCAGCGATCAAACCACTGACACCGGCACCGATAATGGCAATTTTCCTGTCCTTTTTTTCCATGCGATAAAAATAAGGAATGTCCTGCTTTTACCCTAAACAATTCCTGGTCGGGACTTCTTGGCATCCCATATCATTTCCAAAAAAGAACCGGAATGGGATGCTCTTTAAAAAAGGACTAGGGGTTGCCACCATCGGCATAAAAAAATGGGACGCAAGACATGTTCCCCCTGCATCTTGCTGAAAGTGGGCAATGTAAGGTTTAAAAAAGAGAGCTGTCAATCTTCTGGGGGGTGCCCGTGTATGTCCTCAAAAACACGGTCAAAGTTTTCCCTGAGATAGGCATTTAGCTTTTTCTGGTAGTCTAGCTTTAACCAGCTCAAGAAGTTGTGCGTGCTTTTACTGATGCACTTGGCGTACACCTGTATGCGATTGTCTATGTCCTCTTTCAAGAGCTTGGCCAGGGCAATGGCATCGTACACGTCCTCACTGTTCTCAATGCAGATATGGGCATGCTGGGCAATGGAGCGCTCCAAGACCTTCTTGGAGCTCTCCCCTGCGTAGGTGACCTCCTCATAGACCTCCTTGACATCAAAAAAGGTGTCTTCCGAGTTGGCAAAAGACGCACGGACCTCCTCAGAAAGGTCGTGCTTAAAGGTGCTCTCAATGGTTTCATCGTCCTTGATGCGGTCCAAATAGTAGTTGGGCGACTTAAAGATGGCCTCCCAGTCCAGATCGGCGCCCCAAGGGCCAAAACGGTAAAAATTGTTGCCCAGATCCACCACGGTAAATCTGGATTTTTGGTTCAATATCCGTGATCCCCGGCCGATCATCTGGTAATATAGGGTCAGGGATTTTGTGGCCCGGTTCAGGATAATGGCCTCAATGGTGGGTTCGTCAAAACCCGTGGTAAGGATGCTCACGGAGGTGAGGATCGCATTGGGGGTCTCGTGGAACCACTTTAAGATCTGTTGGCGCTGTTTCTTGGTGGCCGTATTGTCCAGGTGCATGATGGGCAGCCCGGCGTTGGCAAAGGTATGGTACACCTGTATGGAGGTCTCAATGCCATTGTTGAAGATCAGGGTCTTTTTGTTCTTTGCATGCTTGTTGTATGCCTCCAACAACTTGTTGAGCATGGCCGGACTGGTATAGAGGTCCGTGGACGATTTTACGGTATAATCCCCATTGGAGCCCACTTCCAGGCTGGTGAGGCCCATGTCATAATGGTACTGTTCTGCCCGGGCCAAGAATTCGTTCTCGATCAGATTTTCTATGGACTCCCCAGGGATCAGGGCATCGTAGTTGTCCTTCATCGGAAGGTCCTTGTTGGAACTTAGCGGGGTGGCCGTGACCCCCAGCAGAAAGGAATTTTCAAAATATTTGAAGAGTTTTGTGAACGAGTTATAGTGGGCCTCGTCCACAATGACCAATCCTACGTCAGAGATGTCCAGTTTGTCATCCTGGAGCCTATTGTTAAGGGTTTCCACCATGGCCACAAAGCAACTGTACTTCTCCTGGTCTTCCAGATTGGCCTTGCTGTTCACCACCTTGTTCACCACGCCAAAACTGCTTAGCATGGCGGCCGTCTGGTTGCACAGCTCGATCCTATGGGTCATGACCAACACCTTTTTTTGGTGGTGTTTAAGGTACTGGCGCACAATTTCGGAGAAGATCACCGTTTTTCCGCCGCCCGTGGGAAGTTGGTACAGCAGGTGGTAGTCTTCCCGCTCGGTTTCAAACTTTTCAAAAATCTGTTGTATGGCCCCTTGTTGGTAGTCGTACAGTTCCTTATCGGTCTTTTTTTCCTGTACTTCGTAAAAGGTCTCTGACATGGTATCTTTTTCTTCGCGCCTGCAAAGGTAGCACCTTCTGTGGGGAAATGGACAATTATGGGATGAAAAGGCCATCTTCCCGACAAGCATCGAGCCAAGGCCCTTTTACCAAAGCCGGGTGGGACAATTTTAAGGGGAACCAGTGTTAAGTTAAGCCACATTCGTCACATGATCCACTGCTTTTTTAGCGGCATATTGTCGTTAAAAAATAATTTTGCAGCTATTGCCATGCCTTGCCTTCGCAGCATCTCGCCGATAGCACTTGCTATGTCGTGCCTAAATCTGCCACAAAATCCACTCCCGCACCTGCGGGAGCCTTACACGCCAATTAAGCTTTAACGCAACCCTAGGCTTGTTTTTTGGACCGTCTTCGGGAAATGAAACGGCTAAAAAGGGGCATCTTCTTTTTGGTGTTTATAAAATATACCCCGGTGAGCAGTACCACGGCCGCAAGGCAACTTTGTAAGGTAATGTTCTCCTGTAGAAAATACCAGCCCAGCACCATGGCAATGATGGGGTTCACATAGGTGCTGGTGGCCACTTTTTCCGGAGACACGGTGCGCAACAGAAAATTGAAGGCCGTAAAGGCCACCACACTGCCAAAGACAACGAGGAGCAACATGGACCAAAATGCGGGCGGGCTCCAGGCCGTTGGCGGGCTCCAAGGTTCTCCCAACAGCCAGCTTATGGCCAATAGGCTGCCTCCCCCGGTGATCATTTGGCAGCCGGTGTTCACCATGTAATGGGCCGGAAGCTTGGCCGTGCCCACAAAGAGACTGCCATAGCTCCAACTCACCATACAGGCAAAAATGAGACCCACGGCAAAGGGCGCCCCCTCCTGGGCCATGATGTCTTTCTGCCCCACCAAAAGATACATGCCCAAAATGCCCAGCCCCACGCCCACCAAGGACATGGCCTGTATCTTCTTTCCTTGCAGCATGCGCATGAGCAACAGCACCACCAGGGGCTGTGCGGAAATTTCCAGTGCGGCAAAGCCACTGTCCACAAACTGCAGTGCCCAAACCATGACCCCGTTGCCAAAGGTGAGGAAAAGAAATCCGGCAATGATGCTGTTTTTAAGCTCTTTGGCGGTAAAGGAAAGGGACAGCCCCATGAGCTTGGCCAAACCAAAGAGCAGGAGCCCCGCCGTGACAAAACGAATTCCGGACAACATAAAGGGAGGCAGTTCGGTCACCGCGATCTTATTGAGCAGATAGGTAGAACCCCAAATGACGTAAATGGCAAAAAATGCCAGGATAATGAGCATCGTTTGTTTCCTGCTGTCTTCCACGGGGGCAATATTACGACAATTTGACCTCCCCGACCACTTTGGCAACCTTATTGTCCTTTGTTGGGAAACCACAAACCCCATGTTGGCAGATTTAGGATTGGAAAGAATAAAGGAACTACTGCTTCAGGGCGGACTAAGCGAAGGGGCGGCACAGTACCTCAGTGCCGGACTGCTCTTGGTGGCGGCCGTGGTGATCGTGTTGGTATTTGATTATGCCCTGTGGAAGGTAATTCGTTATTTTTCGGCCAAATTGGCCAAGGGCACGCGCACCAATTTTGACAATCTTGCGGTGACCAACAGACTGCCCCGCTATTTGGCCCACATTCTCCCCTTGGCCCTGGCCCTGGAGCTGGCCCCCATGGTCTTTGCCGATTTTGACTTCGCGGAAATTGTGGCCGTTAAGGTGCTGGAAGTGCTCAGCGTCTTGTTGATCCTGAGCATTGTACACCGGTTTTTGCGCACCGTGAACGACTATCTAAAGACCCTGCCCCGATTCAGGGACAAGCCCATTCACAGCTACATCCAGGTATTTATGATCTTCGCCTGGGCGGCGGGCATCATGTCCATATTGGCCATTTTGACAGGCACTGAAATCTGGAAGTTTTTAACCGGACTGGGCGCGGCCTCCGCGGTTTTGCTATTGATCTTCAAGGACACCATATTGGGCTTTGTGGCCAGTATCCAAGTGAGCATCAACGATATGGTGCGCATTGGCGATTGGATCACCTTTGAGAAATACGGGGCAGATGGCGATGTCATTGAAATAAGCCTGGCCACCGTGAAAGTGCAGAATTTTGACAAGACCATAACCACCATTCCCACCTATGCGCTCATATCGGACAGTTTTAAGAACTGGCGGGGCATGCAGGACTCCGGGGGCAGGCGCATAAAACGCTCCGTGATCATTAGGCAACAGAGTGTCCACTTTCTTACGGAAGGCCAAGTGGAGGCACTGAAAAAAGTGGCGCTCATAAACAGGTACCTTATGGATAGGCAGGCCAAGATCAATGAGGAAAACACGGAAAAAGGGGTGGATAAGAGCCTGCTCATCAATGGGCGCAACCTTACCAACTTGGGGGTGTTCAGGAAATACATTGTCAGCTACCTGGAAAGCCATACGGGCATCAATGAAAACATGACCCTCATGACCCGGCAGTTACCGCCCACCCCACAGGGCATTCCGTTGGAAATCTATGCCTTTAGCAGTGACAAGCGCTGGCAGAACTACGAATACATTATGGCCGATATCTTTGACCATATTCTGGCCGCCGTACCTTATTTTGATCTGGAGGTCTTTGAGCTGCCCACTTCCCTGAAGGAAGGGAAAAACTCGTTTAATGCCTAACGGCGGTGCATATCCCCGCCTTTCTTTTACCATGCGCTACTCTCGGTGCTTGGCGGTATTGCCCCGTTACCGGAGCCTCTAGAGTCCAAAGGGTTTTTCTGTGAGCCCTTCTGACCAAGTGCTCCCGTATTTTTGGTCCAAATATTGGGACAAACGTTTGTTGTGTTCCTTTGCCGCCTTCATCGAAACGGGGTCAATGGCACAATTTTCCTTTACCAGACCCACCCCATATTTACGCTTCAGTTCCAGGTATTCCCGGGGCACGGTGGCGTCCATACCGTGCAGGACAAAATTGAGGTTACCATCTGCAATACGGTTTTCAATATAGCCATTTTGGGCAGCTACGGTCAGTTTGTTGCTGTTGTATTTGGCAAGTAATTGAATCTTGATCAAATTGTTTTTTGGGGTGATTTTCTTCGGATAGGACAATAGCGCCACAAAGTGTTCCGAGCTAAACAGGAACTCGTATTTCCCTTTGCCGGGCAGGGTGATGTTAAAGGGATTGGCATCATTGACTTCAATGCTGGTATTGGCACCTATAATGGTAAAGGTGCCCGAACGCAAGTCCCGTTGGGTGAGGTTTTCAAAAACCACTTGGGCCGTTATTTCCCCATCGGTGGCAAATGCCCCGGTACAGGGAAGGCAAAACAATAGGGAGAAAATTAGATATTTCATTTTTTACGTTTTTTCATTTTTCGGTAGCCGAACCAAAGCAAAATGGAAATTAAATCCCAAGCTACGGGTGCAGCCTTGATACCAAGCATGAAAACCTTGCTTTTCAATGGTGTTTTTCCCGAATTTTTGGGGCGTTCCACAGCATTGGGCGCACGACACCTTTTATGTCGTCCATTACACGGTATTACTTCTGGATGCCGATGCACTGAGCCATGTTCCCAAACCCATTGGCGTGGGAACCAGGTATGGCGCGGTATTGTTCCCGACCACCATTCTTTTAAGCAAGATGGCGCGTGCGCCCAAGGGTTGCGCGCAGGCATAAAGATTTTGGGAACACCATTGGGCAGACACTCGTATTACATGCTCCCTAAAATGAACTATCTTGGTAGTGTCCTAAGCGTTTGCCCGTACACCTTGTAAATAGCTCCTTTATGCTCTACGCCCTTGTTCTTATGTCCCTTATCATCGTTGGCGTTGGGTTGTTGATCAACCAAAACAACGCCGCCCAACTGCTCTCTGGCTACAATACGATGGATGCCAGTGCCCGACAGACGTTTGATCTTGAGGGCTATCTTCGGATTTTTAAACGCTTTCACCTCTTTCTGGGCGCTTCCCTTTTGGTTTTTGGCCTAGGGCTACATTACACGTTGGGCGAGCTGGTGAGCGGTCCTTTTTTGGTGGGGTACCCCCTACTGGCCTATGCTTTTTTTATCATAAAGAGCCGGCCCTATTATGGAAACACGAAAAAAAAGGCCCCTGTTCTGGTGCTCCTTGTACTCTTGCTGACCCTCGCGTTCACCGCAGGTCTGTTCTATTTGGGGTATTCCGAAAACAGCATCCAGATTTCGGGAGATGGCATTATCATTGCCGGCATGTACGGGGAGACCATAGCGCCGGAGCAAATACGGGACATACAACTGGTACAAGAACTCCCGCCCATTGCCATCAAGACCAACGGCTTCGCGGTGGGACATTTAAAAAAAGGGCATTTTGGGACAGCCCACGGAGAGGAGGTGAAACTATTGCTCAATGCCCCGGCCCGGGAGTATCTCCTGATCACCACAAAAGATGGTGGCAAAACCTACTACACGGCCAAAAATGGGGGCCATTTGGCCATCTGGCGCCAGCTCAAGGAGCGCTTTCCGGACCTGGTCAAAGATTTACAATAAAACCATAAACCAAAGTTGGGATTTACCCTAACTTTGCACAAGTGACGCTTAAATGGGAATGCCCCTTATCCTGCGGTTGGTTTTTGTTGGTGTTCCTTTAGCCGGGCAATGCAGAAGCCGCCGGACATGATTTGGGTTGGGGGCGAAAAACGACATTGGCATAAAAAGAGGTTCCTGATCAAGGGGCATTAAAATCATTGCAATGAGACTTACGCTTCAATTGGCCGCCGTTTACAACATCCTGTGGGGTGCTTGGGTGGTGCTTTTTCCAAACCATTTTTTTGAGCTGGTGGGCATGGAACCCTTGAACCATCCCCTGGTATGGCAGGGCATGGGCATGGTCATAGGTGTTTACGGTTTGGGCTATTGGTGGGCATCCTATGATCCCATAAAACATTGGCCCATTGTGGCCGTTGGTTTTTTGGGAAAAATATTTGGCCCCCTGGGATTTCTCTTCAACTACTGGCAAGAGGTGGTGCCCTTTGAATTCATCTATACCCTGATCACCAACGATTTTATTTGGTGGATTCCCTTTTTCATCATTCTCAAAAAGGTGCACCAACAGACCCAATGGCAGCTTTGAACAACAATGGCCCTTTGAACAGATCTTTAAAATGACTTTTGTAATGGGGTTGCAACCTCCAATAAAATCCAGACCTTTGCGGTTGGGTAATGGCCATTGCTCCGCCGGTTGGGCAAACCTCGGCACGGCGCCAGGTTTTGCAGCAATTTTTAGCCGCAATACTATTTTTTTTTGCATCATCCAAAATCAACCAAATAACTTATATAAAACCATTTGACCATGTACGTTCGCCAATTTCTTGGTTTTTGCTTCTTTTTGTGCTTCAGTGCCCTGGCCACGGGGCAATTGTTTGATATACAGCCCGAGGGGGAAGAAAACGACTGGACCCTGAACATTTCCCCCTATGGCCTCTTGGCGGCCCAGGCCACGGATGTGGGAGACAATAGGCTTAGGCAGTCTTTTAACGACTTGTCTTCCCTGACCAATTCCGGTTTTCAGATGATCGCAGATTTACGTTACAAGCGTTGGATGTTTCGTTTTGATGGTACTTGGGCAAACCTGGGAACAGCCCAGACGGGAAATCTGTTGAACCTGGACCTGAACATTGACCAACAAATTTTGGATACCCGTTTGGGTTATCTCGTGGTAAGGGATCTGGAGGTCACGGACAACCAAATAATTCAGGGCTGGGAACTTGGGGTGAACTTGGGCGCCAAGTATTGGTTGAACGACGTGAGTCTGGGCTATGAATTTGTGCTCTTTGGGAATGTTCTGGATGATGGCAGCCTGCTGGAAAGGCAAGAGTGGTGGGATGTTATGATCGGTGTGTCCCCGGCATTTGTGATCAGTAAGACCGTGACCATTTCCGCACAGGCGAGCATTGGCGGTTTTGGATTGGGAAATGCCTCCAAACTGGCCTATGATTGGACCTTTCTCAACTCCTTTAAGGTGGCAAAACCGTTGGCCGTCCATGTAGGTTTCCGTAATTTTTATTACGAGCGCACGGATGGGGAGGGCAGTGAGCAGGTAGAGACCAAGGTAAATGTCATTGGCCCGTTCTTGGGGGCGTCCCTTCTCTTGTTTTAAGACCTTGTGGGGCCGCTTCCCTGCCCGGGGCAAGCTGTTCTCCAAGGACACCACACCGGTTGCCTTTTGTTTAATGTTCTAGGTTATGATAAGAAACATATTGCGCTATCTTTTGTCTGGCTTCATGTTGTTCGCGGGGGCCAACCACTTTATGGATCCCGGGTTTTATCTGCCGCTCATTCCGCCCTACCTGCCCTTTCCAGACCTGATCAATGTGGTGTCCGGGGCCTTGGAAATACTTTTTGGGGGCATGCTGTTGTTTCCAAAGCTACGGCCGTGGGGCGCCTATGGCATTGTTGGGCTTTTGGTACTGTTCATCCCGTCGCATGTCCATTTCATTGCCATCGATGCCTGTGTGCCAGACGGGCTGTGCACCCCCATATGGGTGGCCTGGGCACGTTTGGTTGTGGTGCATCCGTTGCTGTTGTGGTGGGCCTGGGCCATGCGGAAATAGTGAAAAGCTGTTTGTTCCAACCCCGTTTTGTTTAAGGTTTTTAGGTTGTTCCGTTGGTCGCCCAGACCTGTTTTAATGACCCTTACGGTCAACAAAAACAACAATTTTAATCGTTTTTTTACCTTTCTGGAGTTTTAACACGACCCATTTAGAGGTTGAACAAAAATGGATTATATTTAGGCGTTGAATCTTAAATGCCCAAAGTTGATGCGTTCCCTTATTTACCGTTCCAAGGCCATCGAGACCTTTACCCTCCCGGATATCTATGCCATGCTCAGCAATGCCAAAGACTACAATGCGGCACACGGCATCACCGGCTGTCTTTTGTACCATAACGGCCATTTTTTACAGCTACTGGAAGGTGAGGAAGAAAACCTGGAGCGGCTCTTTGATAAGATAGTGCGGGACCGGCGGCACCAAGACGTGGAAACCCTGAAGCACGTACACCTCCGCCAGCGCCTTTTCAATGAATGGAGCATGGCTTTCCATGACTATGGGGCCAATGGACATGCTGCCCACTTTAAGATGAATCAAATAGACACCTTCTTGAACAAAAGCAATGCCTTTTCCCACAAAAGTGAGCTATTGTTGCCCTTTTTCAGTGGTGTAAAGGAAATACTCTTTCAAAATTAAGTGCATTGATCGCCCTTATCAACCTTCTTTTTGATACGGCCACCCTGGTGTTGATCTGGGCGGTACAACTGGCCATCTATCCCGGGCTCACCTATTATGCCCACCCAGAGCTGGTGGTTTGGCACCGCAGCTATACCCAACGCATCACCTTTGTGGTACTGCCCCTGATGTTCGGTCAGTTGGCCGGCAGCATTTGGGCGGTTATGGTGGCTCCGGAAACGGTCCCGATAATGAAACTGGCCTTGGTACTGGCCATTTGGGTCATGACCTTTGCCGTTTTTGTTCCCCTGCACCACAAGATAGAGGGCAGCACGGAGGCACAGGCCAAGGGCATTACCGCCCAATTGGTGGCCAAAAACTGGTGGCGCACCTTACTTTGGACCCTGGTGTTTGTATTGGGACTGTACGGTTTTTGGGAGTCGGGATGGTTTGGTGGCTAAGCCGCTGTGCCTACACCCTATGGATCTTGGCCCCAATGGCGCGCAGGCGCTCATCTATGTTCTCGTAACCACGATCGATCTGTTCTATGTTATGTATGGTGGACGTGCCCTTGGCCGAAAGGGCCGCAATGAGGAGCGACACCCCTGCCCGAATGTCCGGTGAGGTCATGGTGGTGGCCTTGAGGGTAGATTTGAAGTCGTGCCCCATGACCGCCGCCCGGTGCGGGTCGCACAGAATGATCTTGGCGCCCATGTCCAACAATTTATCCACAAAGAACAAACGGCTTTCAAACATTTTTTGGTGTATGATCACCTCTCCCCTGGCCTGCGTGGCCATTACCAGGATTATGCTCAAGAGATCAGGGGTCAGTCCCGGCCAAGGTGCATCGGATACGGTAAGGATACTGCCGTCTATGTAATGCTGTATTTCGTAACCTTCCTTATGTTCTGGAATGTGAATATCATCTCCCTGGCGTTCCACGGTAACGCCCATTTTTCTGAATACCGTTGGAATCTGGCCCAAATCGTCCCAGCTCACTTTTTTAATGGTGAGCTCACTTTGGGTCATGGCCGCCAAGCCGATCCAACTGCCTATTTCGATCATGTCCGGAAGCATCGTGTGTTCCGTGCCGCCCAGGGCGTCCACACCCTCAATGGTGAGCAAATTGGAACCAATGCCCCCGATTTTGGCCCCCATGCGATTCAACATTTTACAGAGCTGTTGCAGGTAGGGTTCGCAGGCCGCATTGTAAATGGTGGTGGTGCCCTTTGCGAGAACGGCGGCCATGACAATATTGGCCGTTCCGGTTACGGAGGCCTCATCCAACAGCATATAGGTGCCCTTGAGTTCCTTGGCCTCCACGCCGTAAAAATGTTCCTCTCGGTTGTAGCGAAAGGAAGCGCCCAATTTTATAAATCCCTCAAAATGGGTGTCCAGACGCCTGCGACCTATTTTGTCCCCACCGGGTTTGGGAATGTACCCCTTGCCAAAACGGGCCAGAAGTGGCCCCACCAGCATGATGGAACCCCTGAGCGCACCGCCATCCTTCTTGAACTGATCGCTCTGGAGGTAGTCCAGGTTTATGTCGTCTGCCTTAAAGGTATAGGATCCCTTCCCTTTTTTTTGAATCTTTACGCCAAGGTCTTCCAGCAGGGATATGAGCTTGTTCACATCCACAATGTCCGGAATATTGTGTATGGCCACCTTCTCCGGGGTCAACAATACGGCACAAAGAATTTGGAGGGCCTCATTTTTGGCGCCTTGGGGGGTAATTTCACCGGACAAGCGGTGGCCGCCCTCTATTTTAAAAGTTCCCATTAAAGTAGCAGAGATTAATACCGCTTCTTTCCGCGGTTGTTGTTGCGTTGGCTTTTCTTGTTGCTGGTGGTGCTGCGCTGGTTCTTTGAGATTCGATTTTTGAGGAATTGTCCGCTGTCCGTCAGGTTTTCACCGTCCGTGGCCAAATCTATCTCTCCGTTGCTCAGCTCGTAGAGGTGTTTAAAGATGGCCGCATCGTCCACCACATCCTTGTTCCAGTTCAGGTAACATTTTTTCATGTGGTTGGCAATGGCGTATTCCAGGCCGGAGCGCTTGTCCCCTTTTTCCCATTGCACGGCAACATCGATCATTCTTTTGATGTTATTGCCGTAAAACCTGTATTTGGGATGGTTTTGAGGATACTGCAATGGTTCGGGCCGCTGCTGCAGCACCTCTTTTGAGGTAATGGGGTACGGTGAGTCCACATCCAACTTAAAATCGGACATGATGAACATCTGGTCCCATAGTTTGTGCTGAAAATCGGGCACGTCCCTTAAATGGGGCTGCATGTTGCCCATTACGCTGATGATGGCCTGGGCCACCTTGTTTCGCTCTTCCCGATCTTCAATGCTCACCGCGTGGTCCACCATCTTTTGGAAGTGGCGACCGTATTCCGGGATAATGAGATGGGGGCGTTCCGTGTTGTACTCTAGGTAATCTATTAAATCCAAATTGGAGAGGTTTTACTGGGATATTGGAAGCTATGCTTCCCTTAAGAAGCGGCAAATTAAGAAAAATATGGGCCAAATACTATTTTTAGAGCGATATTACTCCTTCCAGGGCCCCCACTTCCTTGTATTTTGCAATGACAGCGTCGGGGCCACTGAGGTTAACCCGGATAGAAACACTGGTGTACTTCCCGTTTTTCGATTTTTTAAAATTGATCACGGCCCCGGTATTGTCAAATATCTTGTGTATTTGCTCCACTTTTTCACCCTCGCTCTTTACAATGAACTTGTAGAGGTACTCTGAAGGCCATTGGGTGCTTTCGGCCAGTTGTTCCTTCAACCTAACATAAAATTCCGCTGAATCATCGGATGCCATACTCCTATTTTTGTGCAAAGGTACGGGTATTTGCAAATTATTTGGGACAAAAGATGCCATGCGGTTTGGTCTCTCGGTCTTTCGCCTCTTCCTGCCATTGGGAGGGGCAGGCACCGTCTTTATTGGCAATGGCGGACTGAGACAAAAAGGAATTCCGGATTTTGCCCTTTCCGCCAACTGTGCACCGGTAAAACCCCTTCGGCCCCTATGGGAAAAGTGGGTGGGATGAAATTCCTTATTAGCACGCGTTTGCCTACTTTTGTGCTCATATATGAAGAAGGCCGTACCCCATAGAATTGTCATTACGGGTGGCCCGGGAACCGGTAAAACGGCCCTGGTCCAATTTTTGGAAAATGCGGGATACCACTGTTTTCATGAAGTGGTCCGTGAGATGACCTTGGCGGCCAAGAAAACCGTGAACCGGGAAACCGCACTGACCAACCCCCTCACCTTTGTCAAGGATCCCCGTGAGTTTAACCAAATCTTGCTGGAGGCGCGAGAGGCCGATTTTCATGCAGCCAAAAACCTGGAACACCCTGTGGTGTTCTATGACCGGGGAATCCCCGATGTCCTGGCCTATATGGATTATTTTGGGCAACCCTACGGGATCGATTTTGAGGGGCCCGCCCAGCAACACCGCTACGATGTGGTTTTTTTGCTGCCCCCTTGGGAGGCCATTTATGTTCAGGACAACGAGCGTATGGAAAGTTACGCCGAGGCAAGGGCCATACATGCCGCGCTGGAGGCCGTTTACGCGCGGTTGGGCTACGCCACTATTGAGGTGCCCTTGGCATCCGTGGGGGAGCGCGCCGCCTTTATAGAACAAAAGGTATTGGAACATGGCCCGCAGCAAGGCATCTGAGGTCCTATTGGCCCATTGGGGCCACGAACGGTTTCGGGGCTCACAGGACAGCATTGTGGCCGCCGCACTGAAGGGCCGGGACGTCTTGGGGCTGTTGCCCACCGGCGGGGGCAAATCCATTGCCTTCCAGGTGCCGGCCATGGTACTGCCCGGCATCTGCATCGTGATATCTCCCCTGGTGGCCCTCATTGAAGACCAGGTGAACAAACTAAAACAGTTGGGCATCAAGGCCATTGGCTTGGCGGGAAACCTGCCCTACGGGACCTTGGACCAGGTCTTGGACAATTGCATCTACGGCAATTACAAATTCTTGTACCTCTCCCCGGAAAGACTGCAGCAAGAACTGGTACAGCAGCGGTTGGCGCAGATGCCCGTGAACAGCATTGTGGTAGATGAGGCCCATTGCATCTCCCAGTGGGGACATGACTTTAGACCGGCCTACCTTCACTGCGCCAGGGCAAGGGAAATACATCCGCAGGTGCCCATGCTGGCCATGACGGCCACCGCGACCCCAAAGGTGGTGCAGGACATCATGACCCTTTTGGAGCTTCGGGATCCCTTGGTGGCCAAAGATTCATTTGCCAGGAAGAACATTTGTTTTGGCGTGGCACAGGAAGAGGATAAACAATATGCCCTGCGCACCCATTGCCAAAACCTGGAGAACAGTGGCATTGTCTATGTGCGCAACAGGAAGGCCACCGTGCAGCTGGCCGCCTACTTGGGCCGTCATGGGGTGCGGGCGGCGGCCTACCACGGAGGTCTATCTGCCCAGGAAAAAAAGACGGGCCTGGAGCACTGGCTCTCCGGACAGGTACAGGTCATGGTGGCCACCAATGCCTTTGGCATGGGCATAGACAAACCAGATGTGGGCTTGGTGCTGCACTACCAAATACCGGATTGCATTGAAAACTACTTTCAAGAAGCCGGCCGTGCCGGAAGGGATGGGAACCCGGCAAAGGCCATTCTATTGGCCAACCAAACGGACCAACAACGTGCCCACGATCAATTTATCAAGGTCTTGCCGGGGGTGGACTTTGTTAAACGGTTTTACCGCAAGCTGTGCAGTTACTTTCAGATTGCCTACGGGGAAGGTAGTGGGGAACCGTTCCTTCTCAATTTCAATGCCTTCTGTGCCACCCACGGCCTGCATCCCTTGTTGGGCTACAATACCTTGCGACTTTTGGACCAGTATTCGGTGATCGCCCTGTCCGAGGCGCACAACAAAAAATGTAGCCTACAGTTTGTGTGCCATAAGACCGTGCTCTACCAATACATGGAAAAATGGCCCCAACAGAAGGAATTGATCCAGACACTGCTGCGCACCTACGGGGGATTGTTTGATTTTGATACCCAGGTGAACACCCACCTCCTCTCCAAGAAAATGAACGTGTCCGAAAGCGATGTGCACAAGGGCCTGGAAGCCTTGGCCGAAGCAGAGATCATTACCTACCGGGCGGCCACCAGTGATATGGAGATCACCTTTTTGGTGCCCAGGGAAGATGACCGGACCATTAACGGCTTTTCCAAGGCCATGGGAGCGCAGCAAGACCGCAAGAAGGAACAGCTCCGTGCCATGCTCTCCTATGTGGAGAACAACAAGGTATGCCGCAATAAGCAGCTCATGGCCTATTTTGGACAACGGGAGACCGAGGATTGTGGCCGCTGCGATGTGTGCACGGCCCGCCGGGGCACCGAAGATGGGCAAGGAACCATAGCGGCCATCACCACCTTTTTAACGAACCACGAGGCCAGCTCCAGGGAGATTGTGGCGCAGCTTGGGCAAGACCCCAAAATGGTCCTCAAGGCCCTGTCCCAAATGTTGGAAAACGGGCAGATCGGCATCAACACCAAAAACCAGTACACCTTGAAATAAGAATATGGCAACAATAAAACACTTACGAATTGTATTTATGGGAACACCCCATTTTGCCGTGGGCATATTCAAAGCCTTGTTGCAAGCGGGCCATAACATTGTGGCCGTGGTCACGGCGCCAGACCGCCCCGCCGGGAGGGGCAGGAAAATGAACGCATCGGCGGTGAAGGAATTTGCCCTGGAAAATGATGTTCCGGTGCTGCAGCCCACCAATTTAAAAGACCCCATGTTCCTTGGAGATCTTAGGGCGCTGGAGGCCGATCTACAAGTGGTCGTGGCCTTTAGAATGCTTCCCAAGGTGGTTTGGCAAATGCCCGCAAAGGGCACGTTTAACCTCCATGCCAGCCTTTTGCCACAGTATCGTGGCGCCGCGCCCATTAATTGGGCCATCATGAACGGAGAGACCAAAACGGGGGTCACCACATTTTTCATAGACGACAAAATTGATACCGGGGCCATCATTTTAAAGAAGGAAACAGAGATAGGGCCGGAAGACACGGCCGGCAGCTTGCATGACCACTTAATGGAGCTGGGTGCCCGCGCCGTGTTGGAAACCGTTGACCTCATTGGCAGGGACAAAGCCCTTCCACGACCGCAGGTGGTCCAGGAACCCTTGCGGGAAGCCCCAAAACTGAACAAGGAAATCTGCCGGCTTGATTTTGAACGTTCCCTCAAAGCGCTGTATGACTTTATCCGGGGACTGAGCCCCTACCCGGCCGCTTGGTGCACCCTGCACAACGGGGAGGAAGCCGCCATGCTCAAAGTGTTCAAGGTAAGGCCAGAAGTTGCCCGGCATGACCACCCATCGGGCACGCTGCTGAGCGGAAAAAAGGAATTGAAAGTTGCGGTACGCGATGGTTTCTTGAACATTATGGAACTGCAGCTCCAGGGCAAACGGAAAATGAAGGTGACCGATTTCCTAAACGGCCACAAATTATTGGAAAATGCATATGTGTCTTAAGCCCCATTGCCATTGGGCTGGGGGCAAGGTGTCAAAAAAGTCCCACTTTATTAACAAAGGCACTTACTTATCAACAAAATCGGGGATTTCCCCCGGTTTTACTTGCATCGCAGCCAAATCCCCATAAATTTGTTTAAGCATAATAATTTTAACCTCATTAATTTAATCACGTTATGAACAAAACAGAATTGATCGATGCAATGGCCGCTGACGCTGGCATCACCAAAGCCGCAGCCAAGAAGTCATTGGAGTCTTTCTTGGGAAATGTTGAAAAATCCCTTAAAGGTGGTAATCGTGTATCCCTAGTAGGTTTCGGTTCCTGGTCTGTTTCCAAGAGAAATGCAAGGGAAGGTAGAAACCCATCCACTGGAAAGACCATCCAAATTGCAGCCAAGAACGTTGTAAAATTCAAGGCAGGTGCTGAGTTGAGCAACTCCGTGAACTAAATTCGTCCCAAAAGACAAAATTGAAAGTGCTTTGTAAAAAGCACTTTTTTTTATGTCCATTTTTGCCGTTCGGCCGAAATGCCTTACATTGGTATGGTATAGATGTGATAAAATGGTGGATTCCAATCCAGAAAAGGGCAAGTTGCTCATTGCAGAACCCTCGCTAACGGGCGATCTTTCCTTTAGCAGGTCCGTGGTCTTGTTGGCGGAGCACAACGCGGAGGGATCGGTGGGCTTTATCCTGAACAAGCCCCTGGAGTACGAGATCCGCGACCTGGTGACCGAAATAGAGATCCCCTTCAAAGTCTTCAATGGCGGCCCGGTGGAACAGGACAATCTCTACTTTATCCACAAAGTGCCGCACCTCATTGCCAATAGCGTGGAAATCTCGGACGGCATCTTTTGGGGAGGGGATTTTGACAAAACCGTGCAGCTGATCAACGAAAAGGTCATCACCGCGAAAGACATTCGCTTCTTCTTGGGCTATTCCGGTTGGTCTTCCCTGCAACTGAACAACGAGCTCTCTTCCAAAACCTGGGTGGTCACCGAGAACGAATACGCCAGCCAGATCATTCAAAAAGAACCGGAGGCCTTTTGGAAGGAAAAAATGGTGGCACTTGGCGGAGAATACATGCTGTGGTCCAACGCTCCGCCCAACCCAAATCTCAACTGAGGCCCTTTGGGCCATCTCCTTGCCTTGCCCCACACGAAGCCAACCACTTCCCGCTTCGCATAAGGTCCCATTCCCGCCAACAAAGAACCATTGACAATCACCTTGGATGCCTTGCCAATCCTTGCTGCGGAGAAATGTTCCCGTAATTTAAGGTGGGAATTTCCAGTTCATTTGGCCAACCGGGCCGCCGCGTTCAATTTGCCGATCAGGGATTGCCCCACTTGGGTGCCAAACTCCTTCTTTCGGTACTTGGTCACCGGTACAATGCCCTGGTCTATATTGGTCATGAAGAGCTCGTCCGCGCGCTGTAGCTCAAAGGGGGAAACACTGGCCTCCAACACCTCCAGATCTGGCAAGTTCTGCAAAAGGTCCAGCACCTTTTTTCTGATGATGCCATTGGTGCAGCCATCTGCCAGCGGCGGGGTCTTCACGGTCTTCTTGGATACCAGGAAGAGATTGCCGTTCAGGAATTCCACCACATTTTTGTCATGGTTAATGAGCATGCAATTGTCATAACCGTTCTCGTGCGCATAGATACTTCCGCTGATCTGTAGTTGTTTGTTCACGGTGTTCAGGCCGGAGAGCATATCCTTGGCCTTGTGGAAATCCTTGAAGAGCTCCACTTCATACCGCTCTTTGTGCAAGACGTAAAATGGGTGCTCCAGTTCCCTGGCCTGCACCAAAAAGGATACGTGGTTGTCCTTTGGCAGTAAATGGCCACCGTTGTTCCTGAACACAAGAAACTTCATCAGGGCGCCATGGGCAAAGTCATGGGCCTCCAAAGTGCGCAATAGCTGCTCTTCAAAGAACTCCATGGTAAGCCGCATGGGGATTTCCATCCTCAAAATGCGCATGGAAGCCATGAGCCTCAAATAGTGCTCTTCCAAAAAATAAACGTGCCCAGGTGCCACCCTGACAGATTCAAAAAGTGCATCACCGTAGCCAAGGCCCCTGTTGTGCGCCCCCAAAAGCTGAACGCCTTCCTCCTTGAGCTCCCCGTTAAAATTCACCATAAAAAAAGGCCTTACATTTTTAGGGCCCAAAGATACTTTTTTTCGTTCAGCTTAGGTGGAGCCCAACACTTGTTTTAGGTCCGCAACCTGGTTGGTCCAAAGCATTTTGGACTCGTCCACCTCATCTTCTTCGGCAAAATCGGTAATGAAAAGGGATACGTCCTTGGTAATTTCATCCACAATGATCTTCATTTCAAAAAACGAATCATCCTCGTTGTGGTTCCAGGCAAAACGCACAAACTCATCGGTCTTCTTTTTGAGCAGGGATGCCTCCTCCTCGGACCCGTCCCAAATGAAAACAAACTTTTCGCCCCGTGAATTGACATTGTCGGCAAACCACTCGGAAAGTCCCGATGGCGTTGCCAAATATTGGTATAAGAGCTGTGGTGAGGACTGTATTACAAACTCCAACTCAAACTTAACCTTGTCATTCATACCTGCGCTGATTAATGATGGGCAATATATAGATTTCACATTGATAAAAAAATAAAAGGGACTTAATATTTTTTACGGATGGATTGTTGAAGAACATAAAATTAAACTTTATATTTGCAGCCGCTTAAAACGACCGATTTCCGGGTGCCGCTGCGCCCTTTTATTTTTTGGCGAAAAGGTGTTTTGGTCATTTGTTTTTATGGCGAGGTAGCTCAGCTGGTTAGAGCGTCGGATTCATAACCCGGAGGCCGGGGGTTCAAGTCCCCCTCTCGCTACTTTTTAACTGACAGAAAGCCCAAGGTGGAAATCTTGGGTTTTTTTGTGGGGTAAAACATAGGTAGAACATTTGGGTGTTTTCTTTGTTTAGGGCTAACGTGTCCATTCAAGACTCAATTGTTGTTTTCGTTCTTTATGTATATAAGGATGAGGGGGCATTCTGCTTTTTACACCCTCCGTCTACTTGAAGTATGGACCATTAAATTCCAAATTCAAAAAACCCTCATTATCACATTATAATGTGATTTTTGCCCCTGTTCACTATTTCTGTCGTATATTTTACCCTATTATCTCAGTATAATGTGATTTTTATTGTAAATATTAAATTTTATAGCTAATTTTACACCTAAATCACATTATAGTGTCAAAAAAGAAGATAGGCAAGAGCATTAAAGCACGTAGAAAAGCGCTACGGGTAACCCAACAACAATTGGCCCAACTCGCCGATGTAAGTGTTAACACACTCTATAAAATTGAGCGTGGCCAGGCAAACCCTACCCTTGAAACCTTGGATGGAATTGCGGATGTATTGGGAATGGAGGTATGCTTGGAGGTAAAGAAACTCTAGATCGATCATATGAGGCAGGCCAAGATATTGTTCAAGGGAGAAGAAGCGGGCATACTTACCCAGCACGATGATGGAAGCTTTACGTACCGCTACCATGACCAATGGCTTGGCGATTCGGGAAAGCCGCCCATAAGCCTAACATTGCCCAAAACCGATCGGGAACACCGTTCCGAACATCTGTTCCCATTTTTTTATAACATGCTTCCAGAGGGAACAAACAAACAGGTAGTGTGCAGACATATGAAGATAGACCAAAACGATCATTTTGGCCTGTTGCTGACAACGGCACGTTATGATACGATCGGTGCCATAACCGTAAAGAAAATGGAGCAACCGATATGAGCTTACCGATGATAAAATATTGTCCCGGCACTTTGGCAGAGGGGTATGAAACCTACAGCACGACCTGTTTGAGAAGGGTGTTTGATGGAAGAAAGGTAAACCATATATTGCCTTACGATTCCCCGGCCAGCAACGAAGCTACGGATGAACTCTTTGTTGAGAACCGAAAAAATATTTCGATTTCCGGGGTACAGGAAAAATTTTCCGTCCTTTTGGAGAAAAATAAACTTCGGCTTATTAACGAAGGGGAGCAAGGGACCTATATTTTAAAACCAATTCCCGGTGCAGGTAAAAATCCTGACCAGATGCCTGCCAATGAGCATTTGACGATGCAGATCGCACGACAGGTATTTGATATCGAGACCGCCGAAAATGCGCTCCTATTTTTTAAGGATGGCACACCGGCCTACATTACCAAGCGATTTGATCTAAAGAAAGGCGGTGGAAAACTTGCCCAAGAGGATTTTGCTTCCTTGGCGGGAAGGACTCCCCAGACCCATGGGGAGCACTACAAATATTCGGGCAGTTATCTTGAATTGTTCGAACTTATGAAAAAATACCTGCCTGCCTATCAATTGGAGGCACCGAAACTTTTCCGACTACTCGTCTTCAACTATCTTTTTTCCAATGGGGATGCCCATTTCAAAAATTTCTCGTTATTGGAAACGGAATTGGGAGATTTCAGGTTAAGTCCTGCCTATGACCTGCTCAATACACGAATGCATATCGAGGATTCCGATTTTGCATTGGACGACGGCCTGTTACCCAAAAACTTTTCCAAAGGCAAGGTTATGCAACAATTTCTTTCGCTTGCCGAACACGCAAAAATTGGCCAAGGCCAATTGGATGGGATCTTAGAGAAATCGCTGTCAAATTCTGAAGCGGTCGAAAAATTAATAGACGCTTCCTATCTAAGCGATACGTACAAACGAAATTATTTACAGTCGTATCAAACAAGGCTTAAAAAACTAAATCGAAAGTAATGGGCACAAATTCCAACAAACATACCTCCTGCTTGAAAAAATATGCATATTGCAACTTTACCAGATAGAGGTCAGTAGATTAATGCGTATCATCTGAACAAGGTAATGATTTGATTACTTTATGATCAATGATTTTCTGTTGTCAGTTCTAGCGCCTGCCTGCCGGGTAGGCAGGCGAGAACCATTCGCCATTCAAAGGAGGCTTCGACTGCGCTCAGCCTGACATTTTGGCTATCAACTCGATTTAAAATAGGCAACTATCCACTGACCTCTATGACCATAAATCACATCGACATAATAAAAACCAGAACAACGTTACATTCCCTGATGTCAAGGCCATATACGATTTTCTCGAATTGAGAAAAGACATTGTCTCCAAAAACCCAGAACATTTTGAAAAGGGAGAAGTTCACACAATCCTCTCCAAACAAAAAATTGTTTGGCAGCAACTCTATGCTAGAATGAACGAAATAGAAGAATTAAAATCCTTTCAAGATGAATGAGATGTACACAATTTATGTCCACTTTCCATTGGCTGAAGATTATATGGATAATATAGGTATGTTCAGTAATTTATGCCGTGTACGCCAGCGTATGCGGTATATTTTAAAAATAATGAACTAAATGTAACAACAACTTGTTTTTTGAGTAGGTTGTAATTGCAAAAGGTGGCCCACTGCCCGGAGGCCGGGGGTTCAAGTCCCCCTCTCGCTACTTATTAGATACAGAACCCAAGATGAAAATCTTGGGTTTTTTTGTGGACCAAAAACGGCAAAGCCTTTGGGCCTGCACGGGCCACGGAACCGGATTGCGACCCTCTGGGGCGCACCGGTTTTCCGCTTTTTTTTCAGTTGCCGTGTAAGGTCTTTGGTCTGGGCGGCCCTAGCCCTTAACCTTGAACACCTTGGTGAGAATATCGTCCAAAAGGCACCATTTGGTAACGGAAGACTGTAAGAGGTTGGCGCCCACAAAGGCCGTGAACCAAAGCCAGTTGATGTTCACATAAATGGCCAAGACCAGGCTGATCAGAATAAATGTCCCTGCAATTCCGCGTACGATTCTATTTTTCATTTTTATTGGGTTTAGATATGTTTTTCTATGGGAACCACCACCGCCTTGAGGGGGTTGTTCGTTTCAAGGTTTTGGTTGAAGCCCTTGATCAGTTTAAAAAGTTCGTCCACGGTGTCTTCCTCGGCAAAGGAAAAGAACAGCTCTGAGTCTGCCCTACTGCCCTCCCTGGCGAACCAACTGGAAACCAAATTGTTGGTGGCCGTTGTTTTGTGGCCCTCCACATCAGATTCACTGAAATTCTCTATTCCGGCCCTTCTAAATAGATCAATGACCTCCTTTTTGTACTCATCCACTGCCGTTACTATGACCAACTTCATCGTTTTCTCTTTTTTTGGCTTTCCGTGTATTTGTCAGGGAATACCGTTAGTTGAAATTTTTCTTTTCTATCATGTAATACACCAAGGGCACCACCAACAAGGTGAGCACGGTAGAGACAATGGTGCCGCCCATCAATGAAATGGCCAGTCCTTGAAAAATGGGGTCGAACAGAATCACAAAGGCCCCAATGACCACCGTGCCCGCCGTGAGCAATATGGGCGTGGTGCGCACGGCCCCGGCTTCAATGGCCGCTTGTTTCAGGGGCACCCCTTCGGCGGTTCTCAGGTTGATGAAATCGATCAGCAGCACCGAATTCCGCACCATGATGCCCGCCAGGGCGATCATGCCAATAAAGGAAGTGGCGGTAAAGAAGGCGCCCATGATCCAGTGGCCCAATATGATGCCGATCAAGGACAGCGGAATGGCCACCATCATCACTATGGGCGCCTTAAAGTTCTGGAACCATCCCACGATCAGGATGTAAATGAGAATGATGGCGCCCAAGAAAGCGATGCCAAGATCTCTGAAGACTTCCAGGGTGATCTGCCATTCACCATCCCACTTTACCGTATAGTTGTCCTCAAAATCTGGTTGTCCCAAGTACATCTCGGCAATTGCATAACCTTCCGGCAAGGGAATCCCAGCCAATTTTTCTTCCATTCCCAGTATGGCGTAGGCAGGGCTTTCCAGTTCCCCGGCCATATCGG
This sequence comes from Maribacter aquimarinus, assembly GCF_047345505.1. NCBI lineage: Bacteria > Pseudomonadati > Bacteroidota > Flavobacteriia > Flavobacteriales > Flavobacteriaceae > Maribacter > Maribacter aquimarinus. The sequence continues at coordinate 31,382 of NZ_JBLFEO010000001.1, read as the reverse complement.
CCAGCACATAGACCACCCGCTTTTGGTTTTTGCGGTATATGCTCTTGGCAGCCGTGGTTTCCTCAATGTTTACCACGTCCGCGATCGGTACCATTTGGCCCTGTTTTGAGCGCACCTTCAATTGCGAGATATCTGTAATGGTCGATTTTTCCCGCTCATCCAAGGCCAATATCAGGCCCACTTGGTGGGAGGCATCCTCATCGTACAGATGGGTGATCGCCCTGTTGGATAGGGCCAGGTGCATGGTGTGGGCGATCTGCTGGGGCGCAACCCCGTACAGCATGGCTTTTTCCTTGTCAATTTCAAAGAGAAATTCGGTTTGATCGGCTTCCACCATCCAATCGATATCCACCACATCTTCGGTGCTTCTTAGGATCTCTTGGATTTGGTTGGCAACCTTGATCTGGGTGTTGTGGTCCGGACCGTACACCTCGGCCACAATGGTGGAGAGTACGGGAGGCCCTGGCGGCACTTCCACCAATTTTACGTTGGCGTTGTATTTTGCGGCGATTTTTTGGATATGGGGCCGCAATCGTTTTGCAATGGCATGACTTTGGGAACTGCGGTCCTTTTTGTCCAACAGGTTCACTTGTATGTCTGCCATGTTGCTCCCTCCCCTGAGATCATAATGGCGCACCAGACCGTTGAAGGTTATGGGAGCGGAGGCGCCCACATAATTCTGGTAATTTACCACCTCTGGCCGTGTGGCCAGGTACTGTGCTATTTCCCGTGCCACCACGCCAGTGCGCTCCAAGGTGGTGCCCTCCGGCATGTCTATGACCACCTGAAATTCATTCTTATTGTCAAACGGCAACATTTTAACGGCCACCGATTTGGTGAAGAACAGGGCCATGGTGCCCAAGAGCAGTAGAAAGGTAGCGCCCAAAAACAGCCAGCGTTTTCCTTTGTTCTCCAGCAAAGGCCGCTCCAAGGTATTGTATATCTTATAGATGGCGGTGTTTTCAATGGCCTTTTCGGGAGCATCCTTTGCCCCTTTTTTGTCCTTTTCCCTCAAAAAGATATAGCCCAGGTAGGGGGTAATGGTAAGTGCCACGAAGAGGGACAGGATCATGGCTATGGAGGCCCCAATGGGCATCGGTGCCATATAGGGCCCCATTAAACCGGATACAAAGGCCATGGGCAGTACCGAGGCAATGACCGTGAAGGTGGCCAAGATGGTGGGGTTGCCCACTTCATTGATGGCATAGAGGGCGGCCTGTTTAAAGGGCAGGCGCTTCATTTTAAAGTGGCGGTGCATGTTCTCGGCAATGATGATGGAATCGTCCACCACAATACCGGTAACGAACACCAAGGCGAACAGGGTGATCCGGTTCAGGGTATAGTCCAGCATATAATAGCTGAGCAGGGTCAGGGCAAAGGTAATGGGCACGGACAGGAAGACCACCAGTCCGCCCCGCCAGCCCATGGCCAGCATAACCACAATGGTCACGGCAATGATGGAGCCCATCAGGTGCAGCAATAGCTCGGACACTTTATGCGATGCGGTTTCCCCATAGTTTCTGGTCACGGCAACATGGACGTCATCAGGAATCAAGGTCTCACGCAAGTGGTTTACCTTGGCAATGATCACATCTGCGATTTTCATGGCGTCTGCCCCCTTTCGCTTGGCCACGGAAAGGGTCACCGCCGGATACTCGGCCGGATACCCAGCAGCTTTTTCGCTTCCCTGCCCAAAACCCAGGGACACATAGTTGAGCGGTATTTCCGGACCATCGACAATGGTGGCCACCTGCTTTAAATAAATGGGCCTGTTCTGCTGTACACCAACCACTAGGTTCTCCACATCGGTCACCGATTCCAAAAACTTGCCGGTGTTCACCAGAAACTCCCTATCGTTCTTATCAAAACTCCCAGCCTTCAATTGGCTGTTGTTGGCCTTTATCATTTCTGCAACGGAGAGGAAATCCAACCCGCTGGACGCAAGTTTGTCTTTGTCCAAAACCACGCGCAGCTCACGGTTCCTGCCCCCGATCTGGTTGGTTATGGAAACGTCTTTGACCTTTTTGATCTCGTTCTCCAACTCTTGGGCCATTTGTCCCAGCTGATAGTCATCATAGGTTTCGCTCCAAAGGGTGAGGCCCAAAATGGGGACATCGTCAATGGCCCGCGTTTTCACAAGGGGCATGGTTACCCCTTGGGGCATCTGGTCCATGTGCTTGTTGATTTCGTTGTACAGTTTTACCAGGGAGCGCTCTATGTCCTCGCCCACGTAAAATTGCACAATGACCATGCCCTGCTCCTTCATGGAGGTGGAATAGACGTACTCAATGCCCTTGATGTTGCTTATGAGTTTCTCCAAGGGCTTTATAACCCTGGACTCCACCTCTGTGGGGCTTGCACCGGGGTAGCCCACAAAAATGTCGGCCATGGGCACGTCTATCTGGGGTTCTTCTTCCCGTGGAATCAAAAACGAACTGTACACCCCAACCACCATGAACACGATCATTAAGAGCACGGTGAGCTTTGACTGCATAAAAACCCTGGCAATTTTTCCTGCGATACCTTCTTTCATAGTACAATGGTCCCCGCTGTATTTCCATTTGGAAACGGTTAAGGGATTTGTTTTGGTTAATCTATTGTTTCAACATACGGTGGTGTCCGCCCTGTTCACAAGGCGTGCCCGGGGCTATTGGACCCTGATTTTTGCCCCGTTGTACAGTTTTCCCTCTGCGGCCACGATATAGGTTTCTTCCGGGCCCAAGCCGGACAGCACCTCTACTTGGTCCCCGTAGGCCCGGCCCAGTCGCAGCCAGCGGAGTATGGCGGTATCGCTCTGGCTCACGGTGTACACTCCGGACAATTGTCCTTTGGTGATGATGGCTTCCGATGGAATGAGCACTGGAGCTGTCTTTGCCTGCCCTGCCACCGGGAATTGCACCGTGGCGAACATGCCGGACAGGACATTGGCCCCCGCAGCCTCCAAAGCTACCTTTACCACATATTGCCCACCCGTGTTTTTGGCCGAGGTGCTGATCTCCGCCACGGTGCCCCGCAAGGTCTCCCCAATGGATTTTACCACCACGTTTACGCTGCTGTTGGGCGCTATACGGGAAATTTCACTTTCAGGAACCAGGGCGGTGACCTCATATTGCCCCGGTGCCTCCAGTCCCAACAGGGTCATGCCGGGATTGGCCATATCGCCTTCATCAATAAAGGTATTGGTGATCACCCCGCTGAAAGGGGCCCGGATATGGGCATAGTTAAACTGGGCATTGACCTCATTTTTCATTTGTTTGGCGGCTTCCAGTGCGGCGCTCGCCATTTCAAAGCGTGAGGTCATGTCATCCAGTTCCTTTTGGGTGGCACTGTTTTGCCGGTGCAGGTTTTTATACCGTTCGTAGTCCTTTTGGGCATTGCCAAAGGCTGCTGTGGCCTTGGTAATGTTGGCATCGGCCTGTGCGGCCTTGGCCCGCAGATCGGCATTGTTGATCGAGATGAGCAACTGCCCCTTCCGCACCTCATCGCCCACGGTCACATACATCTTGTCCACATACCCCATCATCCGCGTGCCCAGATTGGCGCTGTTGCTGGCGGCCACTTTTCCGCTTGCGCTCAAAAATTGTCCATTGGCACCAGATCGGACCTTTGTAACGGTCACCGCCACCGCGGGGCCGCCAATGTTTTTTGGTTCTTGGTCCTTGGAGCCACAGGCCGTAAAGAACAATAGGGTGGGCATTAGGACAAAAAGGAAGGTTGTTGTTTTCAATTTTTTCATCGTTGTAGCATTATTTTGTTAGGAACTGCACGTAAGCGAGGGCATGGTTGTATTCAAACACCGTTTGGTGGTACTCCAGCTGCTTCTGGGCGTATTGGGTCTCGGTGAGCAAAAGATCGGCTGTTTTTTCCAGGCCTTCCTTGAACCTATTGGTGCGGATGCGGAGTGATTCCCGGGACTGGTCCAGGGCCAATTTGGTGAGTTGCAGCTTGTTTTTGGAGTCGGTCAACATCCGGTTGGCCTTTTTCAGTTCCAGCTCACTTTGTGATTTGTAGTTCTCCAGTTCCAAGACCGACTTTTTATGGGCGGCCTTGCTCTTTTGCGCCTGTCCGAAGCGCTTGGAACCCTCAAAAAGGTTCCAGCTAAGCTGTGCGCCAAAGGTATATCCGTTGGCGCCGGCCCTAAAAAGTTCATCATCGTGAAGCTCATAGGAACCAAAGGCGTTCAAGCGCGGCAAAAAGGTCATCTTATCGGCCAGTCTCAGGGCCTCATGGGCTTGCGAGGACAGCTCCATGGCCCGGATATCGGCCCGGGTTTCGGATACGGCCCCCACCTCCTCCAGCGCATTGCCGTTAAGCTGTAAACTGTCTGCGGGCCGGTAAATGGTGTAGGCTTCATCATCCATTAAATAAGAAAGGTAGTTGGAGGCGTTGGCCACATTGCTCCGCGCGGTCTGCAATTGGTTCATGACCTCGGTAACACGCACTTCCACGGCCAGCACATCCGCTCTTTGCAGGTAGCCTTGATCAAAGTTGTCCTGGGCCAGTTTAAGATTGGCCCTTGCGGCCCCTAGGGCTTTCTCCAGAACGGCTACCCCCTTATGGGCCAACTGCAGCTGCATGTAGGCCTTATCCGCCTCAAAATCCAGATGCTCTTGGGCGCGTTGGGTCTGTAGGGCCATGGCCCGCATCTTGGTCTTGGCGGCCTTGCGCTGGTATATGCCGTCCATATTGATAATGGGCTGCTGTATTTCCAGCCGGGTGGCGTAATTCTCTATCTGTCTGGGATCGTTCAGTAAAAGCGGGTTAAAATCGTTCTGGGTCAGGATTTCCTGATTCAGTTTGGAGCCAAAGGCCATCAATGGGTTGGTCGTGGCCATTGCCGTGTGCGAAGCGGTTATGTTGGGCAGGAAGACCGCTCCGGTCTGCCTAAAATCGGCACGTGCTTCTTCAAGACCCTGTTCGGAAATCTTTAGGGAGGTATTGTTTTCGGAGACCCTATCCAATACCTCTGCCTTGGTGATGAGCCTTGCATCCTGGGCAGATGCCTTGGTGAGCAACAGTGCCAGGAGGAAATGCAATATGTGTGTCTTCTTCATTTTGGATAACCATTTACACGGCAAAAATACCGGGCAAATTTGGCCTTGGCAGTAACATAGGTTACCTAAGGATGATGGATGTTGACTGATGCCCACCCTTACCGCGCTGGGGAGCGCAGGGTCAGGTACCCTGGGGGCATAAACGAGGAGGGGCAGGGGCCGGAGGCCGCGCCATTGGAGAGTGCAAGCTTTTGGGACGCCGGTAAGACCGCACAAAAAAAGCCCCGTGCCACGCACGAAGCCCTTGGTAAGACCAATGTCTTTAAAATTAAGCTTTGGTAGATCATGGCCTACGGCACCTCTCTATCTGTCTGGTACCTGCCTTGTAGTGGTTGTGGGGTTACTCCTCCAACTTTTTTACCCTCACGGCGTTCATGCCCTTCATCCCTTTTTCCAGTTCAAAGGACACTCTGTCGTTTTCGGTAATCTCGTCTATGGTACCGGAGATGTGCACAAAATATTTTTCATTGTTCTCGGAATCTATAATGAACCCAAAACCTTTGGAATGGTCAAAGAAAGACACTTTTCCATTGCGCACAGGATCGAACTCTTCCACATCACCTTCTTCTTTTTTGGGTATGCCCAAGACAATGTCCTCAGCCTCCACTTCCACTTTTTGGTCGGGATCGGGCGGGGTGTCCACCAAATGGCCGTTATGGTCCACATACGCAAACTGAATGCCGGAGGTGCCACTTTCCTTGGCGGCGGCTTTTCTGGCCTCTTTCTTCTTTTGCTTTTCTTCCCTCTTCTTTAAGCGTTTTTTTTCTTTTTCGGTTTTGTTGAATGTCTGTTGCGATCTTGCCATTGTTTATTGAAACGTGTTTTTAATGTTGTTGGATACCGTGATTTCTTGCCGGGCCATTACAGCGCCCCCGCATTTTCGGGTTTGGTGAACTAAAATCAAGGGGATTGTGGTTTGCGCTGCGCTGGGAACGCCCCAAAATGCCGTATGATGCTACAAAGATAGGGTTTGCATTTGAATTTACGGTAAGAAAGCCCTTGTTTAGCCGGCCCTATGGGGCCGCTGGGGCCTTCTTTCTGGATACGGCAGGCCCAATGGGTTGTCACGGTACAGGTTTTGGTGCCATGGCCACCGGGTGTTGTGCTCGTGTTGTGGTGCTTGCCTTGCCCCGCTGCCTACCTCTGCACTTGCCCGCTTACCCGAAAAACCCCATAAATTGTTGCATTACATACGATTCTTTCGCCATTTCCCGTTATCATCGTATACGATTTTATATCTTGCCTCCATGGGAGTGAATTTAAGGGATGCGGTGCGGAATCAATTGCTGAACGATATGGTTCGGGGCAAGCTCTCCGTGGGCAAGACCATAAATCTTGCCGCCCTTTCCCGAAAACTGAAGGTAAGTGTTACCCCCATCCGGGAGGCATTGGTGCAATTGCAACAGGCGCAGATCATTGCCGCGGTGCCCAATAGGGGCTTTGTGGTGGCCGAATTGGATCCGGACGAGGCCGCGGACCTCTACGGCCTAGTGGCCAATCTGGAGGTCATGGCCATTGAGAACACGAACTTCACCGAAACCGATATTGCCCAATTAAGAGAGCAACAAGCGGTATTTGAGCGGGCCTCCAACGCCCTGGAACGAATTCAGGCCGATCTGGAATTCCATCGATTGCTCACACGGGGGTACAACAATGCCTTGGCCCTGAGCATTCTTAACGATCTTAAGACGCGCATTTTCTTTTACGAAAAGGCCTTTACCGAAGACGATCGGTTTTACAATGCCACGGACAATCAGCATGAAGCCATCATCCAGGCCATAGCCGATGACAATGTGCCCACAGCTTCCCTGCTGCTAAAAATGAACTGGATGCTCATTCTGAACTACATTCAGAAAAAACTCACCGAATAGGGCTCAGGGTGCAAACAGTCCGGCGTCCAGCCCGGGCAATAGCTTCATCGCGTTTTTGTAATAAAGTTTTTTTAGGACCTCATCTGGCAGTTCCATACCGTACATGGCCCAAAAGGCGTGGTACTTTTTGTAGTAGGGAAAGTACTCGTCTCCCGTTTCCAGCACCCGGAAATATGTGGGGAATTCCTCGGGTTTCCAGCTGTCTTTTCCAAAGAGCACCCGATCTTGGTAGGTGATGAAGAATTTTTTAGCGTTTTTTGGCTGTCTGCCCAGCTCGGCGATCACGGCCGAGATGCCCACGTACATATTGGGCATGGCGTCCAAAAGTTTGCCCAAACCTTCCAGATTGTTGGCGTACCATCCCATATGGGCATTGATGAAGGTGGTGTTCGGGTGCCTTTTGAACACATTGTGCTGTTCTTCAATGATCTGTTCCCAAGGGGCGGGATCCGTGGCGGATCGTTTCCTTCCAGGTCTCTTTTTCAGTTCCAACCAGCGCTCGTTTCGCGCGTCCATGTCATCCCAAAAGGGTTTGGGATCGGCCGCATGGATGAGCACGGGCACACCCATTTCCGCACATTTTGCCCAGATGGCATCCAACCTGGGGTCGTCCACTGCCAGTCTGTTGCCCTTACTGTCCTTGTAGCGCAGCCCCAAGCTCTTGAATATCTTGAGCCCCTTGGCGCCATAGGCAATGTCCTCTTCCAATTGTTGGGCGGCCTTTTTGCCCCAGCCCGGCGTGCCCACCCCACTGAAATCCACATTGGCAAAGACCACGAACCGCTTGGGATGGGTGGCCTTGATATTGTCCACCTTTTCCCTGAGATCGGCTCCGGAACCACCGCTAAGGTTCACCATCACGGCTTCGTTCAGGGCATCCATGTCCTTTACCAGCTCGTGGAGGCGCTGGGGAGACATGTCCCTTTGGTGGCTATGGATGTCCACAAACGGAAACTTGGCCCTTGGCACCTCGGTACCGGGCACAACCAGGGTGGAAACGGGGTTGTACTCCTCAAAGCCCATCTCCTGTCCCAAGGCCATGGGCAATGCCGTGAGGAATAGCATGGCACAGAGTGCCATCTGTTTTGTACGTGGTGCTCTTGCGGGCACCTTAATGGTGCAATTGGTACAGTGCTTCATATTGTTCTGGTGTGTCAATATCCATAAGGGATGCCCCGGCGGGCAATTCCAACATCTTGTTGTTTTTTTGGTTCAGCAGGGCCCTGGCCCCCATATCCCCTTCCAGATGCATCAGTTTCTGGAACTGATCGGGACGAAACACGGCGGGCACCCCTGCCCTACCACCATAGTTTGTGGCAATGACCTCCAGCTGGCCCAACTGAAATTCCTTCAACAACCCATTGTAATGGGCCAGGGTGAGCAAGGGTTGATCGGCCAGGCAGACCAGCGCACCGCCAAAGGCGTGCCTTTCCCTGTGGTACAGGTAGCGGATGCCCGCGGCAATACTGCTGGAGAGTCCCTTTTTCCAATGGGGATTGTGCACGGTGCCCACCTCGATCCCCAAACGCTCTAAATGATCGCAAATTTGTTCCCTGTGCGCCCCTGTGACAACATAGGGCCTCAGCGTCTTGTTTTCTTGCAGTGTCTTTAAGGTATGCCCCAATAGGGTGCTCTGTTTCCAGGGCAGCAGCTGTTTAACGGCCCCCATCCTTTGGCTTTGGCCGGCGGCCATGACCAGGGCGGCTATGGGTCTTTGCTTGCTCATTGGTGTATGCCCTTTTTCTTATGGCTCAAGGGTGCCCCGTCCTGCTTACGGGCAACCGCCAAGATCTCGGCCAAAATGGAAATCGCAATTTCCTCCGGGGTTTCGGCCCCAATGTTCAAGCCTACCGGGCCGTGCAGCCCCTCAAAAAAAGAAAGGTCTTCCCCGGGATAGCGTTCCATAAACTGGTCCACAAGCCGGTGCTTCCTTTTTAAGGGCCCCAAAACCCCAAAATACATGGGCCGGGCCCTGCGCAGGGCCCAAAGATACTTTAGGTCCGTTACATAACCATGGGTCATGAGCACCACCGCGGTGCGATCATCCACCCTTTGGGCGGGAAAGTCCTCCGGGGCATGCTCCCAAAGGGCCTTGGCGCCCGGAAATTGTTCCAAACGCCGTTGGTGTTGGGGCGGGCAGCCCACGATCACTTCCCAGCCCGTATGGGCTGCCAGTTGCGCCAATTTGGCACTGTCGTGCTCACTGCCCAAGATGAGCAAGCGCATCAATGGGGGAAGTGTCTGCTCAAACACAGGATGATCTTTGTCCCGGATCTTTTGGGAATTAAAATAACCCTTGTGGCCCGCCACGCGGATTTCCGTGCCAGCGGTGGGGCAAACACCAAATTGCTTTTGGTAGCTGCTCTTTATCTGTACGGGCAACCGGTCCGCAAAGGCGCGGTCCAAAAGGGCCAGGGTATCCTTGGAAGGGGAAAAATGTTCCAATAGGATGTAGAGGATGCCATCACAGCCCAAGCGAAAACGACCGTCGTAGGTGATCACCTTGGCCTCCTTGGTCTCAAAGACGGAGCGCGCCTGTTGTGCCACCTCCTGCTCCACACAGCCACCACTGAGCGCGCCCACCATTTCGCCGTTTTCGAGCAACAGCATGCGCACGCCCGGCCTACGGTACGATGAGCCGTCCAGTGCCACCACGGTGGCCAGTACTGCCGAAAGCTGTTTTTGCAGCGCAAGGCGATGGGCGGCAATGATGTCTTTTAGTTCATGGGTCATACGGAAGAAGCTTCAATGGGCAACATCCTGTTTCTGCGCTCGTTTGTACAGGTGCCTCCCAATAAACACAAAGCTAATGAAGATCTGCGCCATTTTTTGCCCCAATGGGGTCTTTTTGGGTGTATTCCTTTGTGGCACCGGGCAGGCCAAGCGCCGGTGGGCGGAGGCTGACCGCCGGATGCCCCTCTTTAACATTGTTTAACATTATTTTTATTTTTGTGCCATACTTAATGGTAGCTTTGCCCGTTCTGCTAGTTGAATTCAATCCACGTTATATGAACACTGTTTTAAAGACACTATCGCTGGTTTTTGTACTGGCCTTTTTTACCGCCTGCGGCGGTGCCGATGACGATGTTTCCCTAAATCTTGACTTTGGTGGCGACTTGGGGAAGGGGCAGCCCGTGGACGAGTGCCTTGGTTTGGAAGAGGGCAATCTGGTCCTATCCATACAGGAGCAATTTACCACCCTACCGGGAAAGGTATCCATCTTTTTCAAGGTTTCGGACACGGATGGCAATCCGGTTCCAGGACTTACCGCAGATGAGTTCACCATTTATGAACAAGGACGCAATGACGATTGCTTCAACACCATTTCCACCTCAGAATCCTTTGCCAGGATTTCGCCCAACTCACAAATCTTCAGCAACAAGACCTTATTGGTACTGGATTTGAGCAACAGTGTCCTGGAGGGCAGTTTGGAGGAGCTAAAGGTGGCCTCCACCAGCTTTGTGAACAACGTGATGCCCACGGTGGAACAAACCTCTACCCAAATGGCCATCTATTGGTTCGACGGCGAGGACAAACTGCACCAATTGAACGCCCTGACCTCTTCCAAACAGGAGTTGATACAGGCCATAGACGGCATTACCCAGAGCATTAGCACGGATCCCTCCACCGATCTCTATGGGGCGGTGATCAAAACCACTGATATTGCCTCCGAGCTGGTCAGGGAGAGTACCTCGGGGGGCAACATTGGGGCCGCCTCGGTGGTCATCTTTACCGATGGCACCGACCAAGCCGGCCGAAATAGCGAGGCCGCGGCCCTTAAAAAGGTAGAGGAGGCCAATGCCAACATCTCTTTCTTTACCATAGGCCTGGGCAGTGAAATTGATACGGACGTACTGGAGGACATTGGCAAGACCGCCAGTGTCTTTGCCCAGAACAAAGAGGAGTTGGAGCAGACCTTCCGCGATATCTCGGACAAGGTGTCCGAGCGGGCCAACAGCTTTTACCTCTTTGAGTACTGCAGCCCCAAAAGGGATGGCAGTGGCGAGAACAACCTGGCCATTGAAGTACGCGCCGGTTCCAGGCAGGGCGCCGTGCAGACCAAGTTCAACGCCAACGGTTTTACCGGCGGGTGTGAATAACCGCCACCACGCATCAACAACATGCAAGCGCTCCCATTTTCGGGGGCGTTTTTTTTGGTCCATGGTGGCAAAGGGGCCATACATTGTGGCCATCCAGGCGTGCAAACCGGAAACTTAGGGCATGGTTGGACTTCCTTCCCAAAATACCCAAAAAAATAGGAGGTCCCCATTTGGTTGCTCTTTCGATGCAGCACTTTGCCAAGCAGAACAACTCGGGCACGCTTTGGTTTGTAACAGATTTGAAATGCCATTTTTTTGTTTGCCCAACCTACCTTAAAGACGGAAAATCTGCTGGGGAGAACATCCATTCCCCAACTTCCTTCGTACATAAGCCAAACACCATTTGTAACCTTAAAGAACAAAAAAATGAGAAAAGCATCCATTACAGGATTGTTGGTATTGGGACTCTTGTCCTCTTGCGTATCCAAGAAAAAATACGTGGCTTTGGAAGACAATCTGGCCCAGACCAAAAGCGCCTTGACCAAAACACAGGTGGAGAAGGAAGAGCTGGAAGGGAAAATGGCCAAAATTGAGGCCCGTGTGGCAGAATACAATGACAAGATCAACTCCCTGAAGGAGATTAACGACAGCCAATTTACCACCGTGGAGGACGTGGCCGTAATGAGCAACAACACCAAGGCCAAAATGCGCAAGACCCTGGAGCGCGTGGATCCGGCCAAATTGGCCAACGCCAAGACCTTGCAAGATTCCATGAACCTCGCGGTCTCCTACAAGCTAAAACAGTCCATTTCCGATGAGGGAGAGGACGTGGACGTGAGCATAGACAAAACGGTGGTGATGATCAATATCTCGGACGAACTGCTGTTCAACACGGCCAGTTACCGTGTAAGCGATAAGGCAGACAATATCTTGGGAAAATTGGCCGAGGTCATTAAGTCCGAACCCAGTATGGAAGTGATGGTGGAAGGCCATACGGACAGCCGCCCCATAAGTACCCCGATGGTTTCGGACAACTGGGACCTTAGCGTTAAGCGGGCCACCTCCGTGGTGCGCAAACTGCAAAACGATTTTGGTGTGGAGCCCTCTCAGCTCATTGCGGCGGGCCGCAGCAGTTACCTTCCCTTGGTGGAAAACGATAGTAAGGAGCACATGGCACAGAACAGAAGGACAAAGATTGTGATACTGCCCAACCTGGATAAGTTTTTTGCCCTGTTGGATACGGAAAACCTATAGTGCCCCCCTCGCTACAAAAAACATAGGAAGGCCCAAAAAGCCTTCCTTTTTTGTTGCTGCCATCTCCAGTTTTTTTTTGACCGAACGTTCAGCGAAACAGCATGGCGTTGCCCTTTGCGGACCTGAACTGCCGCAGCAGCGCCTCTTGGTCCAAGCCCAGATCCAAGAGAAACCCATTGATCACCGCATACTTTAAATTGCCCCCTTTTCTTAGAAAAAAAGTGGGCTGTACGCCCGGTTTCAGTGCCAACTCGGGCGCCGAGAATGACACCCCCACTTTGTGCAAGGGCAAGGCACTGTAAAGGTCGGCGGCCGGAAGGTTGGTGGTCCTTACATAGGCATAGCCCTCCCTCAAGGCCTCCAAAACGGGAAAGGTGCCATTGTTCAATTGGGCGTTGTCCATGACCGTGGGGTACACCCGGGCCGGCACCAGGGTCATTCCCGTGGCCTCCAGGGTCTGGTAACCGTAGAAGGTGGAAAGGTCCCCTTGGTCCACTACCCTGCTGCTGTACCAAAAATTGGAATGGTCTTCCAGATCCACTTCCAAACGGTTGATGCCAAGATCAATGATATAGGGCTGGCCCTTGAGTTCATAGGTGGCCCCCAGTATTTTTAGATCGAACAGTTTGCGGTCGTTCTCGGGAATTCTTTCGTAGTCTTCCAAGGGAATGTCCCGGTAACTGCCGTTGGCAATGGTATGGATGGCCGCCAAGATGCTCACGTAGTTCAATTTTCTTATTTCCTGTTTTTCCACATCGTTGGGAAAACCGCCGGATTCGATCAAAATGGTACTGGTGCCCCATTTCTGTATGTTGTCCCCGAAGGCACGGGGCTCAAAATCGTCGTTGTAACGCCCCACCTGGCCCGGTGCGTATTCTTGTATGATGTTGTTCATGAACACAATGATCTTCATGGCATTGGCCCGCTGCCCATTAATGTCCTTTTCGTAATTGTAGGCCGGTGCCAAATAGGAAATGGTGGCGGGACGTTCGGTGCGCTCTGCATTGTAATACGTGCTCTGGTCGTGCAGGTTAAAGCCAAAACGGGCGTCCAAACTGTCCCTTACCCGCTTTAAGGTTTTGCTCTCGGGAGATTGCAGGCGCAGGGCATCCCGGTTCAGGTCCACGCCCAAGAGGTTTCGGCGTTGAAAAAGTTCTGCTCCATCGGGATTGAGCATGGGCAAAAAATGCAGGCTCACCTTGGACAGCAATTGTTCTTTCTCAGCCCTATCGTCCGCACTGTCCAAAAAGTTCAGAATGTCAAAAATGGCCTGGGTGGCGGTGGGTTCGTCCCCGTGCATCTGGGACCACAGGAAGACTGGGATGTCCCCTGATCCCACACTCACCAAGTTCAAGTCCCTACCGCCAATGGAGGTGCCCACCTTGGTCACTTGGAACTTCTTGTTCTTCCTTAAGTTGCCAATGAGGGGCTGCAGGTCCGCGTATTTAATGCGGCGCTTGTCCAGGCTCGGTTCCTTGTACCGCTCATACGTATTGTACAATTTGCTGGTGAGCTCGCTTTTTTGGGAATGGGAAAAGTGCAGGCAGCACAAAAGGCCCAGGCAGGTAATGCTAAGTTTCATTTTGGCAAGGGTTTAAAGTTGAGGTCGGCCACGGCACGGCGTACCTTGGCCATAAATTCATCTCCAGGATCTGATTTTACGGTGCGGTACCCATCGTCCACCTCCAACCAGAGCGGGTGGTCTTCAAAAAGGGTGTATTCATGATGGCCAATGACGTACTCAATGTTGTATTTTTTCTTCAGATGGCGCACCAACCAGATATTGCTCTTCAATTGGGCCTTGGTAAGCGGCAGCTCATCGCCTCCGCCCACATTTTCCACCCCTATGGCGGTGTGGTTCAATCCGATCACGTGCCTGGCCATGGTGGTCTCTGGCATCAATCTGTAGATGGTGCCGTCCCGGTCCACCAAAAACTGGGACGAGACATTTAGGCCGCTAACCCCCTTGATGTCCGGTCTCCAATTGGGCAAGGTGGGCTCCCTGAACGCCGCAAAGGAGCGCTCAAGGGTAGGGATCACCGTCCAGTGGAGCACGATCATTTTTGGGTCAATGAGCGGTTCCCGCTGCTGCAGGCCGTAGCGCTCCTTTAAATAGGCCAAGGTCAATTCTTTTCTTTGCTCGTCAAAGACAATAGGCATGTCCACTATGGTCCTTTTCACGCTACATGCGGTCAGGGTCAATAGCAACAGTGCGATCAGGTGGCAGGGTTTCATTTCAAATCGGTGTTTAGGGAATCCTTTTTTACGGCATAGGCAATGCTTACTTTTCTTCTGCCCCATTCCCTGGCCCTTTCAACATCCTTCCCCATAAAGATGTCTATGCGATTGCGCCAGCGGCGGTGCATTTTGTCCTTTACCAGGTAAATACCCTCAAAGGTATCTATTTTTACCATAGTGTTGTGCCCAAGTCCCTTGGCAATGAGATCTCTGGATACGGCGATCCATTTAACACCGGGCCTCAGGGAATCTCCCCAAGCGGTAATGCCCGGGTGCAGCCGGGAGGTCTGCTCAGGGTCATCCGTGTAGGCGGTGGCGGTCACCTTTAGGGGTATCCAATCATAAGCGGCCACTTTGGCATCATCCCCGCAGGCAGACAGGGACAGCCACAGCAATAAGGCAAACAGGTATCTAGCCAATTTTTTAGGGTTGATGGGGTTTGTGCATCAAACCTTAAATATAATTATTCCTTTTGTAACCCATCTTTGGAATCCGTTGAATTTGAGCGTTGCTTTTTGTAATTTTGCAGGGCGATGAAAAAAGAAAAGAAACCCGATGCCGTGGTCTTTGATGAGGACACCCAGTCCTATCACGGTAAGTTGATGCCCTATGCCACCGGCGTGGCCGCACCCAAGATCACGCCCCCGGATGTCACTTCTTGGAAGAATGCCCACATTGTTGGGGCCAATTATCAGTTCAAGGCCAAGTTCCAGGAATTGCAACGGCAGTACCGGGAGATGATGCAGCAGTTTGAGTACAATGACCTGGTCTATGGCGCCAAATTCAATTTTGAGCCCATCATAGGCAAGACCTATCACCTGTACAGGGCCAAGGACCAAAGCACTTTTTTGTCCCTGATCGCCCCCCACGAGTGCACTTTTGCCCATCTGGGCTCCTTTAGGCTCTCTCCGGACAAGGTCTGGGAAAAGCTATGACCCGGGAAGGGGCACATAGCTGCTGTCCCCCTCCATCATGGGAAAGGTCTTGTTGGCCCAGTCCCGCTTGGCCTTTTCAATGATTTCCTTGTCGTGCGATACAAAATTCCAATAGATGTGGCGTGGCTCGGGCAGGGGCGCGCCGCCAAACAGCAGGAGGTGACTGTTGGGCGCCACCACGGTCTCGCAGGTATCGCTCACCTTGCTCACGGCAATATGGCCCTTTTTTACCGGCTGCCCGCAGGCCTGCAGGCTGCCTTCCACCACACAGATGCCTATTTCCCCTTTGAGATGGTCTTTGGTATTCAGATAAAATTCCTTGGTGGTCTTTACTTCCACCATAAAAAGTGGGGAATGTACCGGTACCGGAGACGTTTTACCATAGCCTTCCCCGGCCACCAGGGTAAAGGAGGCACCGTCTTCTTTCCATTGCGGTAGCGCTTGGGCCGGAATGTGGTGAAATTCTGGGGGAATCCCCTCCAGCTCCTTGGGCAAGGCCACCCAAATCTGGTAGCCGTGGGCCAAAAAGCGATGCCCGTTGCGGAGGTCTTTGGGGGTTCTCTCTGTATGGGACACGCCCTTGCCGGCCACCATCCAATTCACGGAACCGGGCCGTATGCGCTGCACCGTTCCCATACTATCGGCATGCATGAGCTCTCCGGAGAGCATATAGGTAAGCGTGGCCAAGCCTATATGGGGGTGCTGATCCACATCCATATATGTTTCGGGTCCCAGGGCAGTGGGGACCATATGGTCTATGAAAATGAACGGGCCAATGGTGCGCTTTTTGCGAAAGGGAATGAGCCGCCCCACCAAAAAATCGCCAATATCCCGGCTCCGTTCTTCAATGATCAATCCTGTGTTGGACATTCTTCCGTCATTTTTTGATAAATTTACAACACTTTCATAAAACCCCTTTCCTTTGAAAAGACTGTTCCTTGTTTCTGCGGTGGTCGTTGGCGTACTGGGCACCATCATCTACATCAACTACCCCAAGTTGAACCTCATATCTGGCTATGCGGCAAAAAATATGGCCTCCGGGGTGTTCTTGGCCCAGCGCGAGGCAGAAGGCCTACAACGGCATGATCATGACATGCCCATGATCAACCTGGCGAATTCCTGGGTATCCCCGGAAGAAAAACAGGCCACCGCCAACGTCTATGGCCTTATGGAACGCAAAGCCGTCTTTAAGGAAGGCCTGGGCGCCGTCCTGGTCAATGGGGAACATCAGGCCCATGCCTTTGAGCTGCTCCCCAAGCGTACAAAAGCGAAGGACAGCCTACCCTTTCCCTTTGGCAACGCAGGGGTCAGGGACACCCTATTTGCCGAAGTGGACCATGCGCTGTTGGGCCACGCCCTGGACTTTGCCTTTGAAAAGCCCCAACAACACAAGACCCGCACGGTATTGGTGGCCTACAAAAATGAATTGCTGGCAGAACGCTATGCCCCCGGTTTTGGCCCAGAAACCCTTATTTTGGGATGGTCTGCCACCAAGAGTGTCTGGGCCACCCTCTTTGGCATTTTGGAACACCAGGGAAAGCTCAGGGTGGGCGATGCCGCCTTCGCATCGGACCCCGATGTTTCGGAGGAAAAGAAAAAAATTACCTATGACCACCTGTTGCGCATGCAGAGCGGCCTGGCCTGGGAAGAGGAATACTTTGAGATATCAGATGTCACCAAAATGCTGTTCCTGGCCTCGGACATGACCCTTGGCCAACGGAACAATCCGGTAATGGCCCCGCCCAAAGAGGTATGGAACTATTCCTCTGGCACCACCAACCTGCTCTCCGGCCTCCTCAGGGAGCGGTTGGGCACCCACCAAGCGTATCTGGATTTTCCCTACCGGGAGCTCATTGATGCCATCGGAATGCATTCCATGACTCTGGAGACGGATCTTGTGGGGAACTATGTGGCGTCGTCCTACGGATGGGCCAATACGCGAGATTGGGCCAAGTTTGGCCTCCTCTACCTAAATCAGGGCCGTTGGAACGGAGAACAATTGTTTTCGGAGACATGGGCAGGATACGTGGCCACCCCAACCGAGAACAGCAACGGGGGCTATGGTGCGCATTTTTGGCTCAATGCGGGCGGCAGGTTTCCCAATGTGCCCAAGGACATGTACTGCGCACAGGGGTTTCAGGGCCAATATGTCTTCATCATCCCTTCCAAATCGCTGGTGGTGGTGCGCACCGGGCTCGCCGAAACGCCCGATTTTGACGTGGACACCTTCCTTTCAAAGATCATTGCCGCACTTCCCTAGACCTATGGACGGTGGTTTTGGGCCACCCACCCATTGCCCCTTGGATGGTGCGCCCCACCATGGCAGGGGGCACACTGAATTTGAAAGCCGCTTTGGCCCTGGCACCACAGAAACCCATTATCTTTGGCCCTATGGACAGCAGTATGGAAAAAATGATCAAGCTACGCTATTCCGAAAAGGAATTACCGGAGATTGCCAGGTTGGTGCTGGAGAACGCCCCCTCCAAAAATGTGGCCCTGCACGGACCCATGGGGGCCGGCAAGACCACCCTGGTCAGGGAGATCATGGCGCAGCTGGGCGGTTTGCCGGAAACTAACAGCCCCACCTTTGGTATTGTGAACGAATATGTGGACCCCCAGGGAAGCTTGTTGGCGCGCCATTTTGATTTTTATAGGTTGAACACGGTGGAGGAAGCCTATGACATGGGGCTGGAAGAATACTTTATGACAGATTGTTGGTCCTTTATGGAATGGCCCCAAAAGGTGTCCCCTGCCCTCCCCCATGACACGGTGCACCTTACCATTGCCATGGTAGATGCGCAGACCCGGGAATTGGCCATGCCCAGAGGGCCCGAGGCGCAGCGCAAGGCCCAAACCAAGCCATAGTAACCAGGCGCACCCTCATTTTGCCAAGATGCCCTGGTACGCAAGCACCGTTAAGAACAAAGAGGGCTGCACAGGGCCATGCTGTGGTCTGCTGGGCAAGACGTTTGCAAAGGCGTCCAAAACAAGGACATCTTGGCACAGCCCGCACCCATCCCCATGATGCCGGGGCTTTTCCAAGAAATCCAGCATTCGACCCAAAATCGACAAAAGGATAAAAAAATCCGATGAAACGTGCAATTTTAACGTTTAAAGGTGTTTTGTTTGTCTAATATTTCTTACGTTTGTTATAGTAGGAATGTTCCTCTAATTAAACCTTTTTGAAAATGAAAAGACAAAAAACCTTTTTGGCCAGCCTGTGCCTTGGTGTGTTCTTATTCGCCATGGCCGCCCCTACCCTTACCATAGACGAGGAAGTGGGTGCTTTGGGCATTGACAAAAGAAAATTGACGAAGAGGATTTAAGTCATTTTTCAACCGAAGCTAAAAGACCGGAGTTGTTTCGGTCTTTTTTTATACTTTTTTGTGGGATTTTACGTTAGGGGTTAAGAAAATGAATCCCAATGTCTGGCAACCTACCCCGTCTCAAGATCAAAAAGAAGATTTACGTGGAATCTGTGATGGTATTTTTTATAGCCATCTCCCCATTTCTTTATAAATTTTACGAGTATCTTCCCAGCAATGCAGACGGTTCGGTGTCCCTTATGGGCATTGTGATCGGGGATCATGGTTTTGCAGACGCCAAAACCTACCTCTGGTTCTTGACCAGCAAGCTCATACCCCTCTATCTTTTCATTTTTTGGTTCCTTACCTCAAAAAATTGGTGGTACCATATTCTCATCATTCCCATTGGCATGTATGCCTTTCAGTTGTTTGAGGTGGTGTTTGATTCTGACAACTACGTGGACACGGACAACATCTGGTGGCTGCTGCCCATCTGTATGGTGGTGATTCCTTTTGTGTACCTCATACGGATACGCCTGTACGACAAATACGTGCACGGGATCGATCTCGAGGCCATGGAGGCAGAACTGATGAGTCTTAAGGAAAAGCAGCAGAAGAACAGGATGCAAAAGGCAAAAGTGGAACACAAAAAAAAGGAACCTGCAAACGGCGCGCCACACGATCAGCGGCCTTCCAAAGGCTTGGTGGATTACATAAACAGCACCCTTTCCACGGGCAACATTGAAGCAAAATTAAAGGACTTTCCCAATATCTTTCAGCGTTTTCAATAAGGGGCCGGCCGGTGTGTGCAACCCTTTACAACGCGGCATTTCTGGCCCAACTGGCCCCAGCCCCGCCTTTCCCTGTCCCAATATTTACATAAGGGCCGGCCACGGCAAACGTGACTTGGTATGGCCAAGCCATCATGGCCAAATCATTTTTGGTTTCCTGGGATGACGGGTGCGGGAACAAAAACCATTATAGCGGTCAGTAGTTAAATACGTCTTCATTTAACAAGGTAATCATTTGATTATTGAATAAATAAAAACTTTTGCCGTTGTCAGTTCGAGCGCCCGCCTACCGGACGGGCAGGCAGTCGATGCCTTCTTTGGCTGGCGAAAAGTTCTCGACTGCCTGCCCAGACTACAATTCAGGCGGGCGCCCGGCCTGGCATTCTGGCCATCAACCCAATTTAAAATGAGCCACCATACACTGACCCCTAAACCATTAACCCCCATAATTTTAAATGACGCTTTTTTGCTTGGGCAACCCTTTTTTCAGTTTGTTTTTCTGTTGAAAAAGGATAAATTGAAGCCAAGGCCGTGCATACCACAAAAAGTTGACTTATTTTTGAGAATGCCATACCATTACCCGCTTTTGTATGAAACAACCCGCCACCCCTTTTAGCACCCAACAATTGCTGCCCCAAGAAGAGACCTTGGAGGTACTGAAACAAAAGGGGGAACTCTTTATAGGGCTTCCAAAAGAGAATCAATATCAGGAAAAGCGCATTTGCCTTACCCCGGACGCCGTCAACGCCATAACGGCCAATGGCCACAGGGTGCTCATTGAGTCCGGGGCCGGCGAAGGGGCCAACTTTACGGACCTGAACTACACCAATGCGGGCGGGGAGATCACCAAGGACACCAAAAAGGTCTTTTCCTGCCCCCTATTGCTAAAAGTGGAGCCGCCCTCCCTGGCCGAAATAGAAATGATCAATCCGCAGACCACCATTATCTCGGCCCTGCAGATCAAGACACAGCACAAGGAATACATTGAGGCCCTGGCCCGAAAGCGAATCACTGCCATAGCTTTTGAATACATCCGTGATGACGACGGCAAGTACCCTGCCGTGCGTTCCCTGAGCGAGATAGCGGGCATTTCTTCCGTATTGATCGCGGCAGAGCTCATGGCCGTGAGCAATGCGGGCAATGGCCTTATGTTTGGCAACATCAGTGGGGTGCCTCCCGTGGAAGTGGTGATCATAGGTGCCGGTACCGTGGGAGAATTTGCCGCGCGGTCTGCCCTTGGGCTGGGGGCCAACATCAAGGTGTTCGATAATTCCATTACCAAGCTCAGAAACATACAGACCAATCTGGGACGGACCGTATATACCTCTACCATACAGCCCAAGAACCTGGTCAAGGCGCTGAAACGTTGTGATGTGGCCATAGGGGCCACCAGGGGCAAGGACAGGGCACCGGTGGTTGTGGACAGCACCATGGTGGAGCAAATGAAAAAAGGTGCGGTGATCATAGATGTGAGCATTGATACGGGCGGCTGTTTTGAGACCAGCGAGATCACCTACCACAACAAGCCCACCATAACCAAATTTGGGGTGGTGCACTACGGGGTGCCCAACATTCCGTCCAGATACCCCAAAACGGCCTCGGTGTCCATCAGCAATATCTTTACGCCCTATTTGCTGAAAATTGGCGAGGATGGCGGACTCGAAAATTCCCTGCGGTTTGACAAGGGCTTGCGCAATGGCCTCTACCTCTACCACGGCATCCTCACAAACAAATCAGTGGGCGATTGGTTCGATATGCCCTACAGCGACATCAATTTTCTTATTTTTTGAGAGAAATCCTATTTTTTTCAATTCTTCTTTTCGAGGTCAGTAGATAAATACTTATCCATCAAACAAGGTAATTATTTGATTATAAAACGGTTAATAATTTTTACTATTGTCAGTTCGAGCGCTCCCGAAATTTCGGGAGAGAACCATTTGCCAGCCAAGGAAGACTTCGACTGCCTGCCTCGACTACAATTCAGGCGGGCGCTCAGCCTGACATTTAAGCTATCAACTCGATTTAAAATAGGTAACTATCTACTGACCTCTATCTTCTTTTATCCCTGTAACCCGTTATGGCTAGGAAAGCTCAGAAATACTCCAATTACAATAAAACCATCCTTTCCTTTCCGGTCTCCATGGGTATGCGCTAACTTTGTGCCATACAAAGGATATGAACGCACACTTTTTAAAACGGCTCGGGTATTTTCTTTTTGGGCTTTCCCTGGGCATTGTTTTTCTGGCTTTTTTTCTCAAGAAAAAAGCAGATGAGAGCGGGGTGTATTTCTGCTACCTCCCCAATTGCCGAACCCTGAAGGACATCCGGTCCAAGCCCTTTTATTATTCGGAAGAGGTCCGGGAAATGCTGGTTTCCAAACAGTTGGATACCCTGGAGATAAAAGGCTTCCTTAGGGATGGCGATGTGGATTTTGGTGCCAGTGACACGAAGAGCCGGCCATGCAAGACCTACGTGATAGAGGGGATGATCAAGGGAGATCCGGCCGTGATGCAGGTAGAGAACTGTCCCAAGAAGGCCACCTTGAAAAGCCTGGTCATTTCCCCGTAAAAGCCCCTACATTTTTCTGCGCTTTCGTTCTTTTTTGATCAGGGAGAGTTCCCGGCTGGTCTGCCCGGCCACCGAGGTGTTTTCCTCGGCCCGCCTGGTAAGGTAGGGCATGACGTCCTTGACCGGCCCAAAGGGCAGGTATTTGGCCACGTTGTAGCCGTGGGCGGCCAGATTAAAGGAAATATGGTCGCTCATTCCGTACAATTGCCCAAACCACACACGGGCATCGTTCTTGGCAATGCCCTTTTCCGTCAACAGGGCCATCAGCGCGTAGCAACTGGCTTCATTATGGGTTCCGGCAAAGATGGAAATGGTATCCAAATGGGCGATCATATAGCGCACGGCCTCATCAAAATTCTGGTCCGTGGCCGCCTTGGAGGCACAGATGGGAGACGGATAGCCCATGGCTTCCGCCCGCTCGTTCTCCTTTTCCATATAGGCACCGCGCACCACTTTGATGCCCACGGTAAAACCTTCCCTTACCGCGGTTGCGTGCAGTTTCTTCAAATAATCCAGCCGGTCCCAACGATAGGCCTGCAAGGTATTGAAGACTATGGTCTTCCCGGTGTTGTAACGGCGCATCATTTCGGTTACCAATTGGTCTGCGGCATCCTGCATCCAGCTTTCTTCCCCATCGATCAACAGGGACACATTGAGGTCGTGCGCTTTTTTGCAGACCTTGTCAAAGCGGTTTTCCACCCGGCCCCATTCGGCCTGTTCATCTGCGGTCAAGTGCCTTCCCTCCCCTTTTTTCTGGTACAGGGCAAACCTGCCAAAGGCCGTAGGCTTGAACACGGCGAAAGGTATGGCCTCCCTTTCCTTTACAAAGTCCAAAATGGTAAGAATCACCTGTACCGCGTGGTCAAGGGGGTCTTCCTCATCCTTGCCCTCCACGGAATAGTCCAGCACGGAAGCCACGCCCTTCTGGTACATTTTGTCCACCACGGGCAGGCAGTCCACTTCATTTACGCCCCCGCAAAAATGGTCAAAGACGGTGGCCCTGATCAGGCCCTCTACCGGTAAGTTGGCCTTGAGGGCAAAATTGGTCATCAGGGTGCCCAATTTTACCAAGGGCTCGTTGGCGATCATCTTAAAGAGAAAATAGGCCCTTTCCAGTTCGGCATCGCTTTTTAGGGAAAAAGCCGTTGCCGTATTTTCAAAAATTTTCTCCATTTGCCCTTGCCATTTTTTTAATCAAATATAATCACACAATTATATTCCATTATATAATTTTTACCTTTATTTTGCTGCCGTTATACCAAAAAAAACGATGAGTAATGGAGATGGATTCCATAGTGTCCGATGCCTACGCGGTACATTTTAACAAAAAGGCCATGGAGCGGCTAAACCACCACTTGGCAGAGCGGGCGTATTCCACCGTTTTTATCCTGGTGGACGAAAATACCCACCTCCATTGCCTACCGCCCTTTATGGCAGAAATTGAGGGCGATCATGCCTTTGAGATCATTGAGATTGCATCTGGGGAGATCAACAAGACCATAGAGACCTGTGTTGGGGTCTGGGAAGCCCTTTCGGAACTGGGGGCCGATCGCAAGAGCCTGCTCATTAACCTGGGCGGTGGGGTGCTTACCGATCTGGGCGGTTTTGTGGCCTCTACCTTTAAACGCGGCATTGCCTTCATTAACGTGCCCACCACCCTGCTCTCCATGGTGGATGCCTCCGTGGGCGGTAAGACCGGGGTGGACCTGGGAACACTGAAAAACCAAGTGGGCGTGATCAACCAGCCCGAGATGGTCTTGGTGGTGCCCGGATTTTTGGGCACCCTGGAAGAACGGCAGCTAAGAAGTGGCAGGGCCGAAATGCTAAAGCACGGGCTCATAAAGGATGCCAGGTACTGGGAGGCCCTAAAAGAGAAAGGGGACAAGGACCAGCTGGCCGCGCACATACATACCTCGGTACGCATTAAAAACAAGGTGGTGCTGGAAGACCCCACGGAACAGGGGCTTAGAAAAATACTGAATTTTGGACATACCTTGGGCCATGCCCTGGAATCCTATTTTTTGGAGCATCCAGAAAAGGAGGCCCTGTTGCACGGGGAGGCCATTGCCGTGGGAATGGTCTTGGAAGCCCACCTCTCCCACGCCCTCACCGGACTTTCCTTTGAGGCCATGGAAGACATAAAGCACACATTTCTGGACGTTTTTGGCCGCGTGCCCCTGGAGGACAAGGATGTGCCGCCTATTTTGGAGTTGATGAAGTTTGACAAGAAAAATGCACACGGGAAAATAAACTTTGTACTGCTCAACGCCATTGGCCGTGCCCAGATCGATGTGGAAATACCCAATGGACTCATTGACAAGGCATTTGTTTACTACAAAGTTTAAGGGCTTTATGTACTTCTTTGTAGGGTTTCACAACTCTAAATATACCGCTTTTGTGCAATTGGCTACTTTGGTAACACCAAACTACCAAATACGGAACAAATGACACGAAGGTTAATTGATTACAAGAAACTGGACCACCACCTGGCCAACCTGCTGTTGGAAACGTACCCTCACGGCTACGGGGATGAGGACATCATTCATTTTAAAAACCATAACGGCGATCACGTGGAAGCTGTGGAACTCAAGACCGCAGACGCCATCTACTTGGTAAAGATCAGTAAAAGCCTTTCTACCTTCATAGCCAATTTTGAAAAGAACATGGAAAAGGAATTGGGCGCAGACGCCACGGGCGGCACCCAGTTGGTGGAAGACCCCAGTGAAGACGGGCCCGTGCTGCAGGACGATGATGTACTTTCGGTGGATTGATCCACCATCCACAGCGAACACCGTGAATTTCCACTAAAGTATCTTGGCCCATCCTGGAGCTGCCCCGGCACACCAACGCACCAAAACCAACCAAAAGGATTTGGGCATAAGACAGGGCTTTCAGGGCCACTTGGGGACCATTGAGCTCCGTTGGCAGCCACAAAAAAACCCGAAGAACCAAAGGTTCCACGGGTCGCTACAAAAGGCATTCCCTTTACTGCAATTGTTACAACTCGTTGAAAATGGTGTGCATCAACCGTTTTTTGTCGTTGAAGCTCTCTTCGAGGGAAATCATCGTTTCCGTTCGGCTGATGCCGTCAATGTCGTCTATCCTAAAAATGATGTTTTTTGCGTGGGTGGTGTCCCTAGCGCGGATTTTACAGAAAATATTGAATTTTCCGGTGGTGATGTGCGCAATGGTCACGTTGGGAATTTGGTTCAAACGTTCCAGTACAAACTTTGTTTGATGGGTTTTTTCAAGAAAAATGCCCACATAGGCGATAAAAGCGTAGCCCAATTTCACATAGTCCAGGCTTAGTGACGAGCCCTTTATAATGCCGGCCTCCTCCATTTTCTTTACCCTAACGTGCACCGTGCCCGCAGAAATGAGCAGCTTTTTGGCAATATCCGTGAACGGGGTCCGGGTATTGTCTATGAGCATGTCCAATATCTGGTGATCTATTTCGTCTAATTTAACCTTTGCCATAATATCTAATTTTGCTGCAAAAATAAATAATAATCAATCAATTCCGATTTTTTTTAAATAAAATGTGATCATTACGGGAATAAGTCTGAATTCAATGTCGTATTTATGACAAAATGGTGTCCAATTCTCTCTCTTGGATGATTTTCAAGTGCTTGGGGTTGGCGCAGTCCAGGGCGAGGTGGCCGTAAAGGCCTTTGGCCCCCACCTTCACGTTTTCGCTGTCCGGTTTAAACACGATCTCCCCGTTTACCAGCATTTCCTTGTACATGATGCCCACGGTGTCATCCTTGTGCATTTGGGGCGCTAGCAGATGGGGGTTGTGGAGCAGTACATCCACAAACCGTTTTTGGTTTTCGGGAATACGGGCATAAGAGGCCACGGAATGCGTTTGCCAACGGGTATCCGCAATGGATTCCAGTGCTGTTTTCAAGGCCATAAAAATCAAGGCCCTTGTGCTCTCCCTCCCATAATCGTTAGGATAATGTCCCGCCTCAAACAATACTGTGGGCGTTTGCTGCATCATAAAAGCGTCTCCCGTGCAGTTGGGGTTAAAACCGTCATCATAGCGGCCCACCTGGTTTGGTATCACCCGCTGAAGCGCCAAATTCATTGCCACGATGAGCTGCATGGCGGCCTGGCGTGCGGGAGACAGACTCCGCGCCGCGTCAAAGGCGGGGGCCAAAAAGGAAACCGTGGCCGGTTTTTCCCGGTCTCCCGCACTGAAAATAGTGCGCTGCCCGTGCATGTTGAAGCAAAAATGGGGCTGGCACTCCCGGTACACCTCCCAGAGCACTTCTGACTCCGGCTGGGTTCTTTGCTGGGCATCCCGGTTCAGGTCCACACCATTGGCATTGATCCGGGTGTAGGCCCTGGCACCATCCGGATTTAAAATGGGAATGATGGTAAGGGAGATTTTGCCCAATATGTTTTGGGCCCCTTCCTCCCCTCCCGTGAGATATTGGACCAAGTCCATCAAGGCCTTGGTGGTCGTGGCCTCGTTACCGTGCATTTGCGACCAAATTAAAATCCGGTGGGGGCCCTGGCCCAGCTTCAGGCAATGTATGGGCGCACCCTTTACCGATCGGCCCACCTGACCGATCACCGCCTTGTTGCCAAGGGTGGTCAAGAACCCCTCCAAGTGGTCGTTGGTAATGTACCTTCCCTTTATGCCCTGTACGGGGAGCCATGGTCCTATTTTGTTTTTGTCCGTCATCATGATGAATAGCAAAGCACAA
Organism: Maribacter aquimarinus; assembly: GCF_047345505.1. NCBI lineage: Bacteria > Pseudomonadati > Bacteroidota > Flavobacteriia > Flavobacteriales > Flavobacteriaceae > Maribacter > Maribacter aquimarinus. The sequence goes on along the minus strand of NZ_JBLFEO010000001.1, from coordinate 4,614 downwards.
AGCTACGGGCTAATTTATTTACATTTGTAAACATTTTTGCCCGATGGGGCCAGTGCGTTTATTTACAAATCTGAACAATTCGTATATTATATTTATTAATAATTGAAAATCAATATTTTAATGTGTATTATTTAAATCTATTATTTATATTTTCTTATGCCTTTTTTTCCTTTTGGGATGGATGGGCAAATGGTTACTTTTGTATAATTTAATATTGTAAACTTGTGGAGGACATGTCCCACATCACCAAAAGGCTGCAACTTATCTTGGAGCACTATGAGCTCTCCGCATCCGCTTTTGCGGAAAGCATCGGTGTGCAGCGTTCCAGTATCTCCCACTATCTAAAAGGGCGCAACAAGCCCAGTTTGGAATTCGTGATGAAGATTGTGGAAACCTATCCGGAGGTGGACTTGTACTGGTTGCTCTACGGAAAGGGATCCTTTCCTCGGGAGGGCAACCAAGTCCTTGCCCCTGCCCCATCCGTTAAAGTGGTCGCGGGGCAGCAGGTTGCCACGGCCAATACGGATTCCGAAATTGATCGAATTGTGGTCTTTTTTAGGGACGGCACCTTTAAAACGTATCGGGAAAAAGGCTGATCTTCGCCTGGGCCACAAGCCTACCCTCTTTTGTATGGGAATCGGACAGCTAGGACAAGGCACCAAAAACGGAATGCCATCTTTCCATTACCCGTAAGAAGTGCGTTCCCTTTGTTTTGCCCGCTTAAAAAGCGTTATAAAAATGATAATGTTTCCGCTTATGGCCAGGGCATTTCTTAATTTTGATGTTATGAAAAAAGCTGTTGTTTCCCTTTTTGCCTTAACGGTGCTCCTTTCTTCCTGCTATGCCCCCCAAAAAGATTGCGACGCCTATAAAACCGGGGAGTTTTCGTTTGAATACCAGGTGGGAGACACCACCAAAATGGGCCGCTTTGTCCGGGGAGAGGCATACAGTGTGGATTATTACGAAGGTAAAGTGGACAGTGCCACCGTGCGCTGGGTAAACAATTGTGAGTTTGTTTTGCAGGACATGAACAGTAGGGCGGCCATACACTACAAGATCATTAGCTCCACGGACAGCTCCTACACCTTTGAGTACAAGAGCGCGGTAAAGAACCCCAACAAGAAACTGCGCATTATGCAGGGCACTGCCTTCAGGATCGATTGAGGCTGCCCCCGCAAGCCAGGGGCGGTGTTACAACCCATTCAGCAATACTTAGTTGATGCTCAAAAGGGAGATGTCAAAAACAAGCACGGCGCCACCGGGTATGCTTCCCCGGCCCGCATTGCCGTAGCCCAGACGGGAAGGAATGAGCAAGACGCCTTCCCCACCCTCTCCAAAATAGGTAATGCCCTCCGTCCAACCGGCAATGACCTGGTTCAGGTTGAAGGAAATGCCTTCGGGACCACTTTGATCGAACACATTGCCATTGGTAAAATAACCCCTGTAGGCCACGGTAACATTGTCCGTGGGCGTGGGGCGGCCCTCATTGCCCGGATTGGTGACCACATAGTACAGTCCTGTATCGCTTTTTACGGCATTTAGGTTGTTTTCGCTGATGTAATCCCTAATTTCCTGGTCGTTCTCTCCCGTATAGTCCCTGCCGGCATCATCAGATCCACAGCTTACCAGGGTGAAAAAGACCAAGGCAAGCCCCAAGGGGCGAAGTAATGTGTTTAGCGTCATAACTGATATGTTTTATCCCGTTTAAGGCAATGACAAAAATAAGGCAGGCACGGAAAACAGCGGGCTTTTTTTATCATAAATCATCGGGGCATCTTTTTGCGGTGGCACAAAAAGGCCAAGATAAGGTGGTGTCCCGTGGGTATCCCTAATTACAAAGAATAGGCTTAAAACGGGAAAACGGCCGTGCGCAGGGTTGGTTGTGCCGGAAGATGTGCCCCCTTCGGCGGTAAACCCTGGTTGCCAGATTTTTAATGGCGTTGGGCAGGTAACAACCTTGGGTCATTTGCTATCGGTCTGGATAGGCTGGTGCATCGGTTACCCGTGTTGTGGTGTACACCGATATTGGTTTAGCATTGATTTGTCCCCCGTATGGCTTGCAGCACTTTCATTATTGATCCGAATTGTGGTTTCGCTCTGTCAGATAATGCCCTGTAAAGACTCGGTCTGCTCATTCCAGTTTTTTTTCAAAATTTAGTCATCCCTATTGCCTTTGCGATATGTCCAATTGCCACAATCAAATCAGAACTTTCGCCATCTTCAAGAACTGTATTTAGATACTCGGCAATCATTTCTTCGCTGTCCAAATGGTCTGCTATATCAAATTTCGTTGTTTCCACATCCATCCCCTTTTATTCTGTTCCAGATTTTTTTGGCTTTCTCGATGTCTCTTTGTTGGGTAGATTTATCTCCGCTAATTAGAAGTTTCTGTCTGAAGCACAACGTATTGCATAAGATTGGTTGCGTGGTTCAACCACCTGATTTAGCAAATAAAAACCCAGTAGAAAATCCGAAAGGATTTTTGTAAGCAAGCTTGCGCTTGCAATTGATGTTATACGGTATTATAGGTAGGCTTTTATAATTCATTCCTGTTTTTTTCAACATATTTTCGATATAAATTACTCATTGAACCATCTGGATAATTGAGTTTATCCAGAATTTTGTGTTTCTTGAAAATAGAACAAAAACATAGGTTTTATAAAGACATTCTTTCTTTGAAGTGAATATACAACTGATTGTGGATCTGTGGCCAGTTAAACCTGGATTTGTGCCATTTTCTCCTGATGGCCATTGCGGCGAGATAGATGGATTTTATGGCCGCATCGTCGTTGGGCAACACCTTTTTGTTTCGGGTGTACTTTCTCAGGCTCGCGTTGAAGCTCTCTATGATGTTGGTGGTATAGATGAGCTTCCTGATCTCGTGGGGGTATTCCAGAAAGGCGGTGAGGTTGTCCCAGTTGTTTTCCCATGACTCCACGGCCCTGGCGTATTTGCCGTGCCATTGTTCCCTGAACGCCTCCAGGGCCCGTTTTGCCTCCCGCTGTCCGTCGGCCCGGTATATCCCCTTGATGTCGGCGGCCATTTTTTTGCGTTCTTTATAGGAGACATATTTCAGTGAGTTCCTGATCTGGTGCACGATGCATATCTGGCGGATGCTCTCGGGGTAGATGGCCTCTATGGCCTTGTCGAGTCCGGGGAGGTTGTCCGAGCAAAGGAAGAAGACATCGCGCACGCCCCTTTGCCGCAGCCCCTCGAGTATGGCCATCCATTCGGCGGCCTTCTCGGTCCGCACTATGTCCAGTGAGAGGATGTCCTGCTGTCCGGAGAGATCTACCCCCAGGGTGACCATACAGGCCTTGGACACCACTTTTCCCTCGAAGCGTATCTCATAGTGTATGGCGTCCCCGTCCGAACCGCACGGGCGGGCATCCAGATGATCGGGTACACGTCCTCCAGGGGGCGCTGTCGCCAGTTGCGGATCTCCTGGTGGAGGGTATCGGTAATCACCGACACCTGGGAGGTCGAGTACCTCACCCCGTAGGTGCGCTCCACGAAGTCGGTGATGTCATCGTTGCCCATACCCCTGGCATAGAGCAGCAGCACGCAGTCCTCGAGCTCCTTGGCCATGGTGCCGTGCTTGGGGACGGTCAACGGCTCAAAGGTTCCCTGCCTGTCCCGGGGAACATCTATGCGATGGTTGCCGCCCGAGGTCTTCAGGGTCTTCTGGGAAAATCCGTTGCGCACGTTGCCCGTGGGCGGGACCGAGCCCTTTTCGTAGCCCAGATGGGCAGTGAGCTCCGCTTTGAGGAGCGTTTCAACCCCCCGTTTGAAGAGCTGCTCGCGCACCTCCTCCAGTTGGTCCTTGTCAGAGAGCTTGGAGACAAGCCCGTCCAGTAATCTATCGATTTCATCATTCATAGGTATAAATTTAAACGGTTAAAGTTATACCTATGTTTTCATTCTATTTTTGACCGGCTCTAGCGAGTGAAACACAAAATATTGCACTGTCCCGTTCGACCTTAAAATAGTCATTCAATTTAAATATTTTATTTACTTTCAGGGAGTTATCTCTTTTTAAGTGAGTGACTTTTGTTGTTTTAATTCACAACTTTTACTTCTTCAAATCCGCTGATTTTAACTTCATATTGTTATCAAATGGCTACCAACGGTAAGGCTATGGCAAGTAGGGCAGGTGATGAGCACTTACTTTCGGTCTTGCACTAAGCCAAATCTTTTGCATTTTGTTTTTATCTTATTTTTCTAAAAGCCAAATCAAAAGATTTGGCGACTTCGCAAAAATACACCAGCCTGTGAATTAAGCACTTACCGCCCTATTTATTATAGCCGTTGTTGTGCTTTCGTTCTTATTCCAGTTGCTCTTTTAGCTTATCAGGGTCTTGTCTTGTGTCGAAAAGAGTGATGATTTCAATTTCTTTTCTCACGACATTTACTCGGTAGAAAAATGTCGTTTGCTTTGTAACTACTTAGCCATCCCCCGTTTTTTAGTTGAGCTTTAAATTCAGTTGCCCTGGGAACGGATCGGGCACCGCAATTTCTATTTTCCATCTGATCCTTACCGGCATCAGCAGTATCGATACCACCTTGCTTATCTTGTAATAGATGAAGTTGACGAGTTCCCGGGGCACGTTTTTG